>JBHJOH010000041.1:0-4305 GCA_050329955.1 Acidimicrobiia bacterium | reverse complement strand
CCCGCCGTGCCGGCGGGAATGGCGGCGATGATGAGAGTCCACACCGGGAGGGCGAACCGCTCGCGGCGCAGTACCAGCCGCAGCATCAGGCCGAAACCGGCGATGTCTCTCATGTCCCGTCGTGCCGTGACGGGCCGTCCTGGTAGTGACGGATGAACAACTCCTCCAGGGTGGGAGGACGGCTGGTGAGCGACCTGACCCCGATCCCGGCCAGCTGGGTGAGCACCCGATCGAGCGCGCTCGGGTCGACCTCGAAGGCGACCCGGGTGCCGTTGCTCTCGAGGTCGTGCACCCCGGTCAGATCGGCCAGCCCATCAGCCGGGCCGGCCAGTTCGGCGATAACGGTGGTCCGGGTGAGATGTCGCAACTCGTCGAGGGTGCCGGTTTCGACGGTTCGTCCCGCCTTGATGATCGAGACCCGATCGCACAGGGCTTCAACCTCCGAGAGGATGTGGCTGGCGAGCAGCACCGTCCGCCCGTTGTGCAGCTCCCGACCGACCGACTCACGGAAGACGGCGTCCATCAGCGGGTCGAGGCCCGAGGTGGGCTCGTCGAGGATCAGCAGCTCGACCTGTGAGGCGAGCGCCGCGATCAAGACCACCTTCTGGCGGTTGCCCTTCGAATAGGCGCGACCCTTCTTGGTGGGGTCGAGGTCGAATCGTTCGATCAGTTCGTTCTTGCGCACCGGATCCATGTGGCCGCGCATGCGTCCGAGCAGGTCGATCACCTCGCCGCCGGTGAGGTCGGGCCACAACGAGACGTCGCCGGGGACGTAGGCGAGTCGCTGGTGGAGCTCGGTCGCCTCCGACCAGGGATCTCCGCCCAGCAAACGGACGGTGCCTCCGTCGGATCTGAGCAGCCCCAGCAGGATCCTGATGGTGGTGGTCTTCCCGGATCCATTGGGACCGAGAAACCCGTGTATCTCGCCCGGACCCACCACCAGGTCGAGCCCGTCGAGCGCAGTGGTCGAGCCGTAGCGTTTGTGCAACCCGCGGATGTCGATCACGGCGTCCATGTACTCGAAGCTAGTCCTTCGAGAAGCCGTGGGCGTCGACAGGTCGACAGGTCGACAGGACAGCGCCATGTGCGACGAAACGCTCAGGCCGTCGGCGGGCTCCATCGCTTCAAGCGGAGGCTGTTGGCCACCACCGACACCGAGGAGAACGCCATCGCCGCGGCGGCAAGCATCGGGTCGAGGTAGCCGAGGGCGGCGAGCGGGATCATGGCGGTGTTGTAGAAGAACGCCCAGAACAGGTTCTCCTTGATACCGACGAATGTGCGGCGGGCCAGCTGCATGGCAACCGCCACCTGGGCCGGGTTGCCCGACATCAGCACGACGTCGCCCGCCTCGATGGCGATGTCGGTGCCGGTTCCCACCGCGATCCCCAGATCGGCCTCGGTGAGGGCGGGGGCATCGTTGATCCCGTCGCCCACGAACGCCACGCTCCGCCCGCTTGCCTGGACGCGGCGCACTTCGGCCGCCTTGTCACCGGGCAGCACCTCGGCGATGACCTCGTCGATCCCGATCTCGCCGGCGACGGCGTCGGCGGTACGCCGGTTGTCGCCGGTGATCATCGCCGACGAAACCCCGATCGCCGCCAGCCCCGACACGGCAGTACGGCTGGTGGGACGGATGTTGTCGGCGACGGCGATGACACCGCGCACCTCGCCGTCCCAACCGGCGAGGAAGGCGGTCTTGGCCTGGGCCTCGAGCAATGCCAGAGCCCGGGTCCAACGCTCGTCGACCACCAGTCCGCGGTCGGCGGCCAGCTTGGCCTTACCCACCACCACCTCGGTGCCTTCCACCCGGCCGACCACGCCGGCACCGCTGACATTGCTGAAGTCGGTGACGGCAACCAGATCGATGTCGCGTTGCTCGACACCGAGCGCCACCGCCCGCCCGATCGGATGCTCGGAGGCCGCTTCCACCGATCCGACCCTGCGCAGGAAGGTGGTCTCGTCGCCATCGGTCTCGACATCGGTCAACGCCATCATCCCGGTGGTGAGGGTGCCGGTCTTGTCGAACATGACCACGTCGATGTTCTTGAAGCGTTCGAAGACCTCGGCGCCTTTGAAGAGCACACCCAGCTCGGCGCCGCGGGCACTACCCACCATGATGGCGGTGGGTGTCGCCAGCCCAAGCGCGCACGGGCAGGCGATGATGAGCACCGCAACCGCCGCCCGAACCGCCGTCTCGACCGGCTCGCCCAGCGACAGCCACACGGCCAGGGTTGCCACCGCAATCGTCACCACGATCGGCACGAACACGGCCGACACCCGATCGGCCAGTCGTTGCACGGGCGCCTTGGTCGCCTGGGCCTGCTCGACCATCCGCACGATCTGGCTGAGGGCGGTGTCGGACCCCACCCGGGTGGCGGCCACCAGGATGCGGCCCTGCTGGTTGACGGTGGCACCGAACACGGCGTCACCGGGGCCCTTGTCCACCGGGACCGACTCGCCGGTCAGCATCGACTCGTCGAGTGAGGTGAGTCCCTCGGAGATGGTCCCGTCGCTGGGGATCTTCTCGCCCGGGCGGACCACCATGATGTCGCCCGGCAGGACGTCTTCGATGGCGACCGTACGCTCCACCCCGTTCTGGAGCACGGTGGCCTGCCGGGCGCCGAGCTCGAGCAGCTTGGTGATGGCATGCGACGCCCTGCCCTTGGCCCTGGCTTCGAACGCCTTGCCCAGAGTGATGAGGGTGATGATGATGGCGGCCGTCTCGAAGAACACGTGCTCTCCGGCGAACACCGCCCACACGGAGTACCCGTAGGCGGCGGTGGTGCCGAGCGAGATCAGCGTGTCCATGGAGGCGCCGAAGCTGCGCAGCTGCTTGAGCGCCACCCGATGGAACTGCCATCCGAAGAAGTAGACCACCGGTGTGGTCAACGCCCACTGGATGACAGCCGACCAGGTGGCGTGCATCGGCCCGAACATCGCCAGCAGCATCACCGGGGCGGAGAGGGCGGCCGCCCCCCACATGAGGCGCCACTGGGTCCGCTCCTCTTCGGAGTACTTGTCCACCATGTTCTGGCGTTTCGTGTCCTCCTCGACGATGCGGATGTCGTATCCGATCTTCTGGACGGCGGCCCGAAGCTCGTCGGGGGTGACGTCACCGGTGAGACGGACCTTCGCTTCGGCTCCGGCGAAATTCACGACCGCAGCGTCCACGCCATCCTGCTTGCCGAGGACGCGCTCGATGCGGCCGGCGCAGGCGGCACAGGTCATCCCGTCCACCTCGAAAGTGAGGGGTGGGCGGGCGGTGATGGTGGTGCCTCGGACGTGTTCGGTGGTCATGAGCAGTTCTCTCCGGAGTGGGAGCGGCGGCCGTCCGCCGCTAGCGGGCTACGTCGTAGCCCTGTTCCTCGATCGTCTCGATGATGGTGTCCAGGCTGACCGACGCCGGGTCGAAGCTCAGGTCGACGGTCTTGGCCTCGATGGCCACCTCGACCTTGTCGATGCCTTCCAGCCCGCCGACGGCGCCTTCGATGCTGTTCTTGCAGTGCCCGCAGGAGATGTCGGGTACGGACAGGGTCACAGTGTTCATAGCTGCTCCAACTCCCTCAGCTCTACCGCCGCCGACGGTCCGGTGACGGCCTGGGTGTACTTCATGGTCTCCATCAGTTCATCGACGATCGCCGGCCCGCGACCCTCCTGGATGGCATGGGTCACGCAGGTCTCGAGATGGTTCTGCAGAAGGATCCGGTTCACCTTCTCGAGCGAAGACTGCAATGCCGAGACCTGTTTCATGACCTCAGGGCAGTACCGCTCGTCTTCCACCATCGAGATCACCGCGTCGAGATGCCCCCGAACGGTCTTCAGCCGATTGAGCGCCGACTTCTTGTGGATCTCTTTCACGAGGTGATCCTACCCCACGGGGGGTGGGGTAGCAAGCGAGCTACGAGCTTCGAGCTTCGAGCTACGAGCTACGAGCGACGAGCGACGAGCGACGAGCGACGAGCTACGAGCCACGAGCCACGAGCGACGAGCCACGCATGTATCGCGCATGTGTCGCGCAGCGACAGCTCCCCGGGCGGAATGGCGGCTGTTCCGCCCCGAAGAGGAGGGCGAGCCCGTTCGCCCGGTAGGCGGAAGTCCAGCCGCAGAGAGGGGGTGATGGGCCTCGCGGAGCCTTGTTCGCGGGCGGCAGCCCGGGCGGACCGGCGTCTGTTCTGCCCCCGTCGAGGGGTGTTGGCCCCTTCGCCTCCGTAGGCGGAAGTCCGCCCGGATGTTGCAGCCCGGGCGGACCGGCGTCTGTTCCGCCCCCGTCGAGGGGTGTTGGCCCCTTCGCCTCCGTAGGCGGAA
>JBHJOH010000040.1:0-46921 GCA_050329955.1 Acidimicrobiia bacterium | reverse complement strand
CACCGCCACCTCGGGTCGTTGCCGTTCGAGCTGATTGGGGCGGTCCCCCAGGACCGCGTCGAACTGGGCTTTGGCGACCGCCACCAGGTCGGGATGGGCCACCCAGGTGCCGTCGTAGCCCTGGGCCGCCTCCCGTCGCTTGTCTTCTGTCACCTTGGCCAACGCCGTCTCCGTAACCTCCGGGTTGCGGCGGTTCGGAATGAACGCAGCCATTCCGCCAATGGCGTGGGCGCCCCGCCGGTGGCAGGTGGCGACCTGGAGTTCGGTGTACGACCGCATGAACGGAACCGTCATCCCGACCTGGGACCGGTCGGGCAGCACGAACCCAGGGTCGGTTCGGAATGTCTTGATCATCGAGAAGATGTAGTCCCACCGTCCGGCGTTGAGACCGGCGGCATGGTCCCGCAACTCGTAGAGGATCTCGTCCATCTCGAATGCGGCGAGGATGGTCTCGATGAGAACCGTCGCCCGAATGCTTCCCCGGGACCATCCGAACCGATCCTCGGTGTAGCTGAAGACGTCGTTCCACAGACGGGCCTCCAGGTGACTCTCCAGCTTCGGGAGATACAGGTACGGACCGAGACCAACTTCCAGAGCGGCGCGACCCCCGTGGAAGGCGTACAACCCGAAGTCGAACAGCGATCCGGATGCCGGTTCGCCGTCGATGATCAGATGCTTCTCGGGGAGGTGCCAACCGCGGGGCCGGACGATCAACGTCGCCAGATCCTCACCGAGCCGGTACGACTTGTCACCGCTCTCGAATGAGAGCGACCGACGGTAGGCATCAACCAGGTTCTGCTGGCCCTGCACGAGGTTCGCCCAGGTCGGGGTGGTGGCGTCTTCGAAGTCGGCCATGAAGACCGATGCGCCGGAATTGAGAGCGTTGATCATCATCTTGGCGTCAACCGGGCCCGTGATCTCGACCCGTCGATCGCGGAGCGGCCCCGGCACCGGATCGATACGCCACTCCGAGGATCGGACCGAAGCCGTCGACGGGAGGAAGTCGGGACGTTCGCCGGCGGAGATGGCCCGGGCCCGCTCGCTGCGACGTGCCAGCAGTAGTTCCCGTTCGGTGCCGAACTCCCGGTGGAGCTCGGCCACGAACGTCAGGGCGTCATCGTTCGTGATGGCGGACGTCGGCGCTCGGAGATCCAGTTCGACCACGGCAAGACCTTTCATCGGATGCTGGCATTCTTTCCGCATGTGCCGCTATTCGAGGGCCCTTTTCACTGCAAGAACGTGGTATCTTGCCGAAATGACGTGGAAAGGCAGTTCCTTGACCATCGATCCGATCGTGTTCGGGCAGCGTCTGAAGCATTTTCGGAGGCGGCGGGGTCTCACGCTAGAACAGCTCGGGGCCTCGATCGGCCGGCCGGCGCCATTTCTCTCACTGGTCGAGAATGGCAAACGCGAACCCAAGTTGGGACAGATCAACGCCCTCGCCGAAGCGCTGGGAATCGACGTGGCCGATCTGTTGGACCCCGAGCCCCCCAACCGGCGCGCCCGTCTGGAGGTGGCGCTCGAACGCGCCCAGAACCATCCCCGCTACGAGGAGCTGGCACTTCCTTATCTCAAGGCCTCGGCCCGGCTGCCGGATGAGGCGTTGGAGCACATCGTCACGCTCTTCGAGCAGCTGATCGGCAGGGAAGAGGAGACGGCGGCCACCACCGACGAGATCCGCATCGCCAACGGCGAGCTGACGCGGTTCCTGCGAGCCGAGAACGGCTACCTCGAACACGTCGAGGAGGCTGCAACGGAGGCGCTGCGCACGGCGGCGTATTCAGGTCCCGGAGCTCTCACCGGCCGCCATCTCACGGATCTGGTCGCCTCTCTCGGGTACCGTCTGCGATTCGTCGACGACATCCCTTCCAACGTCCGGTCGGTGGTCGACCCCGATAGCAAGCGCATCTACGTGGCCCAACGCAACGAGTTGCGGACCCGGCAGGCCCGCAAGGCGGTACTGCAGACCGTGGGAGGCATGATTCTCGGGCATGCCACACCGCGTTCGGCGCGGGAGCTGCTCACCCAGCGCCTCGAAACCTCCTACTTCGCAGCGGCCGTGCTCGTCCCCGAGGTGTCGGCCGTCCCGTTCCTGCGCAAGGCAAAGGAGGAACGCGATCTGTCGGTGGAGGACCTCAAGGAGCAGTACTACGTCTCCTACGAAATGGCCGCCCAGCGCTTCACCAATCTGATCACCCATCGCTTAGGGATCCAGACCCACTTCGTGCGCAACGATGCCGACGGGACCATCTGGAAGGCATATGCCAACGACGGCGTGCCGTTGCCGGTCGATGGCGAGGGTGGCAGCGAAGGCCAGCAGTTGTGCCGGATGTGGGGAGCGCGTACAGCTTTCTCCTCCGCTGACAAGTTCGCACTCCACCACCAGTTCACCGATACGCCTGTCGGGTCGTTCTGGTGCTCCACCCACATTGCCGCCGACCTTTCCGGCCACGCCTTCACCGTCGGTGTGCGCTTCGAGGACGCTCGACTGTTTCGGGGCCGGCGAACCAACACCCACCTCAAGTCGTCGTGCCCCAGCGGCGCCTGTTGCGCACGCAGTGACGGGGCGGCATCACCTCATACGACCAGGGCACAACACCGACTGGTTGCGCTGCTCTCGCCCGGACTGCCCTCGGTGGGCCAGAGCGAGCTCGGTGAGTTCCTGGCGCGACACGCCGCGGAGGTTGATGCTTCCTTCAACGAGCGCGACGAATAGTCTGTTGTCCAACGGGCAGGAGGAAGCAGTGGGAACGTTCGATGGCTCCCTGAAACTGCCGGGCGAGACAGGCCCCGGCTTGAGCGTGCAGATCGATCTGACAGACGAAACAATCGCCGTGCGGAGCACCGCCGGTGACATCGGCGCCTGGCCCCGGTCCCAGGTCCGGATCAACGCCCTCGAGGACGGATTCCATGTGCGGGTGGAGGGGGAAATCGTGATTCTCGACGTCACCGACGACGCCCACTTTGCGCTCGCATGTGGTCTCACCGCAGGCCCCCCGCTGCTCCGGCGCAAGATGTCCGCCATCCTCCGGCAGCAGGCATGAGATATCGAACGGTCTGCTCGAGATGGGGCGTGATCGAGTGCCGGTGATCGAAACCCTCGCCTCGGAACGCCTCATCCTCGAGCCGCTCGACGTGGCTCACGCCCCCGAGATGACGCTCGTCCTCGCCGACCCGTCGCTCTACGAATTCACCGGAGGTGCGCCGCCCACCCCCGAAGGACTCACAGCGCAGTACCGGGGACAGGTGGCGGGGTCCGGTGACGATGGCGAGGTGTGGCACAACTGGGTCATCCGCCTGGACGGCGCTGCGGTGGGATTCGTGCAGGCAACCGTGACCGGTGCGTCTTCCGACGTGGCGTGGGTGGTCGGCGTTGCGTGGCAGGGCCGTGGCATCGCCACGGAGGCAGCCGGGGCGATGTGCCAATGGCTCATCGGCGGTGGGGTCCAGCGACTGGAGGCACACGTGCATCCGGGTCACGTGGCGTCGCAGCGGGTGGCGGCAGCTCTCGGACTCGTCGACTCCGGGGAGCTCGACGATGAAGGTGAGAGCATCTGGCGCCGGGACGCCTGAACCGGCGGGATCGCCGGCGTGCCTGGATACCGGCGGCCTGGTGTCAGGCCAGGAACAACGCCGGTTCGAGCAGGTTCTCGATCACCATCGCCATGAAACGCCGGCCCTCGCCGCCGTCGACGACCCGGTGGTCGTACGACAGCGACAACGGCATCACCGGGGCTATCTCCACCCGCCCATCCCGGGCCACCGGGGTGTCGACCGCCCGGCCGACCGAAAGGATCCCTACCGTGCCGTAGGGCACGATCGGTGTGCCCAACCCGCCACCCACCGCCCCGATGTTGGATACGGTGAATGTCTGGCCGGTGAGTTCGGCCGGCGTCAGGGTCCGCCGTTTGGCGTTCTCCCCCAGCCTGCGCACCTCACCCGCCAGCTCGAGGACGGAGCGCTGATCGGCCCCGGTGATCACCGCCACCATCAATCCGTCAGGGGTGTCGACCGCCACGCCGATGTCGAGACGACCGTGCAGCACCAGTTCGTCGCCGTCGAGTGTGGCGTTGAACGAAGGGAAGGATCGGAGGGCCGGTGCCACCGCCGCCACGATGAGGGCATCGATGGGTACCGACGTGTCGTGTCGCTCCGAGAGTGCTCTTCTGACCGCCAGCAACCGGGATGCATCGACGTGGTCGAAGGTCGTCACGTGGGGGATCTCGCTCCACGACCGCGTCATGTTGGCGGCGATGGTGCGACGCAGTCGCGAGAGCGGCCGCCGCTCGTCTCCGCCATCGTCGCCTCGGTCCTGCGCCGCTGGGGACACCTCTTCGGCGGCGCCCGGTTCATCGGCTGGGGCGATGGAGTCGCCCGGTGCCGGGACCTCGGCCGCCGCCTGCACGTCTTCGCGGGTGATCCGACCGCCGGGTCCTGTGCCGGTCACGGTCTCGAGCGCAACGCCCAGGTCACGGGCCAGCTTGCGAACGACCGGCAGTGCCAACAGCCGCTGACCCTCCCCCTGGGCCGCGTTCGGGGTGGTCGGGGTCAGATCGATCGCCTCAGACGAAATCGTCCCCACGATCGGGGCCACCTCGGGTGGTGTTGCCGCCACGAGGCCGTCGCCCGTCCAGATCTCTCCGGCATCTCCCACCACCACCAGGATCTCACCCACCGGAAGGATGTCACCTTCCGAAGCTCCGTGGTGCAGCACGATGCCGGCGAACGGCGACGGGATCTCGACCACGGCCTTGTCGGTCTCGAGTTCGACCACCGTCTGATCGACCGTCACCGGGTCACCGACTGCGATGTGCCAGCGGACGATCTCAGCCTCGGTGAGGCCCTCACCTATGTCGGGAAGTCGGAATTCGTTGGCCATCGGTCACCGTCCTGCTCTCGAGTCTCGCCCATCGTGAACACCGGTCCGGTCGCCGGATGCAGCCCCGGTGGCGGATGGGCCGGTTGGGGCCGTCATGCGCCCACTACCAGTTCCACCGCCGACACCACCCGATCCACGCCGGGGAGATAGTGGTGCTCGGATCGTTTCAGGGGGAAGACCGTGTCCCACCCCGTCACCCGGAGGACTGGCGCCTGCAGGTGATAGAGGCACCGTTCCTGGATCTGGGCGGCGATCTCTGCGCCGAAGCCGGCAGTACGGGGCGCTTCGTGCACGACCACAGCTCGACCGGTCCGGGCCACCGAGGTCACGATCGTGTCCACGTCCAGCGGGACCAGGCTGCGGATGTCGATGACCTCGGCCGATACGCCGCTGTCGGCCAGCACGGCCGCTGCCTCCCGCAGCTCCTTCATCATTGCCCCCCATCCGATCAGCGTGACGTCGTCGCCGGACCGCTCGACCGCCGCCGACCCCAACGGCACGGTGAAGGACTCCTCGCCCACCTCTTCCTTGACGGCCCGGTACAGACGGATCGGCTCGAGGAAGATGACCGGATCGGGGTCCTCGATCGCCGCCCGCAGCATGCCGGCTCCATCGACGGGCCGGGACGCAACCACCACTTTGAGTCCCGGCGTGTGGGCGTAGATCGCCTCGGCCGACTCGGAGTGATGCTCAGCCGCTCCGATGCCCCCGCCGTAGGGGATGCGGATGACGAGCGGAGCCGTGAAGCGATGCCGAGAACGATGTCGGATCCGGGCAACGTGGTTGATCACCTGATCGAAGGCCGGATAGGAGAACCCCATGAACTGCATCTCGAGGACGGGACGGATCCCGCCGACCGCCATCCCGAACCCCACCCCGGCGATGGCCGATTCGGCGACCGGGGTGTCGATGACACGCTCGGCCCCGTGCTTGGCGAGCAGACCGTCGGTGATCCGGAACACTCCACCGGTGCGACCGACGTCCTCGCCCATGATGACGGTCTCGGGAATCTCGGAAAGAGCCTGGTCGAGGCTCCGGTTGAGTGCCTGGGCCAGGGTGAGCACCGTCATTCGGACTCCTCCGCCCAGCGCAGTTGTTCGGCGAGAATGGGAGGCAGCTCGGCGAACATCCCCGTGAACACATCCGACACGCTTGGTTGCTCGAGAGCCTCGGCGGCCGCCACGGCACGTTCGATCTCCTCGGATGCCATCTCCTCGACCTGGTCCTGCCACTCCCGCGACCAACGGTCGCGCTCGGACAGGTAGAGCCTCACCCGCTCCAGCGGGTCCCGCCGTCGCCAGGTTGCGGCGTCGTCCTCGGTTCGGTAGCGGGACGGATCGTCGGCGGTCGTGTGCGGACCGATCCGGTAGGTCACAGCCTCGATGAGAGTTGGGCCGCCGCCCATGCGGGCGCGGGTGACGGCTTCCCGAGCCGCCTCATAGACGGCGAAGAGATCGTTGCCGTCGACCTGGAGTCCGGGCATGCCGTAGGCGAGCGCCTTCTGGGCGATCGTCTCGGAGGCGGTCTGTGCATCGCGGGGCATCGAGATCGCCCAGCCGTTGTTCTGGCACACGAACACACACCCCACCTCGAAGACGGCGGCGAAGTTCATGGCTTCGTGGAAGTCACCCTCGGAAGTGGCGCCATCACCGAAGTAGGTCATGGCGATCCGGTCGGACCCCTTGAGCCGCTCGGCCCAGGCCAAACCAACGGCGTGCACCATGTGTCCGCCCACCGTGATCGACGGTGGCATCACGTTGACCGGAACCGGTGGTGACCCTCCCCGCTCATCCCCGGTTCGCCCGGCGAACAGCAGCTCCATCGGGTACCCCTGCATCCACATGGCGGCGGCGTCGCGGTAGGTCGCCACCATCCAGTCGTCCGGGTTGAGAGCCGCCGAGCTGCCGACCTGCGCCGCTTCCTGGCCCTCGAACGGAGCGTAGGTGGCGAGTCGACCCTGCTTCTGGAGCGCCGTCGACTTGCGGTCGTAGGTGCGGGCGAAGACCATGGCCCGGTACAACCGGACCGCCATGTCGAGGTCGAAGGGTGCGTCGGCGACGAGATCGCCCGATGGAGTGAGGATCTGCAGCATGGGACCCGGTCAGGCTAACTCAACGAGGAGGGCAGAGGAGGGCAGAGGAAGGCGGAGGAAGGCGGAGGATCCCGGGACGCTCGTTCGCCGTTGTCCGTTCACGAGACCGACCCGTAGCTAGGTCAGCTTCCCTGTGTGAGCAGCTCATCCAGCTCTTCTTCGGTCATGAGCACCTCTCGGGCCTTGGATCCGACCGACGGCCCCACCACGCCGCGCTGCTCGAGGATGTCCATGACTCGGCCGGCCCGGGCGAATCCGATCCGCAGCTTGCGCTGCAGCATCGAGGTCGAACCGAGCTGGGAGCGGACGATCACGTCCATCGCCTGGCGAACCAGCATCTCTTCCTCGTCGTCGATCTGTTCGGCGGCGCCATGGGCGGTCGAGGAGGCGGCTGCTTCCAGAACCTCCTGGTCCTTGTAGCGGGCCTCCATCTGGGCTTTGACCCAGTCGACGACGGCATGGATCTCCTCTTCCCGTACCCAGGACCCCTGGATCCGGGCAGGACGCGGCTCCTTGGCGGTCACCACCAGCATGTCGCCCATCCCGATCAACTTCTCGGCACCGGCCGAGTCGAGAATCACGCGGCTGTCGGTCTGGCTCGCCACGCTGAAGGCGAGGCGGGACGGGACGTTGGCCTTGATGACGCCGGTGATCACGTTGACCGAGGGGCGCTGCGTTGCCAGCACCAGGTGGATGCCGACGGCGCGGGCCATCTGGGCGATGCGCACGATCGAATCCTCGACCTCGCGTCCCGCCACCATCATCAGGTCGTTGAGCTCGTCGACGATCACAACGATGAACGGGAAGCGGTCGAAGCCCTCCGGGTCGAGTTGGCCGGCATCGAGCTTCTCCCGGTAGCCGCCGATGTCGCGAACCTTGGCGTCGGCCAGGAGGTCGTAACGACGGTCCATCTCGGCCACCGCCCACTTGAGGGCGTCGTTTGCCTTCTTGGGATTGGTGATGACCCGGGTGAGGAGGTGTGGCACCCCGTTGTATTGCCCCAGCTCGACCCGCTTGGGATCGACCATGATCAGGCGGACATCGTCGGGGTGGGTGCGCATCAGCAGCGACGTCACGATCGAGTTGATGCACGAGCTCTTGCCGGCTCCGGTGGCGCCAGCGATGAGGACATGGGGCAGCTCGGAGAGGTTGAGGAGTTTGGAGGTGCCGTTGATGTCCATACCGAGGCCGACGGCCAGGGGATGTTTCTCCTTGGCCGCTTCGCTGCTGCGCAGGATGTCGCCCAGGCTGACCAGGCGCCGCTTCTTGTTGGGCACCTCCACCCCGATGGCGCTCTTGCCCGGGATCGGCACCAGCAGACGGATGTCGGGGGTCCCGAGGGCGTAGGCGATGTCGTGGCTCAGGTTCGAGACCCGGTTGACCTTGACTCCGGGAGCCAGCTCGATCTCGTACCGGGTCACCGTGGGACCAGGGACGATCTTGGTGAGGTCGGCATCGACGCCGTGTTGGCGGAGCGTCTCCTTCAACACGGCGGCGGTCTCCTCGAGGGCTCGGCGGTTTTGCTCCTCCCCCCCACCGAACTCGAGGAGTTCGAGGGGCGGCAACTGGTAGCCCTTGGACGGATCGGGTTGGGGGATCTCGACCGCTGCCGGATTCGCCGCTTTGGGGGCACGGGGCTTCTGGTTCTTCGCCTTGGCCGGGCGCTCGTCCGTGGGGGCCTGTCGCTTGGGAGCCACCTCAGGAGAAAGGTGGCGGGCGCGCTCACGGATCGGCTGAACCGGCGCCGGCGGGGTTCCCGCCACCCGGGCGCTGCGGGCGAATGCCCGGAGGTTACGCCACATCTCACCAATGGCGATGAACAGTTCCCGCACGGAGGTGCGGGTGACCACCAGGACTCCGAGCGAGATGATGGCGACCAGCACCACAAAAGCGCCCGAGATGCCGAGCATCCGCCGGAGCGGGAATGCCAGCAGCGAACCTACCGCTCCTCCCCGATCGCGTACCTGCTCGAGATTCTCGAACAAGGCCTGGGCTCCGGTGAGCAGGTGGAACAGCGCCAGCGATCCGACGAACACTGCGATCGATCCCCCGATCAGGCGCCCGGCGCCATCGGATCGACGTCCGAGAGCCAGGGTGAGGCCAACCGCCACCAACACCAGCGGGAGGGCGAACGCCCACACGCCGAACAGCAGCGTGAGCCCTTCGTCGAGGAACCGCCCCACCGGTCCTGCCTGACCGATGAAGCCGAGGGTGAGGATGATTGCCGCCACCACCAGAACGAGGCCCCACACGTCGTCGGCCTGACGACCGAGGCGTTCACGGAGGATGTCCCGTAGCAACCCAAACGAGGATTGCGGCGGTGCGGACTTGGCCCGGGTCGGCGTGGATGGTCTCGTCGAAGTCCGCGTCGAGACTCGGCCGACCGGAACCCTGTTCGCCGGGGCCCGCCGCGCTGCGGGCCTCGAGGAGGTGCTCCTACGTTGAGTTGTGGTCCGGGACGCCGAGGTTCGAGACGCCGGGGTCCGGGAAGAAGACACCCGCTTCCGCCCGTTCTGCCCACGGCGGGTGGGTGTCTTGCTTGTCATGTGCACTCGAACATACACGTCCCCGCCACCTGCGCCAAGGATTTCACGCGCGTAGAGCGCGCAGTTCGCGCAGCCAGTGAATGCAGCATCTGTCGGCATCCCCCGCCCGGCGATCGGAAGCGTCCGACGCCGCCGGTTCAGACCAGGGTCAGAGATCCATCACCACCGGCAGGATCACCGGTTTGCGGGAGGTCTCTGCCCGAATCACCGTCGCCGCCGCCTGGCGCACAGCCTGCTGCAGGGCGTTGCTGTCGAACCCCCCGTTGCCGGCACGGTCCATCACCGCTTGGCGGACGGCCTCGGCGGCCTTGAGGAGCACCGGTTCGGGGGCGTCCATCATCCCGTGGCTGTCGAGATCGGGTCCGAAGATGATCTCTCCGGTCTGATGGTTGACCGCCACGGTGACCACCACCACGCCTTCATCCGCCAGATGGCTGCGATCACGCAGCACGGCACGCTTGACGTCTCCGAAGCTGGACCCGTCCAGATAGACGTATCCGGCCTCGAACGCCCGCCGCTCCACCCGGGTTTCCTTCCCGTCGACGACCACGGCGTCGCCGTCCTCGAGCACCTCCACCCACGGGACGCCCATCGTCCGGGCCAGGCCGGCGTGGGCATGCAGGTGTCGGTACTCGCCGTGGATGGGAACGAAGGCCTGCGGCCGCACCACGTTGAGGAACGTGAGCAGCTCCTCGCGGTTGGCGTGACCCGACACGTGGACCCGGGCATTTCGACCGTGAAAAACGCGGGCGCCCTTGCGTATCAGACGGCTGATCACCTTCGAAACGGCGGTTTCGTTTCCCGGAATCGGTGTCGCCGAGATGAGCACGGTGTCATCGTCATCCAGTTTGACCCACTTGTGGCGCCCCTGCGCCATCAGCGACAACGCTGCAAACGGCTCGCCCTGACTACCCGTGGTGATGAGGAGTTGGTGCTTGGCCGGCAGCTCCACCAGTTGCTCGATGTCGACCAGCGCATGATTGGGAATGTCGATCTTGCCCAACTCGCGGCCCACCTCGGTGTTGCGCTGCATCGACCGTCCGAAGAAGGCAATGGTGCGCCCGGTGGCAAGTCCGGCGTCGACGATCTGCTGAACCCGGTGGATGTGGGACGAGAAGCAGGCGGCGATGACCCGACCGGGGGCGTCGCGCATGATGTCGCGGATCGGGTCGGCCAGCGACCGTTCCGACGGCACGAACCCCGGGTTCTCGGCATTGGTGGAGTCCGACAGAAGGAGGCGCACACCCCGTTTTCCCAACTCGGCGAAGGCCGGCAGGTCGGTTGGCTTCCGATCGATCGGGGTGGGGTCGAGCTTGAAGTCACCGGAGTGGACGATGATGCCCTCCGGCGTGTCGAACGCCACGGCGGTGGCATCGGGGACCGAATGGCTCACCGGAATGAGCTGGAACTTGAACGGGCCATGCTTGCGCCAGGTGAGCGTCTCCACAGGATGGAAGGATGCGCTCACACCCAACTCCTCGACCCGTCCCCGGGCGAGCTCCAGGGTGAGCTTGGTGCTGTACACCGGAACGTTGATGTCACGGAGGAAGTAGGCGAGGGCACCGACATGATCCTCGTGGCCGTGAGTGAGCACGACACACTCGACATCCTGTTGGCGGGCGACCAGCCAGCTCCAGTCGGGGAAGACGAGGTCGACGCCCAGCATGTCCTCTTCAGGGAACATGAGGCCGACGTCGACGAGACAGATTTTCCCGTCGATCTCGATGGCTGCACAGTTACGACCGATCTCACCGAGACCGCCCAGGAAGGAAATTCTTACACTCACGTGCCCTGCACGCTAGCCATCGCATCCTTGATCGCCTGCACCGTGCGCTCCGAGGCGTCCACCATCGGAAGGCGCGGGTGGCCCACCGGCTCCCACAGTGCCGACATCGCCGACTTCACCGGCGAAGGATTGGTCTCGAGGAAACACGCCCAGCACATCGGCAGCAGCGCCTGATGAAGCCGCTTCGCCTCGGGGTAGTCACCCGAGTTGGCGGCGGAGACCATAGCCTTGACCTGGCGACCCGCCAGATGCGAAATCACCGACACCACTCCGATCGCTCCCACCGCCATCATCGGCCATGTATAGGAGTCCTGTCCGGAGTAAACGGCGAGGGCCGGAATCGTGCGCACCGTCTCTGAGGTGAAATCGAGGTCCATCACGGCGTCCTTGGTCGCCACCACGTTGGGGTGCTCGGCGAGGACGGCGAGAGTGGCCAGCTCGATCCGCCGACCGGTCCGCCCTGGGATGTTGTACACCAGCACCGGGAGGTCGGTCGCATCCGCGATCGCCTCGAAGTGGGCGCGGATACCGGCCTGTTCCGGCTTGTTGTAGTAGGGCGTCACCGCCATCAGCCCGTGCACGCCCATCTCGGCCGCTCGCTTGGACAGGTGCACCGACTCGGCGGTGTCATAGGTTCCCGTGCCGGCGATGACCTTGGCACGATCTCCCACCGCATCGACCACCGTCCGGTACAGCGCCACCTTCTCGTCGGCGCTCAGCGTCGGGGACTCGCCGGTGGTCCCGGTCACCACCAACCCGTCGGAGCCGGTGTCGACCAGGAATCTGGCCAACCTCCAGGTGCGCTCGTGATCGACGCCACCGGCGTCGTCGAACGGGGTGATCATGGCGGTCAGCATCTCGCCGAACGGCACCATCGGTGCTCCTCTCTCCATGCTGTCCATGGTAACGGTCTCGTCGGATGCCTCCGTAGTGGCGGTAGATTCACGGGTATGAGCCCTCACGTGACCGATGTCTCCACCGCCGACTTCGCCTCGGCCGTCATGCAACGCTCCTTCGATGTCCCGGTCGTGGTCGACTTCTGGGCCGAATGGTGTGGCCCCTGCAAGGTGCTGGGCCCCACCCTGGAACGACTGGCGGCCGAGGGTGGCGGCAGTTGGGAACTCGCCAAACTCGATGTGGACGCCAACCAGGAGCTGGCCATGCAGTTCGGCGTCCAGGGGATCCCCACCGTCATCGCATTCCGGGAAGGTGAGCCCATCGCCCAGTTCACCGGTGCGCTACCCGAAGACCAGCTTCGCGAGTTCCTCGAGTCGCTGGCTCCCTCGGAACTCGACGTTGCCGCCGAAGGCGCCTACCTCGCCCTGGACGAAGGCGACGAGGCGCTGGCCGAACAGGTGTGGCTGGCGGTGCTCGAGCAGGACCCGGCCCACGAACTGGCCGGAACCGGTCTGGCCGGACTCATGCTGGAACGTGGAGACCAGCAGGGAGCGCTGGCACTGCTCGCCCAACTCGCCCCGACCGAAGCGGTGCGACAGCTCCAGGCGGCGGCCCGGCTCTCCACGGTCGGCGACCTCAGCGTCCTCGAATCCGCAGCTGCCGACGGGAGCCCCGAGGCCACGGTCGAGTACGGGAAAGCACTCGCCGCCACCGGAGACTACGAAACCGCCCTCGAGAAGCTGATCGAGGTGGTCGCCCTCCGCGACCCCGACCATTCCGACCCGGCCCGCCTGGTGGTGCTCGACCTCTTCGAACTCCTCGGACCCGATCACCCGTTCACGAGCACCTATCGCAGGCGGTTGGCGAACGCGTTGTTCTGAGGAGGGCGGAGGAAGGCGGAGGAGGGCGGAGGAAGGCGGAGGAAGGCAGACCGTCACTGTTCAACGTGGAGGCAGCAGACGGAACGGGTGTTCTCACCTCGGCCAGGCCCGATCGAATCCTCGTCAGGACCCGGCGGGGGGTCGAAGGGGGGTCGTCCCCCCTGGGTATCAGAGGAAGGCAGATTGCCGGAACTCTGGCGCATCCGATGGCGTCACATGAGAATGGCAAGTCGACGCCTGAGTCCACTGTTTCTCTCCGTGATCGCGGTGTCGACGGCGATCGGGGGCTGTACCACCACGGATCTGGCGCCTCCGACCTCGCAGGCCACGGTCACAACCGCCCTTCCGTCGACCTCGACGTCGCCCTCGATGCCTTCGTCGAGGGTGACCGGACCGGACCCGGACGGCACCTACACGGCGGTGTTGGCAGCTGCCGATGTGTACGAGCGGTGTTGGGAGGAACGGCAGCCGGACGAGTACCTGCTCGCCGTTCAAGCGTGGTCATTCGGCTTGACTCCGCCCGAGCTGTCACACGTGATCGACGGCGTCGCCCAGCCAACAGAAGACGCGCCCGGCACAACCGCCTCCACACGACCGCGAACGGGAGAGACCGACCCTGCGGAGCGTCTCCCTACCGTCGAGGATGCCTTCGCCCGGATTGTGATGATCACCGATCAGGGTCCGGATGGCCTCTCAGTGGTGTTCGATCAGAACCTGTGCCATCCAACAACGATCGGCGTCAACTCCGACGTCGACACTTTCGATGACGAGGTCACCTTCGAATACACCGTCATCCCCACCGGCAAAGGCGATGTTGATCTCGTCACGGTGACATCGGCCACGGTCGCCGGGAGGAGCTATCGAGTCGAACTCGACGACGGCACCGTCTTCAACGGGGACCCGTTTGTGTGGGAGGCATGTCGAGACCCCATGCCGACACCGTGCGGAGCGCTCGTCGTCAGGGACGCCACGGGTCAGGTCGTCCACTCGGTGGCAGCGGTCCCCGATGAGTCGACCGGCTGGTGGAGACTGCCCACCTTCGGAGCGGTCACGGTGGACGAAGGCAGCCTCATCCTGTGGGAGGGAGCGGCGTTTGAGATCGATGCGGCTTTCGGGCCGCTCACAAACGGCGAGGAGGCCGCGTGCCAATCGTTCATGGCCGGCGAAGCGGTCAGGGCCGAACTCTTCATCGACCCGTCGACGCTGCGGGCGGTCGGCTACACCTGTTGGTGAGGCATTTCGGCTGCTCGGGGGAAGATGGTTAGCGTTGCCGCATCCGATCCGAAAGGACCTTCGTGGCCGCCAAACAATGGGCCTCCGCCCCCGATCTCCTGATCGACCTCGATCTCAGCTACGCAGCCACGCTGCACACCAACCATGGCGACATCTCCATCGACTTCGATGTGGTGACCGCTCCGTTGGCCGTGAACAACTTCGTGTTCCTGGCCCGGGAGGGCTATTACGACGGGGTCATCTTCCACCGCGTCATCCCCGGCTTCGTGGCCCAGGGCGGCGATCCGACAGGTACCGGCCGCGGCGGCCCCGGCTACAAGTTCCGTGACGAGCTGGAAGGGCCCGGCGGATACTCCCGCGGCACGGTGGCCATGGCCAATGCCGGACCCAACACCAACGGCAGCCAGTTCTACATCTGCCTGGCCGACGTGGGACTCCCCCACAGCTACACCAAGTTCGGGTCGGTGAGCGCCGGGATGGAAGCGGTCGACGCCATCGCAGCCGTTCCCACCGGACCGGGCGACAAGCCCAAGTTGGACTGTGTGATCACGTCGGTCACCATCACCGAATCCTGACCGACGTGACGGCCGGGGCGGACTACGACTCGGACGGAGTCGGATGTCGAGCGCTGGTGACCGCGGTGGGAGCGCTGCTCCTGTTCGCGGTCGCCGCGGTCGCCATCGGGCTCAGCCTCGTGCTCGCTGACGATCCTTCGCCTACGGCCGAGACGGTGGGTCTGGCGCTGTACGCGGCGGGGGCGCCGGTGTCCGGGGTGTTCGCGGCGGCAGCCGGGGATCTGCCCCTCACGCTGTATCTCGATGTCCTGGTGTGGATCCTGGCCGGAGCCGGGATCTCCAAGCTGGCGGAACGTGGTGGCGGGTTGCCGAGACCGTTGTTCGCCGTGATCGGCCTCGCTCTCCTCTTCGGATTCGGAATCTCTTCGCTCATCGAACTCGCCTGACGCCCTGAACCAACTCGAAACCCGCTACCAGCGGTGGTGCACGTGGGGCCGGACGAGCCGGTCGTACACGTTCCGCACCGCCGCCAAGTCTGCGGTGCTCAGCGGCGGCAACGAAGCTGCCTCCGCGTTCGACGTCGCCTGTTCCGGGTTCTTGGCACCCGGGATCACCACCGAAACCTCGTCGAACATGAGGATCCATCGCAGCGCCCACTGCGCCATCGTCACACCTCCCGGTACCAGCGACCGCAGTTCGGCAACGGCGTCCAGCCCGACCTCGTAGGGCACGCCCGAGAATGTCTCCCCCACGTCGAATGCATCGCCATGTCGGTTGTACTGCCGATGGTCGTCGTCGGCGAAGGTACTGGCGGCCGACATCTTCCCGCTCAGCAGCCCCGAAGCGAGTGGCACCCGGGCAATGATCCCGATGTTGCGCTCGGAGGCCAACCGGAAGAACAACTCGGCCGGCCGCAAACGGAGGGCGTTGAAGATGATCTGCACGGTGGCGACGCCGGGAAACTCAGTGGCCTTGATCGCCTCCTCCACCTTCTCGACGCTCACCCCGTAGTGGGCGATCCCCTTGGCCACCAGGCCGTCGAGACCGTCGAACAGCTCAGGCTGGTAGTAGACGTCGGTCGGTGGACAGTGCAGCTGCAGCAGGTCCAGGCGCTCTGTGTCGAGGTTGGCGAGGCTCCGATCGATGAAGGCCTCGATGTTGGCGATGGTGTAGCCACCGGCGACATGCGGGCTCAGACGCCGCCCGGCTTTCGTTGCCACCACCAGCTCGACATCGGTCCGCTGGTTGCGCACCTTCGCCACGATGCGCTCGGACCGGCCGTCACCGTAGACGTCGGCGGTGTCGACGAAGGTGACGCCGGCATCGATGGCGGCGTGGAGGGCGGCGACGGCGTCGGCCTCACTCACCGTGCCCCAATCGGCGCCGACGGCCCAGGCACCGAAGCCCACCTCGGAGATCTGGTATCCGGTCTTGCCAAGCGTGCGTGAATCCATGGCCCGATCCTACGAGGCGAGAAGTCGGGCGACGATCGGAGCGGTGAGTACGACCGCCAGAACCCGGATGAGATGCACCACCGACACCACCACGGCGTTGCCTCCCAGTTCGGTGCTGAGTGCCGCCATCTGAGAGATGCCGCCCGGCGAGGACGCCAGGAACGCCGTCACCGGGTCGAGTCCGGCCCGGTGGAGGACAACGGCCAAGAGCCCTGCCGCCACCAGGAGACCGATGACGACGAAGCCGATCGGCACGGCAGCTCCCCGAACCTGCTCGAGAGTGGAGCGGGTGACCTGCGATCCCAACTCCCACCCGAGGATGACGAAGGCGACGAACAGCAGGGGCCGGCCTGGACCGACGGTCGTGGCCCCCACCAGGTTGACTGCGGCGACGCCCAGCATCGCTCCGATCAACGCACCCGCCGGAACCCCCAACCGATCGAAGACGAACCCGACGACGACGGCGGCGAGCAACGTACGGGTGAGATCCATGGAGACTCCTGCTGTGGGAACCGCCGACGGTAGACGGTGGCCCGACAGCCTGGGAGCGACCCCCCAGGACCGTTCTGGGGACGAAATCGACCACCAGAGCGTCGATTCTGTCCCCAGAACGGTCTGTCGTGGGAGCGGATTGGGGTGCTCTACCCGAGCAGCGGGTCGAGACCGACGTTGACACCGGGCAGGCCGGCGACGTTGCGTACCGCCAGGAGCACTCCGGGCATGAAACTCGAGCGGTCGGTGGAATCGTGACGGATCGTGAGCACCTCGCCGTCGTTGCCCAACAGGACCTCCTGATGGGCCAGCAATCCGGGAAGTCGAACCGAATGGACCGGGACACCGTCGACCGAGGCCCCCCGGGCCCCTTGGGTGATCTCGGTGGACTCGGTGTGGCGCCGCTGTCCGGATGACGCGGCCGCCATGCGGGCGGCCGTTGCGATGGCGGTGCCGGACGGGGCGTCGACTTTGCGATCGTGATGGAGCTCGATCACCTCGGAAGCCGCGAAGAACGGCGCCGCCATCTCGGCGAACCGCATCATGAGGACCGCCCCGATCGAGAAGTTCGGGACGATCAGACAGTTGGGTGGGCCATCGCCGAAGATCTCCGCAACCGCATCGATCCTCGGCTGGTCGAACCCCGACGTTCCGACCACCACGTGGGCACCGATCCGGCGCCACCGCTCCAGGTTCTCCATCACCACCTCGGGGTGGGTGAACTCGACCACGACCTCGCTTCCGATGGCGCACAGCGGGTCGCCGGCGACCGTACGGTCTGCCACGACGAGCCCATCGTGGAGCGGGTCGTAGAGGCAGACGACCTCGATGTCGTGTGCGCCGGCGAGGGCGGCGGCGGTGGCCTGGCCCATCCGCCCGGCGGCGCCCGAGACAGACACGCGGATCATGACACGTACCGTTGCAGATCGTCCGCCTCGAAGGGCCCCACCGCGCCGACCACGTTCATGGTGGTGAGGATCTCGCCCGCAACCTTCTGGACGTCCTCGAGGGTCACCTCCTCGATTCGTCCGATGCGCTCGTCGACCGAGAGGTGGGGGGCACCCACCATCTCGTCACGCCCCAGCCGGACCATTCGGCTGTTGGCGTCCTCCATCGCCAGTGCCAACCCGCCCCGGATCGACCCCTTGGCCCGTTCCAGCTCGGCGGTGGTGATGCCCTTGTCGACCACACCGTCGATCTCGGCCTTGATGATCTCGAGCACCTGGCCGACCTTCTTGGGGGTGGTGCCGGCGTAAACGCCCCAGGCTCCGGCGTCGGCGTAGGAGGTGCGGAACGAGTACACCGAGTAGACCAGTCCCCGCTCCTCGCGAATCGAGGTGAACAGACGAGAGGACATTCCCCCTCCCAGCACCAGATTCAGGACCTCGAACGCCCATCTGCGCGGATCCGCCCGTTCGAATGCGGCACCGCCGACCACAACGTGCGCCTGCTCGGTCTTGCGGCGGATCACGTTCGCGATAGGACCGTGCGCCGGAGGCAGATGCTCGTGGTCGACGGGGTCGCCCGACCACTCCCCGAATACCCGCTCGATGAGTTCCACCGCCTCCCCGTGCTCGACGGACCCCGCCAGGGCCACAACCGTGGAACCGACGCCGTAGCGCCGCTTCCAGTACCCGAAGATGTCGTCGCGGGTCATTCCCCGGATCGACTCCCGGGTCCCCAGCACCGGGGCGGCGAGCGGGTGACCGGCGAAGACGCCCCGGGTGAACTCCTCGAAGGCCAGATCGCCGGGATCGTCCTCGCTCTCGTTGATCTCTTCGATCACGACCTCACGTTCGGCATCGATCTCCTTGGCCCGGAAGGCGGGGCGCTGCAACATCTCGCCCAGCATCTCCACCCCTCTCGGCAGGTCATCATCGAGCAGCCGGGCCCAGAAACAGGTGTGGTCCTTGGATGTGAACGCATTGGACTCGGCGCCCATGGCGTCGAACGACTCGGAGATCTCGCGAGCCGACAAGCTGTCGGAGCCTTTGAAGAGCAGGTGTTCGAGGAAGTGGGAGGCGCCCGCCTCGTTCGGGTTCTCGTCGCGGGTACCGGTGTCGACCCAGCAGCCGACGGCCACGGAGCGGATCCCGGGCATGTGCTCGGTGATGACCCGGAGACCATTGGGGAGGGTCGAGAGCTCGTAGTGCATCGGGCGCATGGTACGACCACGTCGCCGAGTCGACGAGCGCGCCTACGCTGGGGTCCGATGTCGGATCGCCGCGCCACCATCGCCACCGTGCTCGTCACTCTGGGGGTCATCGCCATGATCGTCGGAATCGGCGTCACCGCGTTCGTGGCGGGCCGGGCTGCCCGCACCGTCGACCAGGTCGACAATGCAATCGATCAGGTCGTCGACAGTGTCACCGCCGAAGGCGAGTACAGCGTGGTCGGCCAGGTCACGGTCGAGTCGATACGCAACCTGGCCGAGCTCACCACCATCGAGGTGGTCGAGTACACCACCGTCGAGAAGGGCAACGACGAGGGCATCCTCAACTGGGCGGTGGGAGAGAAGCTCGAGATGTTCGCGGTGGCGCGCATCGGCGCCGGTGTCGACCTCGACCAGCTGGAGGACGACGATGTGTTCGCCGACCCCGCCACCGGGCGGGTCATCATCCGCCTCCCCGCCGCCGATGTCACCTACGTGGCGGTCGACAACGAACGCACCCACGTGTACAACCGGGAGACCGGCGTGTTCACCAAGGGCGATCCCGACCTGGAGCGGGCCGCCCGCATCACCGCCGAGGAGGCACTCGTCAACCAGGCCCTGGCCGACGACATCCTCGGCCAGGCGGAGGAACGAGCCGAGGTGGTACTCGAAGACCTGCTCGAGTCGCTGGGCTACACCGACATCAGCGTCGTGGTGGCCGATCCGGAGCCGGTGGAGACCCCGACACTCCCCTAGTTCGATCGTGGCCCGGTGAGTTCCGCTGCGTGCTGCTTGCCCGACATGAGACAATGGTTGGATGCGCGCTCGCTCCGACACGGTCCTGCGGGACATGCTCCGCCCCGACGAGGGCGCAATCGAGCAGGTGGTGGCGCGGTATCAGCGGGTGGCCCCGGCCATCACCCGGTTCGCCCGCTCACTCTCGGGCAACGACCGGTTGCGGGTCCGTCTCGGGGCGGAAGCAGCCGCCTCACCAGACGAAGTGGTGTGCGACCCGCGGCTGTTCCAGGCTGCCTACAACCGCAACGCCCCCGTCACCGCCGACGAGGTGGCCCTGGCGTCTGCCCTGCACGAAGTAGTCCACCTGGTGTCGACCGATCTGGAGGAACGTCGGCCGCTGCCGGATAACTGGCCGATCGAGGGACAGCGAACCGAAGACCCCGTCGACCTGCTCACCGCGCTGGAACGTTCGGGGGGCGCGGTGGCCGAGGCGATGTTCTTCACCCTCGAGGACGCCCGCCAGGAACTCCAGGGTATGGCCTACTACCCGGGAGCCCGATCGGTTCTCGCCGACCTGTACCGGGCGGCGTTCGCCGACGCCATCCGCCAGGCGGGTCCGCTCAGCCAGTTCTCGCTGGGGTGTTTCCTGATGTGCGGCGGCTACGCCGAGCGCGAGCGGTTGGAGAAGCGGTTTGATGCCAGGGCATCTGTGGCGCTGGCCGAAGCCGCTCACATTCTCGAGAAGGCGGCGAAAGCCGTGGACGCATGGGAGGTGGCCGGCCTCGCCCTCGAGCTGGTGGAGATCGCCCGGCAGAACAACCTGCTGGCCGATGTCAGCGAGCAGAAGACCCAACACCAGCAGAAACAGTCCCAACGCGACGATGCCGACTCGGTGGCCGAAGCCGTCGACCGGGTCCGGCTCACCAGCCCCGTGGTGAAGGACTCCGAGAGCTATTCCGAGACGCGACGCGCCGCTCAGGCGCGCGCCGGTCTGAGCGACCGCAAGGGCGCTTCCGAACTCGGCGCCGACGCTTCCACCGACCAACTGCTGCGGGTTTCGGAGGCACCCACCGTGTACCTGCCGACCGGCCAGGCGGGCAAGATGCTGGTGCTGCCTGCCCCGATGTCGTTCGCCGCCTTCGCCCCCCAGGGGCGCGCCGCGCTCCAGAAGGCGGCCAAGTCCTGGGAGATCGGCCAGCGCCAGGTGTCGGGTGAACTGTTCCCACTGTTCGCCGCCAACCAGCGGCGCGGTCTCCGCTCCGGGTACGACCAGGGCGATGTCTCGCCTCACGCCGCATTGTTCATCGGTGCCGGGCTCTACACCCGCATGTATGAGCGCCGTTCGGCCCGCACCCGCCGAACCTATGCCGTGAGCCTGCTCGTCGATGCCTCGGCCTCGATGCTCCAGCCGCGGGGAGAGCCCGGCCGATCGTCCGCATGGGGGATGTCGGCTGCCCTGATCGGGGCCTGGACGCTGGCCCGCCTGTGTGACGAACTCCAGATCGACTTCGAGGTGGCGCTCTTCAATCGCTCGTTCGCCGCCGCCGCCGGCGATACCGAATGGTCCTACACCCGATCGCGTTCACAATCCACGGCCGGATTGCGACAAACCCAGGGCAGCGCCGCCGACCGTCTCACCTCGACCATCAACCACTACGTGGTCAAACCCTTCGATCGGCGCTGGCGCGAGGCGGAAGACGTCTTCGCCGGGATGTTCTGGACGGCCACCGAGCCGGTCAAGGCGGTGATGGCAGCACGCCGAGACCCCAAGACCGCTCCCCCGGTGTCGATGTTCGACAGGGCCTCCAACGTCGACGAGTTCAACCTGACCATGGCGGCCGAACGGATGGGACGGCTCGGGTCGCATGTGCGGGTGATGGTGGTGCTGGCGGACGGCATGACCCGGGGCTCGGTGCGCAACCTGGCTGACACCGTCGACGCCATCGAACGCTCAGGCACCACCGTGCTGGGCATCGGGATCGGCGACGACACCGTCACCACCACCTATAACCGCAGCGAAGTCGTGCAACACCCGGCCGAGTTGACGAAGGCCATGGTCGACGGGGTACGGTCATCGTTGCGCCGCAGTCTGTCGTTGTGGGGCATGGACAGCTGGTGGTCGCGACCGACGCGTCCCACCTCGACCCGAAGGGATGAGATCAGTGCCTGAGAATGTGGTGTTCGAGGATCCGACCGGCGTCGGGCCGCCCATCACGCTGCCGCGCTTCGAGCTGCCGGCGGGCCTGGCCGATCAGGCGCAACGGAGCGCCAAGATCCCCGAGCCGGACCCGCACTACGTCGATCTGGGGATGCTGTACCGCTTTGCCCAGGTGGAAGCGGTGCGACTGGCCGACCCCGAGGGTTTCGCGCCACTTCACCTGGCCGTGCGGGGCCATATGGGCACAGGCAAGGATCACGACATCGAGCAGTTCGCGGCACGCATGGGGCTCCCGTACTTCCGGATCCCCCTCACCGGCGAGGTCCGTGACGTCACGCTGATCGGGTCCACCAAGCTCCACGGCGACGGCAAGGGAGGCACCGAGAGTCGCTGGGAGGACGGAGACATCACCCGTGCCCTGCGCGGGCCGGCGCTCCTCAACCTCTCCGAGCTCAACGCCGCCGGCGCCGAGACCCTGTTCGCCCTGCACGGGCTTCTCGATCGCTACGCCGCCATCGACCTACCCAACGGCGACACCGTCCGGCTCCGACCCGACGTCCGGGTGTTCGGCACCATGAACCCGACCGACCTGCGTGACTACGCAGGCACACAGACCCTCAACAAGGCCTTCGCCGACAGGTGGGTGATCTGGGAGAAGTCGTTCCCAGGTACCGAGCAGATCGAGGACATGCTGCGGCGCCGCTACCCGTCGCTCAATGGCGTCTACGTGACCGCCATTGCCCGGTTGGCCGTCGAGGTGAACGCGTCGTTCGAGGCCATCGACGCCGGGACCAGAGTGGAAACGCCGCTGAGCCTGCGCAGCATTCTCGATCGTCTTCCCACCGGCCTCCAGATCCATGCACACGCCACCGACCCGCTGCGGCTGGCTTGGGAGCAGTTCGTGCTGCCCCACGTGGATCTGTACGACCGGGACCACTACGAGACGGTGTGGAACGCGGTGGTCCGCAAGGGGCCGAACGAGCGTCCGTTCGCCTGAACGGTCAGCGAGCGACGAACAGCGCCGGGATCTCGGCGGGGCCCGGCTCCTTGCAGTGCGCACCACTCTGAGCGCCTCGATGGTTGGCTCCGCATGTCAGGGGTGGTCACTATCTGCCCGCCTGGTTAGCCTCTCGCCATGCGCGGCTACGACCTCGGAAACCCAGAACTCGATCAGGTGATCGCCGACCTGGTGGCCAACGGATCTGACAACGACCACGCCGACCTGATCGCCGAGATCATCGTGACGGCCCTCAAATTGCACCGGGACGCCCCCGACCGCGGTGAACTCAAACTCATCAACACCGCACTCAAGGAGATGCGCTACTCGAACCTGGTGTTCTCCCGTCACGACGAGCCCAAGGTCACCATCTTCGGATCCGCCCGTTTGCCCGAGTCCGACCCCAACTACCAGCTGGCGCTGCGGTTCGCCGAGATCATGGCCGCCCGCAACTGGGGCGTGGTGACCGGAGCAGGTCCGGGGATCATGGAGGCCGGGAACAAGGGCGCGGGACTCGAGTCGTCGTACGGCGTGAACATCCGCCTCCCTTTCGAGGCCAACGCCAACGCCTACGTCCACCCCGACAAGACCGTCAACTTCAAGTACTTCTTCACCCGCAAGCTCGGTTTCGTCAAGGAGTCGCACGCCTTTGCCCTCTTCCCGGGGGGCTTCGGCACCCTCGACGAGACCTTCGAGCTGCTCACCCTGATCCAGACCGGTAAGAGTGATCTGCATCCGATCGTCCTGATCGAGGAGGAGGGAACCGGATACTGGCAACCACTCATCGACTTCATGCGCGATGTGCTGGTGACCAAGGGCCTCATCACGCTCGACGACCTGTCGCTGTTCTCCTTCACCCATCACCCCGAGGAAGCCGCCGAGGAGCTGTGCCGGTTCTACGCCAACTTTCACTCCCAGCGATACGTGGCGGGGAAGCTGGTGCTGAGACTGCGCCAGGCGCCCGACGACACGATGCTGACGCGCCTGTCGGCTGATTACGCCGACCTGCTGGTCGAAGGGGGCATCGATGCGATCGAGCCCACTCCCGAGGAGACCCGGGACGAGGATGCTCTCGACTGCCATCGGGTGGCTCTCAGATTCGACCGTCGGCGCTTCGGGCGGCTCCGCCAGTTGATCGACGAACTCAACGCGGTTGTGTCCATCCCTCGGGAGGTCCATCCACCATCGCCGTTCTCCTCCGAGCAGGCGGACCGTTCGTTCTGAGCGGGCTCCCAGTTGCTCCAGGAGCGAATTCCGATGGTGGGGTGAAGGGCGGCATCGACCCGTCCGTGGACTCCGGTTTCGCCCGACGAACGCCAAGGCTTCAGAGGACGCTAAAATGAGTGATCGTGCGTGAGATCCTCTCTGACCTAGTTGCCGAACAGCAGTTCCTGGATCAGTTCCTGCAGCGCATTCCGCTGAGGGACTGGGACAAGAAGACGCGGTCGGTCGGGTGGACGATCCGGGACACGATCAGTCACCTGGCGGACTCCGAAGAACTGGCTGCTTCGGTTATAACTGGCGAAGCCGATCTCACCCGGTACCGCTCCACCCCCGATCTCGACAGCATCCGACAGGAAGCGGTCGTGAAGGGACGCAAGATGCGCCCCCAGGACGTCATCGAGTGGTGGCGCGGTGGACGGGCCAAGGTGGTCGAGCCGCTCTCGCACATGGGTCCGGAGCTGCGGGTGGAGTGGATCGCCGGTTCGATGAGCGCCCGAACCCTCGCCACCACCCGGCTGATGGAAACCTGGGCGCACGGTCTCGACATCTACGAAGCACTGAGCGCCGAGATCGAGGACACCCCGCGGATTCGCCACGTCTGCTGGCTCGGCTGGAAGAGCCTGCCATACGCATTCAAACTCGCCGGTCACGACTACGCCCCGATTCGGGTCGAGGTGATCGGTCCCGGATACGTGAAATGGGTGTACGGCCCGGATGACGCCGAGAACCTGATCAAGGGTTCGGCCGCCGACTGGGCCCGACTCTCGGTTCGGCGGGCCAACCTGAAGGACACCCGGCTCAAGGTGACCGGGGATGCGGCCCAGATCGCCGTCGAGGTGGCGAGGACGTACCTGTGACGTCCCCGACATCGTGACCCGTCCTCAGGTGACCATTCCCCGTCTCATCGGGATGGTCCATCTCGATCCCCTCCCGGGTTCCCCCGACTTCTCAGGTTCGATCGACCGCGTGGTCGACGCTGCCATGCGGGATGCGATGGCGTTGGTGGCAGCAGGTTTCCCGTCCCTCATGATCGAGAACTTCGGCGACGCACCGTTCTTTCCCGACGATGTGCCGGCGGTGACGGTCGCCGCCATGGCCAGGGTCGCCACCGAGATCCGCACCATCGCCGACGTCCCGCTCGGCATCAACGTCCTCCGCAACGACGGGCTGGCCGCGCTGGCGGTGGCAGCCGCCGTCGAAGCCTCGATGATCCGCATCAACGTCCTGTCCGGCACCATGTACACCGACCAGGGGCCGATCGTGGGCCGAGCGGCAGAGGTGGCCCGATCGCGCAGCCAGATCGCCCCCGGCGTGGCCGTGCTCGCCGATGTGTTCGTGAAACACGCCAGCCCTCCTCCGGGACTCACCATTGCCCAGTCCGCCGTCGACACCTGGGAGCGGGGCGGCGCCCACGCCCTGGTCGTCTCGGGCACCGGCACCGGAGTGGCGATCAGCCTGGAGGACGCCCGCACGGTGCGAACGGCGGTGCCCGAGGCGCCCATTGTGGTGGGATCGGGCGCCCTGCCCGATCTCCTCGCCGAGCTGTCCGAAGTGGTCGACGCCGCCATCGTCGGCACCGCCATCAAGATCGACGGCGTCGCCACCAATCGGGTCGACCCGGCGAGAGCAGAAGCCTTCATCGGCGCAGCAGCCCGGATCGGATGGATCTGAGCTTCCAGCTTCCGGCCACCAGCTTCCAGCTGATCACACCCTCTTGCTGGCAGCTGGTAGCTCTCGCCTTTTGGTTCCGCCGACCCATGGACGCTGCGAGTTATCCACGGCAATCTGTGGAAATCGTGTAACGACGGGTACACACCGAGGACTCACCCGACGTAACGAGGACAAAGGAGGGGCGGACATGGACTCTTTGATCGAAGCGATGACCGGAGTAGGCGAGGACCTGTACGGTCACGTGTACCGGGTGTCGAGCTTCGCCACTGAGATCGGCCGCTTCATGGGTCTCGAGCAGGAAGACCTCGATCGTCTCTCGACGGTGGGTGTCCTGCACGACGTCGGCAAGGTCCACGTCGACCCGGCGATTCTCGCCAAGCCCGGTCCGCTGGCCGCCGATGAGATCCACCGCATGCGGCGCCATCCCGAATTCGGGTTCGCCATGACAGTCGACGCCTACGATCCCCGCATCGCCGAGGCGATTCTTCATCACCACGAGCGCTGGGACGGCGAAGGATATCCCTTCGGCCTCCGCGGCAAGGAGATCCCTTTTCTGGCACGCATCGTGCTCGTGGCTGACGCATTCGATGCGATCACCTCGCATCGTTCATACCAGCCGGCGCTGCCGGTCGACTACGCCCTCGGCGAACTCCGTGCCCATGCCGGATCCCAGTTCGACCCGGACGTGTCGGTTGCCTTCATCGACCTCGTCGAGTCAGGTGCAGTGCAGCCCCAGACTCCGGTGCTCCGCAAGCTCGCGGTCTGAGTCCCGCTCCGGGAGCGATCCGCTCCTGACCCCTGCCGTCAGCCGTTGGCCCGAGCCGCCTTTACAGTGGTTTGGTGGACGACCCCCTCGCCCAGTTCTCCCCTGCCACCCGCGCCTGGTTCGAGGCGTCCTTCCCCGCGGCCACCACTGCTCAGAGCCTCGGATGGCCGTCGATCAGCTCCGGGGCGCACACGCTCATCCACGCCCCGACCGGTTCCGGCAAAACGCTGGCGGCCTTTCTCTGGACCCTGGATCGGCTCCTCACCGAGCCGCTTCCCGATCGGGCCCACCGCTGCCGGGTGCTCTACGTCTCTCCACTGAAGGCCCTGGCCTACGACATCGATCGCAACCTGCGGGCTCCGCTGCTCGGTATCCGACACGCCGCCGAACGGCTGGGGGCCGAGCACCTGCCGGAACTGACCACCTTCCTCCGCACCGGTGACACCCCCGCCGAGGACCGGCGGCGGATGCGGAAGACCCCGCCCGACATTCTCATCACCACCCCGGAGTCGCTGTACCTGCTGCTGACGTCCCAGGCGCGAGAGGTTCTGACGAGCGTCCGGTGGGTCATCGTCGACGAAGTCCACGCGGTGGCGGGTTCCAAACGCGGCGCCCACCTGGCGTTGAGTCTCGAACGACTCCACGAGTTGGCGCACACTCCCCCGCAACGGATCGGCCTCTCGGCCACCCAACGTCCCCTCGAGACGATCGCCCGCTTCCTGGGCGGCTTCGAGCCTGGTGGCGACGACGTGATGACGCCGCGGCCGGTCAGCATCGTCGACGCCGGTGGCGAGCGACCGCTCGACATCGAACTGGTGGTCACGGTGGCGGACATGGCGGAACCGGCACCGCCCGATCCTCTCGACGCCTTTCTGGACGGGCCCGATGCCTCGCCCCGCACCCGTTCCATCTGGCCCGCCGTCTACCCACGCATCCTGGAGCTGATCAACACCCACACCTCCACCATCGTCTTCGCCAACAGCCGCCGCCTGGCCGAGCGTCTGTGCGCCGAGCTCAACGCCCTGGCCGGGTCCGAGATCGCCCGGGCGCATCACGGCTCGGTGTCTCGGGATCAACGTGTCCAGATCGAAGAGGCGTTGAAGCGGGGTGAGTTGGCGGCGGTGGTGGCAACGTCCTCGCTCGAACTGGGTATCGACATGGGAGCGGTCGATCTGGTGATCCAGGTCGAGGCTCCGATCTCGGTGGCGTCGGGGTTGCAGCGGGTCGGTCGGGCCGGCCACCACGTTGGCGGTGTCTCGACCGCCAAGGTTTTCCCCAAGTACCGGGGGGATCTGCTGCTGTCGACCGTGCTGGTGGACCTGATGGAGCGACGCCAGGTGGAGGCCACCGCCATTCCCCGCAACCCGCTCGACGTGCTGAGCCAGCAGCTTGTGGCGTCGACGGTGATCGAAGACCGTTCCGCCGACGACCTCTACGCCATAGCCCGAAGAGCGGCGCCCTACGCCGAGCTGAGTCGAACGGTGTTCGACGCCACCCTCGACATGCTGGCGGGGCGCTACCCCTCCGACCTGTTCGCCGAACTTCGCCCACGCGTCACCTGGGATCGGCTGAGCGGGGTGGTGAGCGCCCGTCCTGGCGCCCGGCAGCTGGCGGTGGCCAACGCCGGGACGATCCCCGATCGTGGCCTGTACCGGGTCCAGCTGCCGGATGGCGGACGGGTGGGGGAACTCGACGAGGAGATGGTCTACGAATCCCGGGAGGGCGACGTCTTCCTGCTCGGTTCGTCGAGCTGGCGCATCACCGAGATCGGACCCGATCGGGTGGTGGTGGTTCCCGCCCCTGGGGAGCCGGGAGCCAAGATGCCGTTCTGGCACGGCGACGCCCTGGGGCGCAGCATCGAGACCGGTCGGGCGGTGGGGGCCTTCGTGCGACAGCTGGCCGAGCTCGACCCCGAGGACGCCAGACGAATGCTGACCGAAGAGAAGCGGCTCGATGAGTTCGCCGCATCCAACCTCGTCCAGTACCTCGCCGAACAGCTCGAGGTGTCAGGGGCGGTACCCACCGACCGGACGATCGTCGTCGAGCGCTTCCGAGACGAGATCGGTGACTGGCGGGTGGTGATCCTGTCACCGCTGGGCGCCCGGGTCCATGCACCCTGGGCGATGGCGATGACACAGCGTCTGCGGGAGCGCTCCGAGATGGATGTCGACGTGATCTGGTCCGACGACGGCATCGCTCTGCGGTTCCCGGACGCAGACGACATCCCGGGGTTCGCCGATCTCACCATCGACGCCGAGGAGATCGAGGCGATCCTGGTGGATCATCTCCCCGACACGTCGTTGTTCGCCGCCCGGTTCCGGGAGGCAGCCGGGCGGGCACTGCTGCTCCCCCGCCGACGTCCCGGCCAACGCACCCCGCTGTGGATGCAGCGGCGGCGGGCCGCCGACCTCCTCAAGGTTGCCAGGCAGTTCGGGTCCTTCCCGATCGTGTTGGAAACCTATCGCGAGGTTCTCCAGGACGACTTCGATCTGCCCTCGCTCAAGTCCGTGTTGTCGGACGTGGCCGCCCGGCGCATCCGGGTGGTCGAGGTGGAGACCCGCGGGCCATCCCCGTTTGCCTCGTCGCTGCTGTTCGCCTTCGTGGCGGCGTTCCTGTACGAGGCGGACACGCCCCTCGCCGAGCGGAGAGCGGCGGCGTTGACCCTCGACCGGGACCTACTGGCAGAACTGCTCGGAGAGGGGGAACTGCGCGAACTCCTGTCCCCCGACGCGCTCGTGACGCTGGAACTGGAACTCCAGCACCTCGTCGCGGATCGCCAGGCCCGCCACCCCGACGCCATCGCCGACATGCTGAGGGATCTGGGCCCGCTGTCCACCGAGGCTGTGTCTGCCCGCAGCACAGACGTCGATATCGAATCGGCCCTCAACGGACTGGAGACCGCCCGGCGGGTGATCAGGGTGATGGTGGCGGGCACCGAGAAGTGGGCCGCCATCGAGGATGCCGGTCGACTGCGCGACGCCCAGGGAGTCCAGCCCCCGCGCGGGGTTCCGCATGTGTTTCTGGAACCGGTCCCCGATCCCCTCGGGGACGTGGTGGGTCGATTCGCCCGCACCCATGGCCCCTTCCGGGTGGGCGACGTGGCCGCCGAGCTCGGGTTGCCACCGGGGGTGATCGAAACCGCTCTGCTCCGCCTCGAACAGTCCCGACGCGTGTCGCGGGGCGCTTTCCGGCCGGGGGCCGAGGGTCAGGAGTGGGTCGATCTCGAGGTGCTACGCCGCTTGAAGCGGAGGTCGCTGGCCGCCCTCCGCCATGAGATCGAGCCGGTGGACCCACCGGGTCTCGGACGGTTCCTTCCCGCCTGGCACGGGCTGGTCGACGGACCCGCCCGGGGACGCAACGCCGCCGTCGAGATCATCGGACGACTGCAGGGTGCGGACATCCCGGCCTCGGTGTTCGAGGCCGATGTGATGGCGTCCCGGCTGGTCGACCACGAGAACCTGCTCGATCAACTGGCGGTGGAAGGTGAGATCGTGTGGGTGGGGCGCGGATCGATCGGCACCCGCGACGGTCGGATCGCCGTGTTCTTCCGCGATCAGCTCCCGGCGTTGGTGAGCGACGCTCCCCTGGATCGGCCCGAGGGAGTGATCCATGACGCCATCCGGCTCCATCTGGAGGCGCGGGGAGCTTCCTTCTTCCGCGACATCTACGCCGCCGCCGGCGGGGGCGACCCGGGGTCGGTGCTCGATGCGCTGTGGGATCTGGTGTGGGCGGGTGAGGTCAGCAACGACACCTTCGCCCCGTTGCGGTCGTTCCTGGTGGCGAGCGGGCGGGCGAAGACGCCCCGCCGGCCGGCGCTCGCCTCCACCTTCCCGGCCCACTCGGCGGGTCGATGGTCGCTGGTTTCCCGGCTGATGTGGGAGACCCCGGACCCGACCACCCGGGCCGCCGCAACCGTCGATCAGCTACTCAGACGCCACGGGGTGCTCACCCGGTCCGCAGTGGCGGCGGAAGCCGTTCCCGGCGGCTTCTCCGGGCTGTATCCGGTCCTCAGCCGACTCGAGGAAACCGGACGGGTCAGGCGGGGCTACTTCATCGAAGGTTTGGGTGGTGCCCAGTTCGCCCTCCCCGGTGCGGTCGACCGGCTCCGCCTACCGGGCGGCGATCACCGGGTGATGGCGGTGGCGGCCACCGACCCGGCCAACCCGTACGGGGCTGCTCTCGACTGGCCCACCATCTCCGAAGGCCGCATCGGTCGGATCACCGGTGCCCATGTCCTGCTGCTCGACGGCCGCCTGGCCGGGTTCGTGGATGGGCGCCGGTTGCTGACATTCGGTGACCCTGAACCCGACGGCACGGCCGGGGCCCTCGCCGGGATAGGCCGTCGACACCGTCGCTACACCGTGGAAACCGTGAACGGGGAACCGGTCTCGACGTCGACCCTGGCCGAAGCTCTTCGCCGCCAGGGCTTCACACCGGTCCCGAAGGGCCTCCGCTTCCATGCCGGAAGGTGACTCCTACACCCGGGTCGCGGCCCTGCTCCGACCCGCCTTCGTCGGAGTCACCCTGACCGCGGTCGATGGCGTGCCGGCGGTGCGGCGCTGGTCCGACCGGCTGATCGGGGCGCGGGTGGAAGGGGTACGTACCCGCGGCAAACACCTCCTGATCGACATCTGCGGCGACATCACGATCCACGTGTGGATGGGGATGCCAGGGTGGTGGCGGATCGGTCCCAAGGGTGGTGTCGGCCGAACCGAGGGTGAGCGCACCGGGTCGCACGATTCGGGCGACGTCCGACTCCTGATCGGAACGATCGACCACATCGCCACCTGCCACGCCGCCCCCGTGGTGGAAGTCGATCGTCGCAGAGTCATCGAGCGGACGCTCCGGCGCATCGGCCCGGACGTACTCGACGCGCACTTCGACCTCGACGAGTACCGGACCCGGGTGGCGCTTCTTCCGGGGACCACACTGGCGGCCGACCTGCTGCTCGACCAACGGGTCCTCGCCGGGGTCGGCAACGAGTACAAGAACGAGGTCCTCTTCCTGGAAGGTATCCACCCCTGTCGACTTCTCCAGGACCTCACAGGCGACCAGATCGACGGCCTGGCCAACCGGTCACGACGAATCATGCTCCCCAACGCCGAGCGGGGCGGCGCCCGTGACACCACCGGACTGCCCGGCATGGAGGGCTGGGTGTACCAGCGGGCGGGTAAGCCCTGCCGCAGGTGTCGCACCGCGATCCTGACCGACCGGGTGGGTGAACGCCATCCCCGCGTCACCTTCTGGTGCCCGCTGTGTCAGCCTGGATGACCGACGGAGTGCAGCAGCTCCCAGGTGAAGATCCCGGTGCGGTGACCGTCCGGCCCGAACGAAACCCCGAGGCCGTAGTCGCCCACCAGGTGGGCGCCCTCGATGGTGGGCTCCGGACCGAGCACGGTCAGGTGGAGTCGGGGACGGTTCTCCCGTTCGGTCCGGCAGTCGGCGCAGGGGCACATCGCCCTGAGTTTCGCGGCCGAGAGATCGGTGACGACCCCTTCCGACCACGTCAGGACGATCCGGGCCTTGGCGTCGATCTCGATGCGTTCGGGTGGCTGCACCCGGGCAAGGTACCGTGACGGGAGCATATGGCCGAACTGACGGTACGGGCCGGACACCCCGACTTCCTCGATCTCCCGTGGGACACCTCGATCGTCGAGTGGGATGTCCCACACATGATCACGCTCCCCAAGGGCATCTCCCGTCACGAGGTGCGCTTCTTCCAGTACCCGCAGGGCATCTACGTCATCAAGGAGTTGTCGGTGCGGGCTGCCCGTCAGGACTACTCGGTGCTGCGGGCGCTGGAGACCTCCGGGGCACCGGCGGTGACACCGGTCGGAGTGGTGGAGGGTCGTCACCCGGACCGTCACGCCGAACAGTCGGCAGCACTGATCACCGGGTACGAGCCCTTCTCGTTCTCCTACCGCGAACTGCTGGCCGGCCCGGGTTTTGGGCCCCGCCGCACCCAGATGCTCAACGCCTTCGCCGAACTGCTGGTCGAACTTCACCTGGTGGGCGTGTACTGGGGTGACTGCTCGCTGTCGAACGTGCTGTACCGCTTCGACGCCGAGACGATCGAAACCATCATGGTGGACGCCGAGACGGCGGAGCTGTACGACGGCGGTGCCCTTTCCGCCGGGCACCGACTCGAGGACATCGAGATCATGATCACCAACGTGGCCGGGGGCATGGCCGATATCGCTGCTGAGGCCGGTCTCGAAGTGGAGGATGCCGACCTGGCGCTGGGCGAGGACATCGCCGAGCGCTACCGGGCCCTGTGGGCCGAGCTCGAGTCAGAGGACCTCATCGCCACCGACGAGCGCTACAAGATCGCCGAACACATCTCGCGTCTCAACGAGCTCGGGTTCGATGTCGAGGAAGTCGACCTGATCCCAGCCGAAGGCGGTTCCAAACTCTCGGTCAAACTGCGAGTGGGCGGCCGCAGCTACCACGCCAACCGGCTCAAGGAGCTGACCGGGGTCGACGCCCTCGAGCAGCAGGCCCGCCAGATCCTGTCCGACCTCTACTACTTCCAGGCGCAGAAGGGCGGAAGCGAGACGGCGACCGGCAAGAGCGTGTCGTCCATACAGTGGCGGATGAGCGCCTTCGAACCCACCCTGACCCGATTGTCGGCCATGGGAGACATCGCCGACCCGGTGCAGGCCTATTGCGACCTCCTCCATCATCGCTATGTCATGTCGAGCGGGGTCGGTAGCGACGTCGGTACCGTGGCGGCCTTGCAGGATTGGCTGGCTCGGGGTCGACCGGGTTACCCGCTGGATTGAGGCCGGACCGGCCTCCGGCTACCGACCGACGGCGGAGCGAACCAGTTCGACCACCCGGGTGCGGTCGCCATCTGACAGGTTGGAACCGCTCGGAAGGCACAGCCCGAGCTCGAAAAGGCGGTTGGACACGGCACCGCCCACCATCTCGTAACTCTCGTAATAGGGCTGCAGGTGCATCGGTTTCCAGACCGGGCGCGCTTCGACGTCATGGCGTTCCAGCTCGACCCTGATCGCTTCCCGGTCCACGCCGGTGACGGCGGGGTCGACGGTGAGCGCGGTCAGCCAGAAGGTGGACCGGCACTTCGGTGCTTCCGGCATGAAGTCGATGCCGGGGATGTCGGCCAACGCCTCCCGGTAGAAGCGATTGTGGTCCCGGCGGCTGTCGACGCGACGGGCGAGACCGGAGAGCTGGGCACGTCCCACGGCGGCGAGCAGGTTCGACAGCCGGTAGTTGTAGCCGAGCTCGGAGTGCTGATAGTGGGGTGCGGGGTCACGGGCCTGGGTTGCCAGGAAACGCGCTTTGGCGGCCCATTCACCTGACCCGGTGACGAGGGCGCCGCCTCCGCTGGTGGTGATGATCTTGTTGCCGTTGAACGAGAGAGCGGCCAGCGCCCCGAAGGTGCCGGCGGGCCGACCGTCATAGGTCGCCCCCAGCGCCTCGGCGGCGTCCTCGATGAGGGGCACTCCGTACTGGGTGCACAGTGCCTCGATCCGGTTGTAGTCGGAGCACTGCCCGTAGAGGTCGACGGTGACCACCGCCTTGATGCCACCGGCATCGAGCGCCTCACCCAGGAGCTCTGGGTCCATGTTCCACGAAGCCGGTTCCGAGTCGATGAACACCGGGAGAGCGCCCACATAGCGGATGACGTTGGCGGTGGCCGAGAAGGTGAGGGACTGCACGGCCACCCGGTCTCCCGCGCCCACGCCCAGCAGCACCAGCGCCAGGTGCAGGGCGGCGGTGCCCGATGACAAAGCCACCCCGTGTTGACGGCCGGTGGCTGTGGCGAGTTCCTCTTCGAAGGCGTCGACTTCGGGCCCGAGCGGGGCGATCCAGCCGCCATCGAAAGCCCGGACGAGGGCTTCCCGCTCGGCGGTACCTACGTCGGGGGAAGAAAGGAAGACCCTGGCCATGGCCAGCAGGCTACCCGAGGGCGGCGACCACGCCACCACCCACGGCGAACGCCAGCAGCCAACTGGTCAACGAGCCAACCAGCACGTACTCGGGGTTGATGGTCGGTGTCTTCCCGCTGATCTCGGGGTAACGAAGGATGCTCTTGGCCGCCACCACCAGCCCGGCTGCCCCGGCCTCTCCCATCACCACCAGCACGAAGATCAGCAGCCGTTCGAGCACGCCGATCCAGCGACCGGCACCGACGGGCGGGCCGACGTGCGCACGGGCCCGGCCCAACACCCACCGCACGGCCAGGTTGGCCGGCCAGGTCAGGATGAGACCGCCGGCCGCGATGAGGGCGGCGTCGATGAGGACGTCGATCATGCTGCCCCGACCTCGACGCCGAACAACAACGCAGCGAGGCCGTGGCGTCCCACCCGACGGCTCACAGCGCCCTTGTCGATGCCGAGCCGCTCGGCGATGGCGGACTGGGTGTGTCCCTGCATCAGACCCACCACGATATCGGCATCCACCTCGTCGATGCCCGCCACGATGTGATCGCGGAGTTGCAGATACCGGTGCCGGATGGAAGTGGCGTCGTCTCGGTCGTCGACGAGGCCGGTCGCCCACCGCGGCGGCGTCCCACGAGAGCGTTCCGCCGCCCGCACCATGTCGATGGCCTCCCGGGCCCTCCACCAGGCGGAGCCGTCCTGTTGGTACGGCCCGGCGTCGGCCATACGAATGACCTCCCCGACGCCCACGCCGAATCTCAGACCGACCCTGCCGGTGAGCGCCACCTGGAGCACGAAGGTGGCCGTCGTCGCCTCTTCCACCGTTTCGAACAGCCCCTGGAACTCGTCGCCGATGGTCATGGCGAACGGTTGGGTGGCCGAGACGAACTCCGCGACCACCAGGAATCCGTCACGAAGACACTCCTGCAGGGCGGCTCGATCCGGGTGTCGCCGCGATCCGATCACGTCTCCGATGACCGCCACAAACACTTCAGGAGAAGTTGTCGGCATGGGGCAAGTGTGGCGCAGTTGCCGTCTGGCGTCAACTCGGTCGAACCCACCACGGCGCAGAGCGCTCGAGGACGGCGAACCACCTCCGACGGCCAGGTCGAGCAGATCATGACGCTGCCATCCCCCCCGTCCCCGCTTCGGGCTGCCGCTGCGGACAGAGGCGCTCACGCCGGTGTGAGATCGTTGCCCGGCTCGAGGCGCAGCCCCAGAACCTCGCAACGTCGCAACCCGCCAAGCAGCATCGCATCGACCATTGCTAGGTCCCGTCGAGTTCGCAACGCCGCCCTCAACGCGTCGACTGCTGCCGGCGACAACACCCGCGGCAGCGTTCGCGGAGTTCGTACCACCGGCACACCGCCACCACGGCGACGATCCAGCGGCCGACGAGCAGCCAGGCTACGCGGGACAACGACCATCGAAAGGGCCACATCGCCCCGCACTCCCAGATAGTCGAACAGACCCCGCACACTCGCCAAGCGCCGGGCGATCGTCCGCGCCGCCAGCCCAGTCTCACCGTCCAGACCCACCACGCTCTGTCCACGCCGCGTAGCCGCCGTGACACTCACTGGGTCGTGTCGCTACGGGGGCCGTGACCTTCGCCCCACGGTACTCAGTTGCTGTCGCCGAGCCGGTGGCGGTGGCGGTGGCCCTGGCCCGACCGCTGCGGTCGGCGGCCACCTCCCTCCGGGGGAGGAAACAGCCCGACCGCTTGGGGTCGGCGAACACCCTCCCCCTCCGGGGAGGAAGCAGGAGGCGGCGCACCCGATCGTCTCACCCCGCGGACCTACGCAGAGGTGCCCCGTCGGGTCGGGAAGGTTCGGGCGCAGCGGACCGGGAGGCGGACGGATCAGGCCCTGACTGACACCTCGAGTCGCTCCAGACGCTCCTTGGCGTGTGCCTCCGCCATGGCGATGCGCTTCCTCGCTTGGGCGTACATCTGCTGGATCTCCAGTTCGGCCGCCGCCACCAATCGGGCGGCCTCCTGGTGGGCTGAACCGATGATGCCGCCAACCTCGACACCGACGGTGGCATGAGCCGCTCGTTCCTCGGAGAGGTGGGCCGTCGCCTGATCGCGGGCCCACCGGCTTTCGGTCAGTGCGGTCTCCAACCTGGACCGTTCCTCGGCGTGGGTGCGCTCGGATGCCGCCATCCGCTGCTCGAGCGCCGTCACCGTTGCTGCGAACTCCTCAGCGCGTCGCCGCCACTCCTCGAGACCGTCGACCACCTTGGCCAGCTCGGATCGCCAGGCATCCGCCTGCTCATGCACGAAGGCATCGACCGCGGCCGGGTCGTATCCCTTCTTCACGAGTGCAAACGTCTTGGCCATCGAGACAAACATCGGCCTCCGCCGGCCCCGGCTTGACCAAGTCGGGTCTCCAGTTTGAAGGCGCTGATTCCGATGAAGAGGAAGCAGCCGTCATATGACCTTCCGGTCCGGAGCCGAGTCCCATGAACCCACGCCGCCAACTCCGCCCGACCTGGTCGAATCCGGTCGACGGACCGTGCCCGACCCCGAGGACGCCGTAGTGAACGCCGACACCGCCCTCATGCTTGCGCTCGATATCGACGGATGTATGTCGGTGGCTCTGGGCGATCACAGCTCGGGCCTCACCCTCGCCGCGGTCGGGGGCGTGGAACGGGCGGCTCTGGATGCGGCGGTGGCCGCAGCCACCAAGACGCTCCGGTCCACCTTCAAGGTGATCGAGGAGATGGAGTCGGTCGACCTCGTCGACGATCTCATCATCAACGTCGGCCCGCGCATGCACATCGTCTGTCCCATCCCCAGCGCGGGCAACGGCCCGGGGCTCTTCATGTACGCCATCTTCGACGGACGGGTCACCGGCCTCGGCCTCGCCCGCAAACACCTCCGGGCCATCGCCGACGGGGTGACGCTGTGACCCCCGAAGGCGTGCTGGAACCGCTCGGTTCGGGAGGGCTCGATCAGGTGTTGACCGACCTGGCCCGCCAGTGCTGGACCGGCTCGATCCGGTTCGCGGGCCCCGACCCGACGTCCTTGTTCTTCGACGACGGACGCCTCTATTTCGCTGTCTCCGGGGCCCAGGCGCTCACGGCCCAAGAGTTGGCAACCGCCGGCATCGATCACCGGCTGTGGCAGGAAGCAGGGGGGCGCCCAGGAGCCAAGGGCAAGTTCGCCGAGGAACTTCTCGATCTCGGATGCGACCGGAGGGCGGTCGAACGGTTCGTGGATGCCCGTCTGGCCGCATCGATCGCGACGCTTCGGGCAAGCGCGGTCGACGGCTACACCCGCAGCAGCGGGCGGCACGGTTTCGGCGCAGCGATTGCATTCGAGGTGGAGAGGTACCTGCCCGAAGCGTCGGCCCGATTCGCCGACGACACCCTGATTTCACTCGATCGGGATGTCACATCCCCGGTCACCCTCGACGCCGCCACCTGGAACGCACTGGCTGGACTGGTGGCTCCGATGCGCTTCGCCGAACTGTCCGACGTGTTGGGCGCCTCAGCGGCGACCTCGACGGTCGGCAGGTTGGAACGTCTCGGTGTGGTGAGCATCGTCAGCTCACACACCGCGGGCGACGAACCCGACGAGCCGGCGAAAGACGCGGTCGTCGATGACCTGGCCTCCAGTGGGACCCAGGGCGACCGGGCCGGGACGTCCAGCGACCGCCCGATCCCATCGAACCCCTTCAAGCCATACGACGCCGACGACGACTACGAGGAATACGTGCCGGAACGGGTCGGTCGCCAGACCTACGCCGCAATCGCCAGCATGCGTGCCAATCGCGCCGAGCCGCCGCCCCAGGAGAAGGCACACGCCCTGAGACGGCTCATCGAAGCGGTACGCGGACTGTGAGTGAAGGAAACGCCATGAACGACGTGATCAACTTCAAACTGGTGGTGACCGGCCCGTTCGCTGCCGGAAAGACCAGCTTCATCAGTGCCGTCTCGGAGATCCCGGTGGTCTCGACCGAAACCGGCACCACCGAGGGTGCCGACGTCAAGGACCACACCACGGTGACGATGGACTTCGGGAAGATCTCGGTGGCTGATGGCAGCCAACTCATGGAGCTGTATCTGTTCGGCACCCCCGGACAGAGCCGGTTCGACTTCATGTGGGACATCCTCTCGCGCGGCATGATCGGTTATGTCCTGCTGGTCGATGCCACCCGGCCCGAAACCTGGGCTGACGGCGCCGACATCCGGGCCCGGTTCTCCGAGCTACGTCCGGTTCCGATGGTGGTGGCCGCCAACCGGCTGGGTGAAGCCGACCCGGGCCCGTTGGCCGAGGCGCTCGGAGTTCCCGCCGGGACACCCGTCATCCCCTGCGAAGCGGTCGACCGCGAGTCCGTCAAGAACGTGCTCATCACGCTGCTCGTCAGCGTGGTGGAGCAACTCGAAGCGACGACCCGAGGACGGGTGTGACCGTGGCGGCGAACCAGGGCTTCTACGACTTCGGGGCGGGCGACCCTGCTCCCCGGAACACCGGCACCACCGTCACCGTTCCCGGTGCGTCCGCGGTTGGGTCGGTCGCTACCGGCGTCGAGGCCGTCATCGAGCACTGTGCCGAGTTGACCCGCTCCCTCGACGGGGTGCTGGCGGTGATCGTCGCGACGTCTGACGGCATGCTCATCCACTCGACCTGGAGCGAGGTGGAGGGCATGCGTGCCGCCGCCATCTCGGCGGCCGCTCTGGGCCTGGGCCAACGAATCGCCGCCGACTTCGGCCAGGGCGGGTTCCACGACTCGGTGGTCTCCACCGGGGACCGGGTGATCGGCATCTATGCGGTCGGGGAACGCCATGTGCTGGGTGTGGTGGCGGCAGCCGAGGACGTCACGCTGGGCCTGCTCCACCTCAGTGCCCGCAAGACCGCGCGGGCCGTCGGAACCGCCCTGGCAGCAGCGCGGTGATCAGGGGCGAGATCGGGAGCCTCGAGCTCTACGACGCCCTTCACCTGTGCGAGTTCACGCGCACCACGGGTGCGGTCCTCGTCTCGGGGTCGGGTCGCTCCGGTGCCATCTGGCTTCACGACGGGGCCGTCTCGTTCGCCGAGACCGACGGTGGGGGCGACCGGGGCCTGAACCGGGCCGGCATCGCCCCCGAGCCGTGGGCCATCGCCAGATCGTCGGGTCGAGCCGGTTCGGCCCTCATCGACGGCGGAGTCTCGGCCGTCGAACTGCGTTCCTTCGTCAAGGAGCGGATCGAGGTCGCCGTCGCCGAGTTGGCGTCGATTCCCGGCCCCCGCATCGAGGTCACCGGCGATCCCGGATGGTTCGGCCACGACATCGTCTTCGCGGTGCCGGTCGTGATCGAGGCCGCCCGCATCATCAACTTCGGTGGTGAGCTGATCGGTGACACCAGCCCCGACACTCTCATCGCCCTCTGCCCGAGCACTGCTCCGGTGACGGTATCGGCCGAGCAGTGGAATGTGATCGCCGAGATGATCGGCACCATCGAGCTCGCCACCCTCAGGCGGATGGTGGGCAACCGACCCGCCATCGAGTTCGTGCGTTTCCTTCAGGGCCGATCACTCGCCTCGACCGTGATGGCGATGCCGACCCTCGACTGACTCGGCCCCGCGACCGAGGCGGTGGGACAACCGGCTCACATGTTGCGGCGGTAGCGTCCGCCCACCTCGTAGAGCGCCGCGGAGATCTGTCCGAGGGAGGCGATCTTGGCGGTTTGGAGGAGTGCTTCGAAGGTGTTGGCGTTGTGGGTGGCGGCGTGTTGCAAGGCCGCCAACCGGGTCTCGACTTCGGTGCCCCCGCGGGCCTGGACGGCGCGCACGTTGCTGATCTGGCGGCGCTTGTCGGCTTCGGTCGAGCGGACCAACTCGTCGGGGATCACGAACGGGGAGCCCTGCTTGGAGAGGTAGGTGTTGACACCGACGATCGGATACTCACCCGAGGCCTTGCGCTGCTCGTAGTACATGGACTCTTCCTGGATCTTGGTCCGCTGGTACTGGCGTTCCATCGCTCCGAGGACGCCCCCGCGGCGGTTGAGGTTCTCGAACTCGGCCAACACCGCTTGTTCGACCAGGTCGGTCAACTCTTCGATGATGAAGCTGCCCTGGAGAGGGTTCTCGTTCCTGGCCAGACCCAGTTCGCGGTTGATGATGAGCTGGATCGCCACCGCCCGTCGCACCGATTCTTCGGTGGGGGTGGTGATTGCTTCGTCGTAGGCGTTGGTGTGGAGGCTGTTGCAGTTGTCGTAGATGGCGTACAACGCCTGCAACGTGGTGCGGATGTCGTTGAACGAGATCTCCTGGGCGTGCAGCGAACGGCCGGAGGTCTGGATGTGGTATTTGAGCATCTGGGAACGCTCGTTGCCGCCGTAGACGTATTTCATCGCCTTGGCCCAGATCCGTCTGGCGACCCGCCCGATCACGGCGTATTCGGGGTCGATCCCGTTGGAGAAGAAGAAGCTGAGGTTGGGAGCGAAGTCGTCGATGTCCATCCCCCGCTCCAGGTAGTACTCGACGAAGGTGAACCCGTTGGCCAGGGTGAAAGCGAGCTGGGTGATCGGGTTGGCCCCGGCCTCGGCCATGTGATATCCGCTGATCGACACCGAGTAGAAGTTGCGGACGTCGTGGTCGACGAAGTACTGCTGGATGTCGCCCATCATCCGCAAGGCGAACTCGGTGGAGAAGATGCAGGTGTTCTGCGCCTGGTCCTCTTTCAGGATGTCAGCCTGCACCGTCCCTCGAACCCGGGACATCGTCTCGGACTTCAAGGCCTCGTAGGCATCGGCGGGGAGAACCTGGTCGCCGGTCACTCCGAGCAGCATCAGCCCCAGTCCGTCGTGGCCCGGCGGCAACTCGCCGTAATATTGAGGCCGGGGGCGATCGCCGTAGATTTGGGCGATCTTCGCCTCCACCTCGCCGGCAAGCCCGTTGTCGGCGATGTATTTCTCACACGACTGGTCGATGGCGGCGTTCATGAAGAAGGCGAGGATCATCGGTGCCGGCCCGTTGATCGTCATCGACACCGAAGTCGCAGGGTCGCTCAGGTCGAATCCCGAGTACAGCTTCTTCGCGTCGTCGAGGGTGGCAATCGAAACCCCCGAGTTGCCCACCTTCCCATAGATATCGGGACGCTCGTGGGGGTCTTCGCCGTAGAGGGTCACCGAGTCGAAGGCGGTGGAGAGGCGGATGGCAGGCTGGTCGGCTGCGAGGTAGTGGAAGCGGCGGTTGGTCTGCTCGGGCGGCCCCTCGCCGGCGAACATCCGGGTCGGATCCTCCAACTCGCGTTTGAACGGGAAGACCCCTGCGGTGTAAGGGAACTCACCGGGCACGTTCTCCTGAAGCAACCACTTGAGCCGGTCGCCCCACGACCGGTAGCGGGGCATCGCAACCTTGGGGACGCGAGTGTGGCTCAGGGTCTCACGGTGTAGCGGGACCTTGATCTCCTTTCCCCTGACGTGATAGACGAACTCCTCGCCGGCGTACTCGGCAACCAGGCCGTCCCAGCGTTCCAGTGCCTTCCGGTTCTCCACGTCGAGCGCCTCTTCTGCAGCGGCGATCACACTCTCTTCGAGATGCTCTTTCGCCGCTTCCAACCGGTAGAGGTGCTCCGCGGCGTCAGCCTGTTTGTCCACCCACTCGTCGTAGCGCCCGATCTCCTCTTCGATCTCGGCAAGGTAACGCGCCCGGTTCGGGGGCACCACATGATGTTTCGCCGCGTCGGATACGTTGAGGTCGATCGAAGACTCCAGGCCGAGGCGATCGGTGAGAGCCAGATAGAAGCGGTTGGTGCCCGGGTCGTTGAAGTCGGAGGCGACGGTGAGATGGATGGGAAGCGCATCGTCGGGGCCGTCGAAGGTGAGGTGGTTGCGCCGGTATTGCTTGCGGACGTCGCGGAGGGCGTCGTCGGCACCCTGCTTGTCGGCCTTGTTGATCGAGACCAGATCGGCGAAGTCGAGCATGTCGATCTTCTCCAGCTGCGTCGCCGCCCCATACTCGGGTGTCATCACGTAGAGGCTGTGGTCGGAGAGGTCGACGATCTCGGTGTCGGACTGACCGATGCCCGACGTCTCCAGCAGCACCAGGTCGTAACCGGAGGCTTTAACGACATCCACCGCTGCAGAAACGTAAGGCGACAGCGCAAGGTTGGGCTGTCGCGTCGCCAACGACCTCATGTAACCCCGGGGATGGGGCAGCGAGTTCATCCTTATCCGGTCCCCGAGCAAGGCGCCTCCCGACTTTCGCTTCGAGGGGTCGACTGAGATCACGGCGACAGTCAGCCCCTCGAAGTCGGCGAGCAGCCGGCGCACCAGCTCGTCGACCAAACTCGACTTCCCGGAGCCGCCGGTTCCGGTGATCCCGACCACGGGTGCGCTCGAATTGGCGGCGCGCTGGGAGATCTCCTCGAAGACGTCGGTGTACTTGTCGGGATAGTTCTCCGCAGCTGAGATCAGCCGGCCCACCACATCGCGGTTCTCGACGCTGAGCCGTTCGATGTCGAGACCGTCGAGCTCGCCCAACGGGAAATCCGACTTGATGATCATGTCGGCGACCATCCCGGTCAGCCCCATCTGGCGTCCGTCGTCGGGTGAGTAGATCCTGGTCACCCCGTATTCGGCAAGCGCTTCGCCTTCCTCGGGGAGGATGGTCCCCCCTCCCCCTCCGAAGAGGCGGATGTGGGTTGCGTCGCGCTCGACGAGGAGGTCCCACATGTAGCGGAAGAACTCGTTGTGACCGCCCTGGTAGGAGGTGACGGCGATGGCGTGGACATCTTCTTCGATGGCGGTTTCGACGATGTCGAGCCCGGTCCGGTTGTGGCCGAGGTGGATGACCTCCGCACCTGACGCCTGGAGGATGCGTCGGAAGATGTTTATCGAGGCGTCATGGCCGTCGAAGAGCGTGGTGGCGGTGACAAACCGAACATTGTTCGTGGGCTTGGCTTGATCCAACAAAGAGCTTTCCATCGACACTGTCATTTTACGCGATAAAATACTTTGATGTCAAAGTATTCTTCAGTTTGATGAGCGACACCACAGCCCTCGACGACCCCATCGCCGAAGCCACCCGGCAGTGGGAGACACATGGCTGGAACGAAGCAGCACCGGGAATGGCCGCGGTCACCACGATCACCAGAGTCAACCGGATCCTCGTCGCACGGATCGAAACCGCTCTCGCCCCGCTCGGACTCTCCTTCGCCCGTTTCGAGATCCTGCGCCTTCTCGGCTTCGCCCGGGAACGCCGGCTTCCAATGGGCAAGATCGGCGACCGCCTTCAGGTTCACCCCGCCTCGGTGACCAGCGCCGTCAATCGATTGGAGCGGGACGGACTGATCCGACGACAGGCGGCATCACACGACAACCGCATCGTCCTCGCCGGTTTGCTCTCCGCCGGTGAGACGGTTCTGGAGGATGCAACACGCCGGATCAACCTAGTGTTTACCGCCCTCGAACTCGATGCTGACGACCTGGAGCGGGTGGTCGCCACTCTCAGTGCGATCCGGTCGACCTGAACCACCCAGTTTCTTGACACACTTGGGGTAAAATTGAGCTAGATTATGCGACGGGATGGCTATATACGAAGGCAGATTGCAAGGGGAGACACTGGACCTCAGCCATGTTGTCCTGCGTCTCGACGACGACAAGCGGCTCCGCATCTTCGCCGGGCCGGTCGCAGTAGGGTCATGGCCGATGAGCCGTGTCACCGCGGAGCGGACCTCGATCTACAGGTTCTCGCTCGACATCGACGGGGAGATGTTCGAATTCTTCCCCGAAGACCCCCTTGGTTTCTCCGAGGCGATTGGCGCAGTCATCGACCTGACCCGGACCTCGAGGTTCAGCCTCAAAGAGGCAATCGAGCGAACCCGCTGACCCCAGGGGCGGCGACATCATGATCCGCAGGGTCATCTTCGGTGGTGCTGTGGGTGCCTTTGCCGTGGTCAGCGTCGAACTCCTCTACGCAATCCTCCGTCGCACTCCGAAACAGGAGGAATTCGATCCGTCGGCAACCTTCGGCGATACAGCCAACCCCTCGATACGGGTGGCTGTGCTCGGCGACTCCACTGTCACCGCCCCCGGGGTCGGTGGCCCCGACGAGATCTGGATCAGCCGCATCTGTCGCCGGTTGGCGGACACGCACCGGGTCGAGTTGAAGTCGTATGCAAGCGGCGGTTCGATGGCCCACAACCTCGTCGCCGAACAGCTCGAGCCGGCACTCGCCTTCGAGCCCGACCTCGTGATCATCTCCGTGGGTGCGAACGACGCTCTCAAAGGTGTCACTGCCGGGGTCTTCGAAACCAATCTGGAGATCCTGGTAGCCGCTTTCACCGGGGCAGGCGCAACTGTCATCCAGAGTGGAGTCGGTGACCTCGGAACGATTCCTAGGCTACTCCCCCCGCTCCACCACCTCCTCTCCCGGCGTGCACTCCGGTTCAACGCCGTCCACGAACGGGTGGCGGAACGTCACGGGTCATCGGTGGTCCCGCAACGGGAGAGCCCGATGGAGTTATGGCGCGACGATCGGGGGATGTGGTCGGCCGACCTGTTCCACGTCAGCGCTCGGGGCCACGAGGTCTGGGGCGATCTCGGCTGGAAGACCGTGGCGCGAGCCCTGGAGCTCAGTGACGCTTGATCGGGGCACCGCCCTGGCCAGGTTCGCCCGGGCGTCAGTTGCCTCGCTGGGAACTACCCGGGAGTCGGTAAGCCCTCACCTGGTCCCGGTCACCTTCGCCGTCGAGGCCGAAACCGTCTATTCGGCGGTCGACCGGAAACCGAAGACGACCCGGGCACTACAACGGCTCGCCAACATCGCGGCCCATCCCGCCGTCTCTCTGCTGGTCGACCATTACGAAGACGACTGGGCACGCCTCTGGTGGGTGCGTGTCGACGGGACGGCAACCGTCTCCGATGATGCGGCCCAACTGACGACCGCAACAACCCTGCTTCAGGCAAAGTATCCGCAGTACGTCGACCAACCACCGGATGGGCCGGTGATCTCGATCGCGATAAGCGGTGTCACCTGGTGGGAATGGGCTCGATAACCCCGGTCTCTGTGGCTACATACATCACGGCGACGTCGTGCTCCTCGGTCGGAAGTGAATCACGAAGCCGGTTCTCCACCGTGATCCCGATCGAAATTGCGTCGGAGCGCTTGACCGCAAGCTCCCGGTCGTAGAAACCCCCGCCTCGGCCGAGGCGGATGCCGTTTCGGTCGAAGGCGAGGCCCGGCACCAGGAAGACATCGATCTCCATCGTCGGGATGACAGGCCCGGACTCGAGAGGTTGCTCCATCCCCCACCGATGCGTTTCCAGAGGGAGCCTGGCGTCACGCCACGTGAGCGACCCGTCGTCCTCGACCCGGGGCAGGATCCAGCGCCACCCCGGCAGACGTTCCATCAGCGAGTCGACCGACACTTCGTCCCCCAGGGCGCGGTAGGAGCCGATGGTCCCGGGCAGGCGGGGGGAAAGCCAGTTGAACAGGTGGTTGATGACGGCTTGATTCTGCTCGCCCGTGACCCCTGGCACCGCCGAGAGTTCCACCCGCAGTTCGCGTTTGTCCACGATGGGCAGACTAGATCGCAACTACGCTCCACGCATGGCATGGCTGACGACACTCCTCAGGACCTTCGTCACCTCGATAGTCGGCCTCGTCGTAACGCTCATCGCGGCTCCCACGGTTGTCGTCATCGCAGCGATCAACGATTCATCAACGTGGATCGACCGGATCATCCGCGTCTGGAGCCGGGCCTGGCTGGCAGCGTCGGGCACGAAACTCAATGTCGTCGGCGGGGAAAAGGTCGACGTTGATGAGTCGTATGTGGTCGTCTGCAACCATCTCTCCACCCTCGACATCATGGCCTGTTTTCTTGCGGTACCTCTTCCCATCCGCTATCTCGCGAAGAAGGAGTTGTTCCGCATCCCGCTCCTGGCCCAGGGCATGCGGGCAGTCGGGATCATCGAAGTCGACCGTTCCGCCCGATCGGCGGTCCACGCCGAGGTCAACCGGAGAGCGAAGGAGCTCGTGGCGAAGGGTCGGAGCCTGATCATCTACCCCGAGGGGACCCGCCCGCGCGACGGTGTGCTCGACCCGTTCAAGAAAGGTGCGTTCACGATGGCCATCGCCAGCTCGCTGCCCGTGCTCCCGGTGACGATCCACGGCAGCTACCAGGCGTGGCGGCCCGGAACGCTGTGGGTGAAAGGCGGCGAGATAACCGTGATCGTCGACGAGCCAATCCCCACGATCGGCCTAACCCAATCGGACTCGGGTGACCTCACCAGGCAGGTCTACCGGATAATCGCAGACCGCGTCGGCGCCACGGGAGGCGCGATCAGGGCATAGCGAAAGGACCCACTCAGCGAATAACTTCGCCCAAAGCGGCATAACGGAGCATGTGCGCCTGGCCGTTATGGAGCGCGTACTCCTGAACCATCTTGATCAGCACCGCCTGCAGCGGACGACCGTGCCCCAGCCCCTCCGACTCCAAAGAGGGCAGCGACGCAATCGCCCGATCCGCCTTTTCGACCTCGTCGAGATAGAGGGTAAGGTCGGTTTCGAGAGTGTCCGGTGAGCCTCCTTCGAAGTCGTCGTCGCC
>JBHJOH010000039.1:0-8860 GCA_050329955.1 Acidimicrobiia bacterium | reverse complement strand
AGGCTGAGATCCCATTCCGAAGGCGCCAGTGTGGCCCATTCCCACTCGATGAGGGTGACCTCACCCACCTCCGAGACCACGAAACTCTTCGGGTGCGGCCGGGTGTGGGCCGGTCGCGGCTCGCCGCCCATGGGCACCCGCTGGCTGTCACGGGCACGCTGGAGCACCTCGGCCGGCAGGCCGAGCCGCCCCCGGTAGCGTTCCAATCGATCGAGGGTCGAGTGATAGTGGTCGCGGACGTAGTCCGCATCGATTCCGCTGCCCAGGTTGGTGATGGTGGCCTGTGAGTCGTGAACCCCACGCAACACTGCGCCCGCCCGGGCGATGGTCTCGGGGTTCTTGGGGAGGGTGGCCAGGTTCCATCCGCCACCGTCGGACAGCCGGATCCATGCCATGCCGTGGCTGGCGCCCCGTTCCAGCACCACCGGTATGCCCTTCAGTCCTGCCAGCGCCTCGAATGCGTGCCGTTCCCTCCGCTCGCGGGCAGGGGTGGCATAGACCTTGACGACGCTCTTCTCGCCGTTCTCGGACCGAACCCTGAAGACACGATTCGAGGAAGCCGACAGCTCCTTGATCGTTGCGGTGGGTGCGAGGGCGGCCACCATCTGCGCTGCATCCATGTCGGCGGGTCCTCCGGGTCTTCGCGAAACCCGCCAGGACACCTGTACGGCCGGGGTACCCTGCGGGGTCCCAACAGCGTAGCGAGAACAAGCGTGTCGATACATCTCACACTTCCCGACGGATCAGAACGTGAACATCCCGACGGCGTGACCGGTCTGGCGGTCGCCGAGTCGATCGGTCCCCGCCTCGCCAAGGCTGCCGTCGCCATCAAGGTCGATGGTGTCGCCTACGACCTCGCTCGCCCACTTCCCCACGGCGGCACGCTCGAGATCGTCACCGAGAACAGCGAAGAGGGACGCCACATTCTGCGGCATTCGGCCGCCCACGTTCTTGCTCAGGCGGTGCTGGGCTTGTTCGAGGGTGCGACCTTCGCCATCGGGCCCCCGATCGAGGACGGCTTCTACTACGACTTCGACATCGGCAGACCCTTCACGCCCGAGGACATCGAAGCCATCGCTGCTCGCATGGACGACATCATCGCCGCCGATCAGCCGTTCGTGCGCCAGGCTATGAACCGGGAACAGGCCCTCGAGTTGTTCGGCCCGCATCCCTACAAACGCGAGATCATCGAGAACGTCGACCCCTCCGAGGTGCCCGACGACGAGGAGGTCACCGTCTACCGCAACAACGGGTTCGTCGACCTGTGCCGGGGCCCGCACGTTCCCTCGACCGGCAGGCTCCAAGCGGTCAGGATCCTTCGCACCGCCGGCGCCTACTGGCGTGGCGACGAGAAGCGCCCCCAGCTCCAACGCATCTATGGAACGGCCTGGGAGACGAAGAAGGCGCTCGAAGAGCACCTGCACCGGCTGGAAGAGGCCGAGCGGCGCGATCACCGCAAGCTCGGGCCGGAACTCGACCTGTTCAGCTTCCCCCGCGAGTTGGGCGCCGGCCTCATCGTCTGGCACCCGAAAGGCGGCATGATCCGCAAGCTGGTCGAGGACCACAGCCGCCGGCTCCACGAGCACTACGGATTCGAGTTCGTGTTCTCGCCCCACCTCGCCAAGGAGGTGCTGTGGGAGACGTCCGGGCACCTGGAGTGGTACGCCGAGAACATGTACCCGGCGATGGAGATGGACCAGGGCGACAATTACCGGGTCAAGCCCATGAACTGCCCGTTCCACATTCTCATCTACCGGTCCCGGAGCCGCTCCTACCGCGAGCTGCCGCTGCGGCTGTCCGAACTCGGTGGTGTCTACCGCTACGAACGTTCCGGCGTACTCCACGGGACGCTCAGGGCCCGGGGGTTCACTCAGGACGACTCGCACACGTTCTGCCGACCAGACCAGGTCGACGACGAACTGGCCATGCACCTCGACTTCGTCATGACCTGGCTCGCCGACTTCGGGTTCAGTGAGATGGAAGCCGACCTCTCGACCCGCCCCGAGAAGTACGTGGGGGAGATCGCCCAGTGGGTCACGGCCGAGAAGGCCCTCGCCGATGCCCTCGCCCGGGTCGGACAGCCCTACCGTCTCGCCGATGGGGAGGGGGCGTTCTACGGACCCAAGATCGACATTCACGTCAAGGACGCCATCGGGCGGCGCTGGCAGATGTCGACCATTCAGGTCGACTTCAACCTGCCTGACCGCTTCGGTATCGAATACGCCGGCTCCTCGAACTCCGCCGAGCGGCCTGTGATGATCCACTGCGCCAAGGCTGGCTCGATCGAACGTTTCATGGGCGTGCTCACCGAGCACTACGCCGGGGCGTTCCCGACGTGGCTTGCACCGGTTCAGGCGACGGTGATCCCCGTGGCCGACCGCCACATCGAATACGCCGAGTCGGTTGCCGCCGAGCTCGGGGGCTCGGGGCTCCGGGTCGAAGTCGACCGGAGCGACGAGACGGTCGGCGAGAAGATCCGCCGGGCCCTGACCCACAAACATCCGGCTGTGCTGGTGGTGGGCGACAAGGACATCGAGGCCCGTACCGCCGGCTACCGACGGTACGGCCAGGAACAGGAGCAGCGCGGGATGGCGGTTTCGGAGATCGCAGCCGAGTTGGCCGCCGAGGCGCTGCCCCCGAGCAGCGCCCGGGTGGGCGCATGACCGACGAACGCCGACGGATCTCCGACGGGATCGAGATCGACCGCGAGCTGGCCGAGAAGGAAGGGCTCCCCGAGGAGCTCGATGCAGGCGTTGTCGGCCCCTACCGGTTCCCCGATCCACGGCGCCGCTCCATCTCGGGATGGATCTATGTCGGAACCGCCGCAGTGGTCGCGATCCTGGCCCTGGAAACACCGGGATACTGGGTGATGGTCGGGTTGCTCGCCGTGCTGGCAGCCTGGCATTTCGCCGCTGGGTGGAAGCTCGGCATCGAGCAGGAGGAGGCCCTCGAACGCTCGGCGAAGCTCGTGCCGTTCGCGGTGGGCCACGCCTCGGCGGCCGTCACCTTCCACGGCCCACGATCCCGCCCCCGCTGGCACGTGATCGCCTACTCCGCCGATGATCCCCCCACCCAGCGAGCCCTGGTCGAGTTCGACGCCGTCACCGGCGAGCAGCTCGGCGAACCGTACGTCGAAACCGTTCCCGAGTGACACCGGCAAGACCGGAGCCGAAGGTAGAACCTAGAAAGGCCATCGAGGGCGTCAACGCTCAGTATTGAACGTTCGGCATCGGTCTCCAAGGAGTTGTCGGAGCCGGCCCCGCAACCCCCAGACGTGGAGAGACCCGAGGCATCGCCCCGGGTCTCTTCCTCTCTTCGGTACGTACGTTGTACGTTGTACGTTCTCTCACCGCTCGCCGATGGGCGTGTAGTCGCGGATCTTGACGCCGGTGTACACCTGGAGCGGGCGGAAGATGCGGGTGCTCGGGTTGAGCGACATCTCGCGCCACTGGGCGATCCAGCCGGGGAGTCGACCGAGTGCGAACAGCACGGTGAACATGTCGGTGGGGAATCCCATCGCCCGGTACAGGATGCCGGAGTAGAAGTCGACGTTGGGGTACAACTTCCGCTCGATGAAGTAGTGGTCCCTCAGCGCCACGTCTTCCAGCTGCATCGCCACGTCGAGCAACGGGTCATCGACACCGAGCTTGGCGAGGATCTCGTCGGCCATCTTCTTGATGATCTTGGCCCGTGGGTCGAAGTTCTTGTACACCCGGTGCCCGAAACCCATCAGACGGAACGGGTCTTCCTTGTCCTTGGCCTTGGCGATGTAGCGATCGGCGTCCCCGCCGTCGTCGACGATCCCCTGCAGCATCTCCAGCACCGCCTGGTTGGCGCCACCATGCAGCGGGCCCGACAGTGCGTGGATGCCTGCCGCCACCGACGAGAAGATGTTGGCCTCGCCGCTACCAACCAGCCGAACGGCGGACGCCGAGCAGTTCTGTCCGTGATCGGCATGCAGGATGAGCAGCACCCGCAGCGCCTCCGCCACGGCCGGGTCGATGTCGTAGGGCTCGGCCGGGACCGAGAACATCATGTTGAGGAAGTTCGCCTCGTAGTCCAGGTCGTTGCGCGGGTACACGTAGGGCTGGTGCACTGCGTACTTGTACGACCAGGCGACCATCGTCGGCATCTTGGCGATCAGTCGCCGCGAGCTGATGTCGACCGCGTCGGGATCATTCGGGTCGAGGGCGTCGGGGTAGTAGGTCGCCAATGCCGAGGTGGCGGAGGCGAGGATCTGCATCGGGTGGGCGCTGTGGGGGAACGCCTCGAACAGGTGCTTGGTGTCCTCCCGCAGCAACGTGTGACGGGTGATCGACTCGGAGTAGTCGTCGAGTTCGGACTTGGTGGGGAGTTCCCCGTAGTTGAGGAGGTAGGCAACTTCGAGGAAGCTGGACTGCTCGGCGAGCTGCTCGATGGGATAGCCCCGATAGCGGAGAATGCCATCATCTCCGTCGATGTAGCTGACAGAGCTCTTGCCTTCGGCGGTGTTGCCGAAGCCTTTGTCCAGGGTGATCAGCCCCAGCGACGATCGCAACGTCGAGATGTCGATCCCAGGCGCTCCCTCAACCGCATCCACGACGGGGAGTACCACTTCCTTGTCGCCGTACCGGACGATGACCTCAGCCATGCCTACCTCTTTCAGCTCGTTTCATGCGAAGCGGCGGCAACGACCTTCTGAGCCTCCTGATGGGGCATCTCCTGGTAATGGTCGAAGACCATCTCGAAGGTTCCGCGTCCACTTGTCATCGACCTGAGATCGATTGCATAACGTTGCACCTCTGCCATGGGAGCTTCGGCTGTGATCACCCGGAGCGACCCATCGGTATCCATCCCGAGGACCTTGCCGCGCTTGGCGTTGATGTCGCCCATGATATCCCCCGTGTGGTCCTCGGGAACCCGCACCACCATCCGCATGATCGGCTCCAGCAGAACGGGCCGGGTGCCCTCGGCGGCAGCCTTCACCGCATGGATTCCCGCCATACGGAACGACATCTCATCGGAGTCGACCGCGTGGTACTTCCCGTCCAGGACCTCGGCCGCGATGTCGACCACGGGGTATCCGGCCAACATGCCGCGTTCGAGTGCCTCGTGGATGCCCCGATCGACCGCCGGTATGAACTGGCGGGGGATCGTTCCACCCTTGATCGAATCGACGTACTCGTAGCCCGATCCCCGGGGACGAGGCGAGAACCGGACCGTGCACACGCCGTACTGGCCCCTGCCGCCGGACTGCTTCTTGTGTTTGCCCTCCACCTCGGCGCTCGCCGTGATGGTCTCTCGGTATGCGATCTTCGGGGTGGAGGTGGTCACTTCAACCCCGAACTTCCTTGCAACCCGTTGCAGCGTCACATCCAGATGCATGTCGCCCAAACCCGCCACGATCGTCTCGTGGGTCTCGGCACGCTGCTCCACGGCCAGGGTCGGATCCTCCTCGAGGATCCGATGCAGAGCCACGGAGAGCTTGTCCTCGTCCTGGTTCGACTTGGGAGTGATCGCCACCTCCATCACCGGATGCGGATAGCTGGCCGGAGGGAGCACGATGGTCGAACCGGGGGAGCGAAGTGTCGAACCCGTGTGAAGGCCATCGATCTTGGCCACCGCCGCTATCCCCCCGCAGGGAACCTCGGCGGCGTCGCTGTGGTCCTTGCCCTGGAGATAGAACAGGTTGTGCATGCGGGCCTGGCCGCCGCCGACGATCTCCAACACGTCGTCGTGTTTCACGGTCCCGCTCAACACCCGGAACAACGAGATCCGGCCGACGAACGGGTCCGAAATCGTCTTGAAGACGGAAGCCACCACCGGTCCCTCGGCAGTGGGCACGAGGCGATCGCCGGTGACGGTGACCGGTCTGCGCTCGGTGGGGTTGGGGCCGAAGTCGACTAGGAACTCGGCCAGCCTGTCGACCCCCACCAGCTTGGTGGCGGAACCGACCAGCACCGGGAAGATGTCGGCGGAGAGCATCCCCTGGTGGACGGACCTGATGATCACCTCGCGATCGGGTTCGATCCCCTCGAAATAGGCCTCCAACATCGCCTCGTCGGTCTCCACCACCGACTCGATGAGCGAGAGGTGGGCACCGTGGATGAGGTCTCGGGAACCTTCCGGCGGATCCTCGGCCAGCGTTCCGCGGGTATCTCCCGGGCCGTACAGATAGACCCGTTCCGAGACGACCCGGGCAATGCCGGTCAGACCGGCTTCTTCGCCGACCGGGACCTGCACCGGCGCTATTCGCTTGCCGAAGGCCTCGTGCAGTTGGTCGAGGGTGCGTTGAAACGAGGCACGTTCGCGGTCGAGTTTGGTGATGAACACGGCCCGGGGGATGCGCTCCTCGGCAGCCACCTTCCACATCAGCTCGTGGCCGACCTCCACGCCGTCGACGGCCGACACCACGAACAACGCCAGATCGGCGGCGCGGATGGCGGCCCGGGCGTCGCCGGCGAAATCGGCGTATCCGGGTGCGTCGATGATGTTGATCCGATGATCGCCCCACTGGACACTCGCCACCGCCAGGCCGAGCGAGATCTTCCGCTCCTGCTCCTCGGGGTCATGGTCGAGAACACTGGTACCGGCGTCCACCGCGCCCAGCCGGGTGGTGGCTCCCGACACGTAGAGCAATGCCTCTGCGAGTGAGGTCTTTCCGCTCCCGCCGTGGCCGACAAACGCCACGTTTCGGATCTTCTCAGGTACCACTTCGACCTCCTCATGGACCGGGAGTTCGAGCATAGGCACGGCCTCCCCGCCGGGGCCCGGGACCGTGGACCGTATATGAGGGACATTCGGTCCCCTCGTGATCATGCTACGTTTGCCCAATCGTGATCGATCTGCGGGTCCGTCCTCGCGTTCAGGGGATACTGCAACCCATTGGCCGGTTCCTTGCCCGCATCGGGGTCTCTCCCACTTTCATGACGCTGTTCGGCTTCGTGATAGCAGTGGCGGGTTCAATCCTGATCGGCCTCGGGCATCCCGTGCTCGGCGCCTCGGTGTTCCTGGTGGGCTCCGCCCTCGACGGCCTCGATGGGGCCGTGGCCCGGGCCTCGAACCGGGTGACGGCTCGCGGAGCGTTCCTCGATGCCACCGTCGACCGGCTCGGCGAGATTGCGATGCTCACCGGGTTGGCGGTCGCCCAACGCGGCGAGGGTCGCATCCTGCTGCTGGCTCTCCTGTCGATGGGTGGGGCCCTCATGGTCCCCTACATGCGTGCCAAGGCCGAGGCCGAAGGCCTCGACGGCAAGGGTGGTCTGATGGGTCGGGCCGAACGGGTACTGGTGTTCTCACTCGGTCTCCTGACCGGGTACATCGAGCCGATGCTGTGGATCATGCTCGCTGGAAACTGGTACACGGTCGGTCAACGGTTTTGGTCGACCTTCCGTCGTATCGACGCGTGACACCTGCCGATGTGAGGCCTGTGCTCGTCTACGCCGGATTCCGGCTGGGAATGGGGATCGTCGGGGCGCTCCCGCGCCGGACCGCGGTGGCAATCGGGGAGTGGCTGGCGTCATCATCGGCGCGGTTCTTCGGCTCTCGTCGGCGTATGGCGTTGCGGCACGCCCGCAGACTGGGAGTGGCCGACCCCGACACCCATGTGCGCCGGGTCTTCGCCGCCTACGGTCGGTACTGGGCCGAGACCCTGTGGGTCCGACCCAGACGGAGGGGCGAGATCGAAGCGTTCATCTCACTGGAAGGGGGCGAATACCTCGAAGCCGCCATCGCCGGGGGCAGGGGTATGGTGCTGGCCTTGCCCCACCTGGGGAACTGGGAGTTCGCCGGGCCGATCGGTGATCGGGTCGGCTTCGAGCTGGTGGCGGTCGCCGAGAATCTCGCGAACCATCGGGTGCGTGACTGGTTCGTCGAGATGCGTCGACAGATGGGGATCGGCATCGTGCTCGCCACCGGTGGCGCCTCCGTCATGCGTAGTCTCGAGGCGGTACTGGCCCGCAACGGGGCAGTGGCACTCCTGTGCGATCGAGACCTGAAGGGGCGTGGCGTGGCCGTCGAGTTCTTCGGTGAGACGACCACGCTTCCGGCCGGTCCGGTCTCGCTGGCCTTGAGGACGGGAGCACCGCTGCTGCCCGCCGCTGCCTACTTCGGTCCCGTTGGTACCCATCGGGTGGTCATACGGCCTGCGATCGCCCTCGCCGAGGGTTCGCGAAGCGAGGCGCTCGCCGAGGGAACCCAGCGGTTGGCCCGAGAGCTCGAAGCACTCATCCGACAGGCACCCGAGCAATGGCATCTGCTCCAGCCCAACTGGCCGTCGGACAGGGCCACCGGCGCCGCTCCGGGGGCCGCCCGGTGAAGGTCGGGATCGTGTGCCCGTACGACCTGTCGGCTCCCGGTGGTGTCCAACAGCTCACGATCGAGCTGAAGGATCACCTCGAGCGGGCCGGCGACGAGGTGGTGCTGGCCGGCCCCGGCCGCGGGGACTGGATCTCCCTGGGAACGGTGGTCCCGGTCACCGCCAACGGTTCACGAGTGCCCATCACCCTCGCCCGATCCGCCGGCGCCGCGGTGCGAGAGGCCATGGCCGAGGTGGATGTGGTCCACCTGCACGAGCCGCTCATCCCCCTGGTGGGCTGGGCGACCCTGCGGCTGGACAGTCCAATGGTTCTCACCTTCCACGCCGACCCTCCGGCGTGGGCCCGCCGGTTGTACCGGCATGCACCCGGCCCGGTGGCGACGTCGATACGATCGAGGACGAAGACCGCGGTCAGCGCCGTGGCCCGTCAGGCTCTGCCCACTGGGTGGGGTGAGGTGGATATCATCCCCAACGCCATCGACGTCTCCGCCTATCGACTGGAGACGACGAGAAGACCCAAGCGGGTCGTCTTCCTCGGCCGGGATGAACCCCGCAAAGGTCTGG
>JBHJOH010000038.1:0-19704 GCA_050329955.1 Acidimicrobiia bacterium | reverse complement strand
TTGGCGGAATGGCTGCGTTCATTCCGAACCGCCGCAACCCGGAGGTGACGGAGACGGCGTTGGCCAAGGTGACAGAAGACAAGCGACGGGAAGCGGCCCAGGGCTATGACGGCACCTGGGTGGCCCATCCCGACCTCGTGCCGGTCGCCAAAGCCCAGTTCGACGCGGTCCTGGGGGATCGACCCAACCAGCTCGAACGGCAACGGCCCGAGGTGACGGTCACCGCCTCCGAGCTGCTCGATACCACCATCGAAGGAGGGCGGGTCACCGAAACCGGCCTGCGCTCCAACGTCTCGGTCGGTATTCGCTACCTGGCGTCGTGGTTGTCGGGCCAGGGCGCCGCCGGAATCGACGACCTGATGGAGGACGTGGCCACCGCTGAGATCTCGCGATCACAGATCTGGCAGTGGGTGCGCCACGGCGTGAAGCTCGACGACGGCCGGCCGGTGACCGCAGTGCTGGTGCGGGCGATCGCCGACGAAGAGACCGCCACGCTGCCCGATGACGTCACCACCCGCTCGGCGCGTCGCATTTTCGAGGATGTCGCCCTGGCGGATGACTTCCCCGAGTTCCTGACCCTGCCCGCCTACCAGCTCATCGACTGAGCACCGTACCCACCCTGAGGAGGAAGATGATGAACACCGACCGCAACCAGATGATCGCCGATCTCGAGAACGAATGGGCCGCCAATCCGAGATGGGATGGCATCGTGCGTGGCTACCGCGCGGCCGACGTGGTCGACTTGCGCGGCAGCTTGCTCGAAGACCGGACACTGGCCAAGGCGATGGCCGAGAAGCTGTGGGACCGACTCCATGCCACCGACTATGTGAACGCCCTGGGGGCGATGACGGGGGGACAGGCCGTGCAGATGGTCAAGGCGGGGCTGCCCGCCATCTATCTCTCTGGATGGCAGGTGGCCGGAGACGCCAACCTCTCCGAGCAGGTCTACCCCGACCAGTCCCTCTATCCGGTCAACTCGGCGCCGGCCCTGGTGCGCCGGATCAACAACGCCCTTCGTCGGGCAGACCAGATCGCCTGGGCGGAAGGTGACGACGCCACCGACTGGTTCGTTCCGATCGTTGCCGACGGTGAAGCGGGATTCGGCGGATCGCTCAACGTCTTCGAGCTCACGAAGTCCTTCATCGACGCCGGCGCGGCTGCGGTGCACTACGAGGATCAACTGGCCGCCGAGAAGAAGTGCGGGCACATGGGTGGCAAGGTCCTCGTGCCCACCAGCCAGCACATTCGCACGCTGCAGGCAGCACGACTCGCAGCCGACGTGATGGGGGTGCCGACTCTGGTGGTCGCCCGGACCGACGCCAACGCCGCCAACCTCCTCACTTCTGACATCGACGACAATGACAAGGGGTTCTGCACCGGCGATCGCACACCAGAGGGCTTCTACCGGGTTCGTCCCGGGCTTGATCAGGCGATCGCCCGGGCACTCGCCTACGCCCCCTACTGCGACATGATCTGGTGTGAGACAGCCCATCCGGATCTGGAAGAGGCGGCCGCATTCGCAGAGGCGGTCCACGCCCGCTTCCCAGGCAAGATGCTCGCCTACAACTGCTCGCCCTCGTTCAACTGGCGCAAGCATCTCGACGACTCCACGATCGCCTCGTTCCAGAAGGAGCTGGCAAGGCTCGGCTACAAGTTCCAATTCATCACTCTGGCCGGGTTCCACGCTCTCAGCGCCTCGTTGTTCGAGTTGGCGCAGGGGTACGCCTCCGAGGGGATGACGGCCTACGTGCGGCTCCAGGAGCGGGAGTTTGCGATGGAGCGATCCGGGTACACGGCCACCAGGCACCAACGTGAAGTGGGTGCCGGGTACTTCGACCGGGTTTCAACGGTGATCGGGGGAGGGGAGGCCTCGACGTTGGCGCTGGTCGGCTCCACCGAGTCCGAGCAGTTCTGAGGCACCCCTGCGCGCCTCCGACAACACCTGTTGGGGTGAAAGATCAGTCGATCTTTCGCCCCGCAGGGTGTTGTTTCGTCTTGACGGACGTCCCCGTCCGGCGGAGCGTGTAGAAAAGGCGCGCAACAAACAGGGAGCATCATGACCAACATCGTCCACGTCGTCGGAACCGGCACCATCGGTGAGCCGCTCATCGGTCTGTTGGCCGACGATCGTGAGGCCTTCGGCATCGACGAGATCACGTTCCACAAACGGACGCCGCTGCTCACCGAGCGCAGCAAAGTGAACGATCTCGTACGCCGCGGAGCCGTACTGGCAGTCGACGACGACCGAAAGGGATCTTTCGAGGAGCTGGGCCACACGCCCAAGTACGAGGCGCGCGAGGCGATCGAGCGCGCCACCGTGGTCATCGACTGCACCCCCGTCGGGAACAAGATGAAGATCGACTTCTACGAGGCGGCCAAGGGCCCGGTCGGATTCATGGCTCAGGGCTCCGAAGACGGCTTCGGCAAGAAGTACGCCCGGGGCATCAACGACGAGGCGCTGGAGGCGGGTGACAGGTTCATCCACATCGTCTCGTGCAACACCCACAATATCTCGGTCCTGATCAAGACCCTGGCGATGGACGCCGATGGGACCAACCATCTCGAGGACGGCCAGTTCCTGTGTATCCGTCGCTCCAACGACATCAGCCAGGACGAGGGGTTCGCACCCAGCCCCACCGTCGAGAAGCACAAGGACGGGCGCTTCGGCACCCACCACGCCCGCGACGCTCACGGCGTGTTCGAGACCCTGGGCTACAACCTGAACCTGCACTCCTCGGCGATGAAGGTCAACACCCAGTACATGCACGCCATCCACTTCCGTCTGGAGCTAGATGAGCCGATGAGCGTCGACGATGCCGTCGACCGGCTTGTCGCCAACAAGCGGGTCGCCATCACCTACAAGAAGTCGGCGAACCAGGTGTTCAGTTTCGGGCGTGACCACGGCTACTTCGGACGGATCCTGTCACAGACCGTCGTACCGATCGAGACGCTGGCCGTTCGGGGCAACGAGCTGGTCGGCTTCTGCTTCACACCCCAGGACGGCAACCCACTGCTGTCGACGGTGTCGGCGACGCTGTGGTATCTCGACCCGGCGCACGTGGAGGCCCGGATGGATGTTCTCAGGCCCTACCTGTTCCAGGAGGTCTGACCCGACCTCTCTGCGCTGAGAGTTCCGCGCAGAGAGGTCTGCGCCCGCCTCACGAGTCGTCGAGTGTGAAGCCCTTGCGATAGGGGCGGAGAACACTGTCCTCTGTGAAGCCCAGCGAGGCGTACAAACGCCGCGCTGCCATGTTCGACTCGCGCACGGTGAGGTGGACGTAGGACGCGCCACGCTCGAACAGTGTGTTGGTGGCTGCGGCCACCAACACACGCCCGAGCCCGGCGCGGCGATGCTCGGGCGCAACCCCGACGAAATCGATGTAGCCGCTCCCGTCGGCCTGCGACTCCACGGCCACGTAGCCGACCACCGATGATCCCGCCCGTGCCACCAGGCAGCGGAAGCGATCGGCTTCCTTGTCGACCAACCGCCAGCCGGTGGTGTGTGTGCCGGGAAACAGGCGGTCGTGGAGGGCAGCCACCGCCCGGTGTTCGGCCGACGTCATCTCGGTGACGCCGGCGTCGCCGACGGCCGTCCGGCCCGGGAACGTGGGGGAGTCCGGAGCGCTGATGCAGCGCAGTGCCACCGACGCCGGCTCCGCTCGGAAACCGTGCCGCCGGGCGAACTCGTCGAGTTCCAGGTGGCGCCCGTCACCGGCCAGTTCTTCACCGGTGGCGTTGATCCGCGGCCGGCCGTATGCGTAGAGAGCGTCGGCGATGGTCGCCCAGTCGCCGTCGGCGAACGGCCCCATCCACCACACCCGGTCGAGGTCGGCATCGACCTCGGCCATCAGGAATCCCGCCGCACCGGCATCGGTGCGGACCACCCAAGCCCGATCCGCCCAGTCGTCCTCGGCGGTGACCTCTTCGGCGATGGCGCCGGCCTCGTTCGAGAAGTACGGGATGGTGCGCTCCGGTCGTTGCTGCTGACCCTCGATCAGGTTGCACACGGCGTCCAGGTCGGATGCCGAGGCCGAGGTGACGTGATCCATGGGGGGATGCTGGCAGAGAGCCTTCGCCGGCGCCTTCCGAATACGTGATCGGGCGGTTGCCGGGTACCGTTGTCCCATGGACGGCCAACTCCAGCGTCAGGCGTTCACAGCCGCCGAGCACGCCATCGAGGCGCTTGCCCGCCGTGACCCGGAAGGGGCACGGATGGCGGTTGCCACCGCGGTTGAACGGGACCAGGTCGGCATGTTCGCCCGCCTCGCCGATGCCGTGTACCTCGCCGCCAGTCGACTCGAGCACGACGACGAGATCGACGCCGCCACCTGGAACACGCTCGCCGATGCGGTGGGGCCCGGACCGCTGCAGGGGCTGGTGGAACAGGCCCGCGGCTGAGTCATGTCCGACTATCACGTCCACCTCCATCCCCATGAGCCATCCGGGTCCGGCCCACCGGCCGGGGAGTATCCGCCCGGTCACATCGAGTCGTTCGTGACCGCCGCCGCCGCCCGCGGCGTCGACGAGATCGGGTTCACCGAACACCTGTACCGCTGCCGGGAGGCTGCGCCCGCCCTCGGTCGCTTCTGGGAACACGAACACCGCCTCGACCTGGCAGAGCACACCCGATCGTTCGTGGAGGCCGACCAGAACCTGTCCCTCGACGACTACGTCGAAACGGTGCTGGCGGCCAAGGATGCGGGACTCCCGGTGCGGCTGGGCCTCGAGATCGACTTCTTCCCTGACACCTTCGCGGCGGTGCTCGAGCTCATCGATCCCTATCCGTGGGACTACCTGATCGGATCGGTGCACTGGGTCGGCGGCTGGGCGATCGACTCGTCAGCCCAGATCCACGAGTTCGATCGTCGTGGCGTGGAACGGGCCTGGCTCGACTACTTCGCGTTGGAGGCCGAGCTGGCTGCAACCGGGGGCATCGACGTGCTCGCCCACGTCGACGTGTGCAAGAAGTACGGATTCCGCCCCGACACCGAACCGGCGGATGCCTACCGGGAGGTCGTGGCCGCAGCCGCCGCCGGGGGTCTGGCGGTCGAGGTGTCGAGCCAGGGGCTCCGCAATCCGGCCGCCGAGGTCTACCCCTCACCGACGTTGCTGTCGATGTTCCATGACGCCGGAGTGCCGATCACGCTGGCGAGTGACGCCCACTTCCCGCACGAGGCCGGCTACGGCACTCTCGAGGTGAGAGCTGCGGCGCGGGCGGCCGGCTACGGCAGCTACCTCCGCTTCGAGCAACGCAAGCGGATCGAGGTTTCCCTGGACCGCCCGTGACGACCACCCCCAACCCGCCAACCGGGATGAAAATCGACACCGTGGCGGTCGATATTCGTCTCAGTTGGCGAAGGGGCCGTCTCGCTCCTTGCTCCTCCTCCCGTGCGCTCGCTCCCCGGCCATCCCGATACACTCACCCCCGATGTCTTCTTCCCCCACTGTCTGGCTGACCACGCTCGGGTGCGCCAAGAACCAGGTCGACTCCGAGAAGGTCGAGGTGATGCTCACCGAGTCCGGCTACGTGCTGGCGGCGTCTCCCGAGACCGCCGACGTGGTGATGGTGAACACCTGCGCCTTCATCGAGGAGGCACGACGCGAGTCGGTCGAGACGATCCTCGAAGCGCAGGACGCCAAGCGATCGGACGCCAAGACCATCGTCATCGGCTGCATGGCGCAGCGGTTCGGGGTCGAGGTCGCAGAGGCGCTTCCCGAGGTGGACGCCGTCATCGGACTCGACCGGTACGGTGATCTCATCTCCACCCTCGACGGACTCACCCAGTGGAGCCCGGTGGAGATCAAGCGGCGACCCCGGATGGACATCCTCAATCTGGTGACCCGGCCGGCTCCCACCCTCCCCTACGCCTACGTCAAGGTGGCTGAGGGGTGTGACAAGCCGTGCACGTTCTGCGCCATCCCTCTCATCAGGGGCAAGCAGCGGTCGCGTCGTCCGATCGAGATCCGCGACGAGATGGCCGGGCTCACCGCCGGCGGGGTGTCCGAGATCGTGCTGGTGGCCCAGGACCTCGCTGCCTACGGCCGGGACGCCGACGAGAGCTGGAACATCGTCGATCTTCTGCGCTTCGTCACCGATGTGGATGGTCTGTCCACCGCCCGGCTGCTCTATCTCTACCCCAAGGAGATCCGTCCGGCGCTCATCGAGGAGATGGCGTCGAACCCCAGCATCGCCTCGTACTTCGACCTGTCCCTCCAGCATTCCTCAGGTGAGCTTCTGCGAGGCATGAAACGCCCCGGCGACGGTGCCCGCTACCGCGAGCTGATCGCTTCGATCAGAGCGGCGGATGCCGGTGCCGCCCTGCGCAGCTCGTTCATCGTCGGGTTCCCGGGCGAGACCGACGACCACGTCGAGGATCTCGCCGAGTTCCTGGAGGACGTCCGGCTCGACTGGGCCGGCTTCTTCCCGTACTCGCCGGAACAGGGCACGCCGGCCGCCGAGATGGACGGCAGGGTGGACCGGTCCGACATCGAGGACCGCCTCCGGTACCTGCAGGGCATCCAGGAGGAGATCACCGCCGAGACCAACCTGTCGCAGGTGGGTGGGACGCTGTCGGTCCTGATCGACCAGGTGGAGGATGGGGTGCCGGTGGGTCGCTCCTATCGGGAGGCTCCCGAGATAGACGGCATGATCACCCTCGACTCCGGCCGTCCGGGCGACACGGTCGATGCCCACATCACTGGCGCCTTCGGGCCCGATCTGGAAGCGACTGTGCTCGAGACGGCACGCCGATGATCGTCGAGGTGGTGGCGGTGGGTACCGAGCTGCTGCTCGGTCAGATCGTCAACGGCAACGGCGCCCACATCGGCTCCGCCCTCGCCGAGTCCGGGTTCGATGCCAACTATCAACAGGTGGTGGGCGACAACCTGGGACGGCTCGAATCTGCGCTTCGGTTGGCGATCAGCCGCTCCGATGCCGTCATCATCACCGGTGGCATCGGCCCCACCCAGGATGACATGACCCGCGAGGGCATCTGCGCCGCCACCGGTCGGGAGATGCGCTTCAGCGACGAGTACGCCGTCGCCCTGCGACAGAGGTTCGCCGACCTGGGCCGTGACATGCCCGAGTCGAACCTGCGCCAGGCGGAGTACCCCGATGGAGCCGAACTCCTTCCCAACCCGAAGGGCACCGCACCGGGTCTGGTGCTCGATCACGGCGGAACGCTCATCTTTGCGGTACCGGGCGTGCCCCGGGAGATGGAGCAGTTGCTCGCCGAACAGGTCCTGCCCCGGATTCGCGCCAAGGCCGGGGTCGAACGGGTTCTGAGATCCCGGGTGATCCGTACGTGGGGGAGAGGCGAGGCGGCAGTCGGCGAGCTGTGTGACGACCTCTACCGGGAGGGCACCAACCCTTCCATCGCCTTCCTCGCCTCGGATGGTGAGATCAAGGTGCGTATCACCGCTGCCGCCGAGACCCTGGCCGCGGCCGAGGCGCTCATTGCTCCCATCGAAGCCGAAGTGGTAGCCCGTCTGACTCCGGCGGTGTTCGGCTTCGACGAGGAAACGATCGAGCCGATCCTGCTCAGGCTGCTGGTGGACCGGGGTTGGACGATCGGTACGGCGGAATCGGCCACCGGGGGACTGGTGGCCGCCCGTATCACTTCCGTTTCGGGGGCCTCGGCGGCCTACCGGGGTTCGATCGTCGCCTACCACGTCGACGAGAAACGTCGCCTGCTCGGGATCACCGACACCGAGGTCGAGGAAGGCATCGTCAGTGAGGCGATGGCCCTCGCCATGGCGCAGGGCGCCCGCGAGCATCTTGGTGTCGATGTGGCGATCTCGGTCACCGGCGCTGCCGGCCCCGATCCCCACGATGCCCCGCCCGGGACGATGATCGTGGCTGTGGCCACTCCCGAGGATGCCCGCGCCCGGACCCTTCGCCTGCCCGGTGACCGGGAACGGGTTCGGACCTACACCGTCACGTCGGCGTTGCATCTCGCCCGGCTGGCGGTCTCTGGGGCCTGGTGGGATCAGTAGGCCCGCTGTTCCTGGCGGTGGCTCTCCCGCCGCCGGCACGTGACCTGCTGGCCGCGGTCCTCATGTCGGTGACGTCTGATCGTCCGCTCCCCGGTCGTCCCAGCCCACCCGACAACTGGCACCTGACGCTTCGGTACCTCGGTGACACCGACGAGGTGGCGATGGATAGGTTGGTGGCGGGGATCGATCAATCCGACCTCGGGTCACCCTTCCCGGTCGAGCTGTCGGGGCTGGGCGCCTTCCCCAATGCCCGCCGCGCCACGGTGTTGTGGCTGGGTGTTTCGAGGGGTGGGGATCGTCTGGCGGAGCTGGCCGACCTCATCGACGTCGAGGCCGAGGCGGTCGGGTTCGTCACCGAGGAACGCCCGTACGTGCCCCATCTCACGCTGAGCCGGCTCCGTCCGGACGAAGACCTTCGGCCGTTCATCGAGGCGTTGGCAGTGCCGCCGATCCGCTTCGAGGTGCCCGCAATCGGCCTCTACCGGTCGCACCTGGGCGGGGCCGCCTGGTACGAGTTGCTGGAGGAGTTCCCCCTGGCTTGAGGCCGACCGGTGGTCGGGCGCGGACGGTCGTGTCCCAGAACGAAAACTGCGGTCCGAAATCCTTGCCATACGAACGGGTGTTCGATAGTGTGCCGATGACTGACACGTGCGTAATTTGTCACACCGGAATCGTATGTTGATCGAGCGGTAGGGCCCCGGCCCCTGGATTCGACGGGAGATCCACACTGGATCCAAGACGAATCCACACTGGATCCAAGACGAATCCACACAGATACAAAGACGGAACCGAGTCGACATCGGCGGGTGGGCCCTCCGGAGCGACCTAGCGAAACGAGATCGAGGAGTGAGGAACATGGAGCGAGACAAGGCACTGGACATGGCCCTGTCGCAGATCGAGAAGCAGTTCGGTAAGGGCGCCATCATGAAGATGGGTGAGGTCGGTGCCCAGGCGGTCGAGGTCATCTCCACCGGAGCGCTGTCACTCGATCTCGCCCTCGGTATCGGGGGACTGCCCAGGGGACGCGTCGTGGAGATCTACGGTCCGGAGAGCTCGGGCAAGACCACACTGGCACTCCATGTGGTGGCCGAGGCTCAGCGCAATGGAGGCATCGCCGCCTTCATCGACGCCGAACACGCCATGGATCCGATCTACGCCAAGGCGCTCGGCGTCGACGTCGACGAGCTCCTCATCTCCCAGCCCGATACCGGAGAGCAGGCTCTAGAGATCGCCGACATGTTGGTCCGCTCAGGTGCGCTCGACGTGATCGTGATCGACTCGGTGGCGGCGCTGGTCCCACGCGCCGAGATCGAAGGCGAGATGGGCGACACCCACGTGGGTCTTCAGGCCCGGTTGATGTCCCAGGCGCTGCGGAAGCTGACCGCCAACCTCAATCGGTCGAAGACGACGGCGGTGTTCATCAACCAGCTCCGCGAGAAGATCGGCGTCATGTTCGGCTCGCCTGAGGTCACCCCGGGTGGTCGGGCGCTGAAGTTCTACTCGTCGGTGCGTCTGGACGTCCGTCGGATCGAGACCATCAAGGACGGTGGCGAGCAGGTGGGGAACCGGACCCGGGTGAAGGTTGCCAAGAACAAGATGGCGCCACCGTTCCGGCAGGCCGAGTTCGACATCATGTTCGGGGAGGGCATCTCGCGTGAGGGCAGCCTCCTCGACGTGGCCGTCGATCACGGTGTCGTCCGCAAGAGCGGGGCGTGGTTCACGTTCGAACAGGACCAGCTCGGTCAGGGGCGTGAGAACTCCAAACGGTTCCTCAGGGAGAATCCCGAGATCGCCATGCAGCTCCAGGCCAAGATCTACGAGTTGGTGGCTCCGAAACCCGCTCCCACGGCGGACGCAGAGACCGTGGTGACCGTCGACGACGACACTCCGATCGACCTGTCGATCGTGTCTCCTGCCGAAGACAGTCTCGAATCGGTGCTCGACGACTGAGGTCCCCGCTGATTCCGGGACGTCGGGTAAGATGGCGGTTCACACACGAACGAACCGCCTGAAACGTAGACCACACCCCATGACCACCATCGACAGCCAGATATCGACCTGACCACGTCGGTGGTTCCCGTCCTTGGTCGTGTGTGCCGGGCCCTTCGTGAGGGCTCGGCACATCTGCGTTTCGAGGGAATGAAACGAGGGAACAGATGGACACTCCGGTGATCGTGGCGATCGCCATCGCTGTGGCATTGGCCGCAGTGATAGCGGGAGGGGGCGGATACCTCCTGGCCCGTCTTGCGATGAAATCTGACCGCCCAGCGCCCGGTGGAGATGCCGAGGAAGTTCTCTCCGCTGCCCGACTCGAAGCACAGCGCCTCCTGGCCCGGGCCGAGGAAGAGGCCCACGCCCGCGCCGATGCCTTCCGTGAGCGCGAGGAGGCCCAGCTCGCCCACCGACGGGTCGAACTCGAGAACATGGAAGGCCGCCTCAGTCAGCGCGAGGAGACACTCGACCAGCGAGCGGCCAATCTCGCCACCAGGGAGCAGATGGTGCTCCAACGCGAGCGTGAGGTGGGCGAGTTGCGTTCCGATGCCGAGACTCTTCGGGAGCAGGCGCGCCAGGAACTCGCTCGGTTGGCCGGCATCGACGCGATCGCCGCCAAAGAGCAACTCCTCGCCCAGGTCGAGGACGAGGCCCGGCGCGAGGCGATGTTCCTCGTGCGTGATCTCGAGATCAAGGCTCGGGAAGAGGCCGACAAACGGGCGCGCCGGATTCTCGCCACGTCGATCCAACGTCTCGCCGCCGAAGTGGTCACCGAGACCACCGTGTCGGTCATAGCGCTGCCCTCCGACGAGATGAAAGGTCGCATCATCGGCCGCGAAGGCCGCAACATCCGGGCGCTCGAATCGGTGACCGGCGTGAACCTCATCGTCGACGACACCCCCGAAGCCGTCTCGGTTGCCTCGTTCGATCCTGTCCGGCGCGAAGTCGCTCGTCTGACCGTCGAGAAACTCGTCGCCGATGGTCGAATTCACCCCGCCTCGATCGAGGAGGCCTATCAGAAGGCGCAGGCCGAAGTCGAGCAGTCGGTACGTGATGCCGGCGAATGGGCCCTGCTGGAAGTTGGCGTATCGCGCATGAATCCGGAGCTGGTCACGCTGCTCGGCAGACTGAAGTACCGAACGTCCTACGGCCAGAACGTCCTCAACCATCTGGTGGAGTCTGCCCATGTAGCCTCGATGCTCGCCCACGAGCTTGGTGTCGATCCCGCACCTGTAAAGCGTGCCGCCCTGCTCCACGACATCGGCAAGGCCGTCACACATGAGGTCGAGGGATCCCATGCGCTCATCGGAGCCGAGATCGCCCGGCGGTTTGGCGAGGATGCAACGGTGGTGCACGGCATCGAAGCGCATCACAACGAGGTCGAGCCGAGAACGGTGTTGGCGGTGCTCGTACAGGCCGCTGACGCCGTTTCCGCAGCCAGACCTGGGGCCCGGCGGGAAGCCCTCGAGTCCTATGTCAGACGGCTCGAACGTCTGGAGAGTGTGGCCCTCGAGTTCGATGGGGTCGAGCGCGTCTTCGCCATGCAGGCTGGGCGCGAGGTTCGCGTGGTCGTCGACCCCGGCGAGATCGACGATCTTTCGGCCGGTGACCTCGCTCGGAGGATCGCCCGCAAGCTCGAAGAGGATCTCCAGTACCCCGGTCAGATCCAGGTGACCGTGATCCGTGAGTTCCGCGCTACCGACTATGCCCGCTGATTCATGACGAGCGTCGTTCTCTCGAACCCTGTGCGTCGCGAGCGCCCGTATCGCATCCCGTCGCGGCAGGGGAAGCGCTATCTGGTCCGGACATTCGGCTGTCAGATGAATGAACACGACTCCGAGCGGGTGGCGGGTCTGTTCGAAGCCGATGGCATGGTACCGGCGGATGGCTACGAAGACGCCGATGTCGTCTTCATCAACACCTGCACCATCCGCGAGAACGCCGACAACAAGCTCTACGGCACCATCGGCAATCTCAAAGCGGTCAAAGATGTCAACCCGTCGATGATGCTGGTGGTCGGTGGGTGTGCTGCCCAGAAGGATCGGGAGATCGTCCGTGAACGTGCTCCCTGGGTGGATGTCGTGCTCGGTACCCACAACCTCGATCGGGTGGTCGACCTTCTCGACCACGCCGATGCCTGGGGACCGATCACCGAGGTGGTCGACGAACTGCATGCCATGCCTTCGTCGTTGCCGGTCAAGCGGGAGCTGGCCCATTCCGCCTGGGTGACCATTCAGGTCGGGTGCAACAACACCTGCACCTTCTGCATCGTTCCTGCGGTCCGGGGTGTCGAGGTGTCGCGCCGTCCCGGTGACATCCTGCAGGAGGTCCGCTCCCTGGTCGCCGACGGTGTGGTCGAGCTCACGTTGTTGGGCCAGAATGTGGACACCTACGGCCGGGATCTTGCGCTCGACGGGAAACGCAAGCCGCTGTTCGCCGAACTGCTTCGCCAGGTGGGGGCCGTAGAAGGCGTACGACGTGTTCGCTTCACCAGCCCTCATCCCAACGACTTCCGCCCTGAGGTCGCCGAAGCCATGGCCGCCACGCCGGCGGTGTGCGAGCAGCTCCACTTTCCCCTCCAGTCCGGCAGTGATCGCATCCTGGCTCGCATGCACAGGGGATACACCGCCGGCCGCTATCTGGAACGCCTCGCCATGGCCCGCGACATCATTCCGGATCTTTCGGTCTCGTCGGACATCATCGTTGGTTTCCCCGGCGAGACCGAGGAGGATTTCGAACGAACCCTCGAGGTCGTGGCGGAGGCTCGTTTCGACTCGGCGTTCACCTTTATCTTCTCGTCTCGGCCCGGGACTGCCGCCGCCGAAATGGCCGGCGAGTTCGTAGACCCAGACGTCGTCAACGAACGTTTTCAGCGCCTCCTCGCAGTCCAGAACGACCTGACCGAGTCCAACTCGCAGCGGTGGGTGGGACGGACCCTCGAGGTGCTCTCCGAGGGCCCTTCCAGAAAGAACCCGGGCGTGGCAACCACCCGCACGCGAGGTGGCAAAGTGGTGCACGTCGCCGGCGACATACCTGCCGGCACGTTCCTCGACGCGACCATCACCGGCTCGTCGATGCACCACCTGGCCGGTGATCCCGCCTGAGACGGCTGGTAGCGCTCGTGGGGCCGACCGCGGCCGGCAAGACGCATGTGGCCCTGGAGGCTGCGATCAGGTGCGGAGCGACGGTGGTCTCGGTCGATTCGATGCAGGTCTACCGCGGTATGAACATCGGCACCGCCAAGCCGAGTGTCGCCGAGCGAGACCGGGTTCCCCACTTGATGATCGATCTGGTGGAACCCTCGGTGGACTACACGGTGGCGCAGTTTCAACGCGACGCCCGGGCTGGCGTCGCCTCCGTCGACGGGCCCGTGCTCGTGGTCGGTGGAAGTGGTCTTCACTTCCGTTCGCTGGTCGATCCCCTCGAGTTTCCTCCCACCGACCTGGCAGTACGTCGCCAACTGGACCGAGCGCCGCTCCCGGCGCTGCTCGAAGAGCTTCTGGCGGCCGACGCCGGGGCAGGGCAGGCACTGGACCTGGCCAACCCTCGGCGGGTGGTTCGTGCCGTGGAGATACTCCGGCTCACCGGATCGACACCTTCGGAACGGCTGAAGAGCGAATCCGCGGAAGCAGTGAGGAAGTACCGGTCCGCGTTCGATCTGGTGGTGTTCGGTCTGGATCCCGGTCCGGACCTCGAACAGCGGATCACGCATCGCACGGGCCTCATGCGGGACCTCGGGTTACTCGACGAGGTGTCCCGGCTGGCACCATCGCTCGGCCGGTTGGCGTCACTGGCCGTTGGCTACCGGGATCTGCTCGATGTTCTCACGGGTGCGATCGACCTCGAAGAAGGATTTGCCCGGGTTCGCCGTTCGACGCTTTCCCTGGCGAAGCGGCAACGCACGTACTTCGGGCGGGACCCCCGAATACGATGGCTGCCGGCCGGCGAACGCACGGCAACCGCCGCTGTCGAGACGCTGGTGGATGCTCTGAGGGAAGGTGCAGGATGAACTTCGCCAAGATGCACGGGCTCGGAAACGACTTCGTGGTGATAGACGGGGGAGTGGCGGTGTCCCCGGCTCTGGTGCGCTCCCTGTGCGATCGCCGGTTCGGAATCGGTGCCGACGGCCTCCTCCAGGTGTCCCTCGATGCCTCCGGGGTTCGCATGGGGTACTGGAACGCCGACGGGTCTGCTGCCGAGATGTGCGGGAACGGGTTGCGGTGTGTGGCGCGGCGGGCCTGGGACCTCGGGATGGTGGAATCCCGGACGTTCGTGGTCGCCACCGCGGCGGGACCGAAACGGGTCGTGGTTCGCGACGTCGAGGTCTCAGTCGACCTCGGACCGATCTCCATCGGGGCGCCGGTGGACATCGACGGCCTCCGCTATGAGTGTGTGGATGTCGGCAATCCTCACGCCGTTACAGAGGCAGACCCGGATCTGATCGAGCTATCCGCCATCGGATCCCGGGTCGAGCATCACCAGCACTTCCCCGACGGCACCAACGTCGAGTTCTACAGCTGGGCGGGCCCGCACCATGTTCGGATGCGAGTGTGGGAGCGTGGTGTCGGTGAGACACTGGCCTGCGGGTCCGGGATGGTGGCGGTGGCCGCGGTCGCACGTGGTGATAACGGCCAATGGGACGCCATCACGGTGGAGGTTCCGGGCGGCAGCGCAGTGGTGAGTTTCCACGACGGAGTCTGGCTGACCGGGCCTGCCGTCACCGTTTTCGACGGGGTGTGGCTCAGCGAACCTTCCTGAGCACGGACACCACCTTGCCGAGCACTCGTACCCCACCATCGAAGACCATCGCTTCGTAGGCCTCGTTCTCGGGTTGCAGGACGATCTGACCGTTCTTGCGGAACAACCGCTTCACGGTGGCCTCTTCTTCGTCCACGAGCGCCGCCACGATCTCGCCATCGAGCGCGTCCGGCTGGCTCCGCACGACCACGTAGTCGCCGTCGAAGATGCCGGCGTCGATCATGGAGTCACCGCGCACTGTCAGCATGAAGACGGGACCCGAACCAACGAGCGTTGTCGGCAGGGCCATGACATCCTCGATGTCCTCCTGGGCCAGGATCGGGCTACCGGCGGCGATACGGCCGACCAACGGGACATGGCGGATGTTCGCGTCGCGCGGCGTCTGGGACATCGGTGCAGCTTCGAGGATCTCGATCGCCCTCGGCTTCGAGGGATCCTTGCGGATGAGACCCGCCTTGGCCAGCGAAGAGAGATGACTGTGCACGGTCGAGGGGGAGGAGAGCCCGAGAGCATCGCCGATCTCCCGCACCGACGGTGGGTACCCCCGGCTGGCGACGGTGGTCCGGATGTATTCCAGAACCTGTCGCTGACGATCACTGATGTCGGTCACTACCTCACCCGCCCTTTCGTTTCGACCGCAACGCTAGTCGCAGAGTCTTCGCGTTCCAAACATGTGTTCGACTTGACAGCCCGAACGTAGGTTCGATAGTCTAGCACGAACAGGTGTTCGGCTCAACAGGTGTTCGGCTCAACGGCGTTGATCTCCGACACCAGGCAACAGCAGCAGGCAGAAACGGAGATTCAGCCCATGTCGCACCAGACTCTCACAAGGCCGGATCACCCGACGCCCTCGAGGTGGCGGGGCAACCACACTCGGACCTCTGTTGGCGCCAACGCAGCCGGTCCGGGGCGCCCGGCGAAATCTGTCACACCCTCCCGATACGTTGGTGCTGCGCCAGTCGAGCAGACCAGCGCAGCCCCGAGAGGAGGAAGGTCCATGCACACCAAGCCATACAACCTGCCCGGCAGGCTGTTGATACTCCTGACGGCCCTGGTTGCAGCCTTCCTCCTTCTCGGAGGCACCGGTTCCGCTTCATCGCCGAGCATCACGATGGAGCACCGGGTCGAGAGCGGTGACACACTGTGGGACCTGGCCTCTGACGTCACGGGTCCGGGCGAGGACATCCGGGAGGTGGTCGAAGTGATCCGCGACATCAACGGGCTCACGAGCTCCAATCTGACACCGGGCCAGATTCTCATGATCCCGGTGGGCTGAGGCCGAGGAGGTGCGGGCCAAACCCGTGAAGGCAGGGTTGCGGCTAGCCTGCAGCCCGATGCAGTGTCCGCAATGCGCCCATCCAGATAGTCGAGTCATAGACTCGCGTCCGGCGGAAAGCGGGACATCGATCAGGCGTCGCCGGGTGTGCGAGTCGTGTGCCTACCGGTTCTCCACCTACGAGCGTGCCGTGCCCACGCTGACGGTCCTCAAGCGGTCCGGTCGGACCGAGCCCTTCGATCCAGACAAGCTCCGCCGGGGGATCGAATCAGCACTGGCTGATCGACCGGTTCCTGAAGGAGCCGTTCACGCACTCCTGGTTCAGATCGAGGTGGCGGTTCGTTCCGCCGCCGTGCCCACACCCACTGAAGTACTTGGCCGAATGGTGCTGGAGCGGCTCCGCAGCCTCGACGAGATCGCTTCACTGCGGTTCGCCAGTGTCTACAAAGACTTCAGGGATGTGGAGGATTTCGAGCGCGAGCTTGCCGAACTCGAAGCCAGCCTCCACACCCCCGAGAGCTGAGGGCTTTGTACGCTGTCAGTCGGCCTCGGTGAGGCGCCCCAGCATGGTGGCAACCTCGTCCAGACTCGATCGGGAGGCACGCTCGGTGGCTGTGACGCCTGCCGCCATCGACCGCTGCAGTTGACCGACCCCTCCATCGATGAGCGCCAGCTGATCGACTGCCGCGGCGGCGTCTCCGGCCCGGAGCGCATCCAGATAGGTTGCCTGAAGGTCTCCGATGCCCGACTGGAAGGACTCGATCTCGGTTGCATGGTCAGCGAAGGCCCGATCGTGGGGGACCGAATCCAACACCCTCCCGAAGTCCGTCACCCAGGAGGTGAAGGCGCCGCTCAGGTCCGATAGCTGGTTTTCATCGGCATCGGTGGGTAGCTCAGGGCGGCCCACGAACACCACAAAGCCGGTCTCGTACGACAACGCATCCGACAGGGTCCGCTCGACATCGAGCACCCGACCAGCCGCATCGATTGCGATGGCGCGGTCGGGATCACCCACATCCAAGGCGTCCGCCGCAGACAACACATCGCGTGCCGCCGAATCCATCACCGAGAAGTCGGGAGCCGAGGCAGAGACATCGAAGCCGCCGACGGCGGACACCAGCGTCTCCGACTGCGTGGCCAACAGCTCCGTATCCGAGCCGGCCGCACCAAACAGCAGGGCAACGGCAAATACGACCGCCCCGGCGGCAGCGCCGATCAAAGCCAAACTGACGAACCTGATCGGATCTCGCTCGGGCACCGAGGACAATGGATCGACAGGAGTCCAATCCTCCAGCGGAGGAGCGTCCCCCGTCTGATCCCACAGCTGGACCACGAACTCCCCCGTGGGGTTCAGGTCATCCCCGATAGTCGCGACGCTGGAGGGACGGGGAGCCGTACTGGGCCGCACGACGGCACCCGCGGGACGATCCGGCGTGGGACGGTCGCGTCGGGGCGCATTGGTCGTCTGGGACCGCAGGGCATCGACCTTCGGGAGCGTGATCCGAGCAGGATCCACCTTGGACAGATCCCCCCGGTCGCCGTGTGGACGATCCAGAAGGGCCACTCCGCCCACCTGCGTCACAGCCTCGAGGGCTGTGATTCGCCGGCCCCGTTTCGACGAGATCGTCGCAGGGTCGATGAGATGGCCGAGAAGGCATGCGCCGTCGACAGCGGTGACGCGTGCGTCACATTCGATACAGTACCCATGTGGCACTCTTCAACTCCGTGGTAGGTCCGCCCGACCGCCCCACGTTCAGATTCCAATGACGAACATTAGCTTCCTGCGGCTCGATTCCCGTGCAATCCCGCCTACCCGTGCCCGGGTCGACGACGCCGGCCACGACCTGTGCACGATCGAGTCGGTCTCGATCGCACCCGGAGAACGGGCGTCGGTCGGAACCGGGCTCGCCATCGCCATCCCCGTCGGATGCGCCGGCCTCGTGCTGCCCCGCAGCGGTCACGCCGCCCGCCACGGGATCACCGTTGTCAACGCCCCCGGACTCATCGACTCTGGATACCGGGGAGAGGTCAAGGTGCTGCTCATCAACCACGGCACCGACCACGTCGTCTACGCCCCCGGCGACCGAATCGCCCAACTCGTCATCATCGACATCCCCCCGGTGACGTTCCACGAAGTCGACCAGCTCGACCACACCGATCGCGGAATCGGTGGCTTCGGATCCACCGGGCGCTGACCGCCACGTTTGTCCGCTCCGGAAAGGCTCGGCTATCATCGACAGCGCACGCGGAAGTAGCTCAGTTGGTAGAGCGCAACCTTGCCAAGGTTGAGGTCGCGGGTTCGAGCCCCGTCTTCCGCTCCGAGGCCGGCACAAGCCGGTCTTTCCTGCCTCCCACCACCAATCGGCGGTGTCGAGGTGTCCCGGCTTCGGCCGGGCGACAGGGCGACGTGGCCGAGTGGTTAGGCGCGGGTCTGCAAAACCCGTCACCCCGGTTCAATTCCGGGCGTCGCCTCGGGTCGACGGCGCGTCCGGTAACGTACGCCGGCCGGCGACCGAACAAACGGGCCCTTAGCTCAGAGGGAGAGCGCTTCCTTGACACGGAAGAGGTCAGAGGTTCAATTCCTCTAGGGCCCACCATATGTTCTGTGGGGGGACGACCCCCCACCACCCCCCGCCGGTACTGGTGTGAGGAACGCGCGGGCCGGGCCGAGGACTCTGACCTCGCTACGTCCCCATTTGCCACGTTCCTGTTGTGGGGGGCGACCCGCTACGACCCCCCGCCGGTACTGGTGTGAGGAACGCGCCGGCCGGGCCGAGGACTCTGACCTCGCTCCGTCCCCGGTTGCCACGTCGTCTGTCCAGGTCTTGTGTTTGTGGGATGAACCTCCAACAAGACCGAGGGGTCGGGATTGTTCCCGACCCCTCATTCATCTCGAATCGGCCCTGATCAGCTTCCGAACATGCCCTTGAGCTTGTCGGTGACTCCACCAAGTGCGCCACCGATACCCTCGGCATTCCCGGAAAGCAAGCCATCCAGCTGCGATGCGATCGGCTCAGGCAGCTTGTCTTTGATGAAGTCCAAAGCGGCGGCTGCAGCCTGCTCGGCCTTGTCCGCCGGAAGTCCGGTCTTCGCCGCGATAGCGGCAATGAGCTCATCCATGAATCCCTCCTGAGGATGTTTGGCTTTGCCTACGCTCCCTCGCGTGGCAGAATTGAAACCTAGCACCCCACCAGTGAAAGGAATCCACAATGGCAATGTCTGACGCCCACAAAGAGGCGTTGGCCCAGGGTCGACGGGAATCGCGAGCAGCCAAGGCATACCTGGAAGTCCTAGGGTCGCGGCGACCCGGAAGGCCGGTCACGGCCGACTCGGTGGCCAAGAAGCTCGCAGGGATCGAAGAGCGACTGGCAGTCGAGAACGACGCACTCAAGCGGCTCGATTTGATCCAGTCCAAGCTTGACGCCGAGGACCAATTGGAATCTCTCTCGGGCAGCGTCGACATCGATGCCCTCGAGAAGGAGTTCATCGAGATCGCCAAGTCCTACTCCGAGCGGAAAGGCATCTCCTACTCGGCCTGGAGGGCCATCGGGGTCGACGCCGGCGTTCTCAAGGACGCTGGCATCGCCCGCACCCGGCGAGGCTGAGCACCCACATCGCCCCCTTTGGACCCCGGCTCGCCGGACGACGAAGGGGGCGATGTGACGTCCCGGGAAGAGAACCAG
>JBHJOH010000037.1:0-51827 GCA_050329955.1 Acidimicrobiia bacterium | reverse complement strand
ACCACCTCCGCACGCGTCCAAGGACGCGTCATCATGCTCGCGAGGGATAGGCCCCCCCAGAGCGGGGACCCCTTCCCCCTCTCGCAAGCTCGAGGGGGACAAAGCTATTCACGCCGCTCGTTCCTCGCCCGCAATCGCGCCTCGCGGCAGGATCAAGGGGGGCAAGATTTCTTCAGTGGGCTTTGTGATGCACCTTCTCGACGATGGCGTCGGGGCCGGGGAAGACGATCGACTCGTGGCCGTCGTCGGACCAGCGAACCTTGAACGGCGGCTCACCGTGGTCGCCCACCTCGAGAATCTCGCCCTCACGGGCAGGCTCGTGGAGCACATGACCCTTGATGACGAGACGGTCACCAACTCTCGCTCGCATGACTTCTCCTTGTTGCAGCTGGTCCCATCGTGGCGGGCGGGACTCCGGGGCGGTAGGGGAGGAAGGCGGGACTGCCCGATCAATGCCTACGCTGGCCGGCATGCCACTCCCCCGTCAGAGCCTCACAGCCCCGCTCACCGTCGCCGACGAAGGGGTGTTCACCATCGGCGGCCGTCAGCGCACCACCGACCACCCGGGGTCGTCGCCACGCACCGGGTCTCCGGGGCGTGGAACCATTGCCGTCGACCAGATGTATGTTCACTACCGGGTCCCGGTCGACGCCTCGCAGCCGCCGATCGTGTTGGTGCACGGATCGAACGGGAGTGGGTCGCTGTGGGAGACCACGCCCGACGGCCGTGAGGGCTGGGCCACCTGGTTCGTGCGTTCCGGACATCCGGTGTTCGTGGTCGATCATGCCGGTCGGGGTCGGTCGGGGTTCGACCCGAGTCGGATCAACGCCGGCACCGATGTCCCCGACATCTTCCTCGCCACCTACCAACGGGAGTGGGTGAACGGGCGGATGGGTCCGGCCCATCCGACTCCGTTTCCCGGCGGTCGCTTCCCGGTGCACGCCTTCGACCGGTTCATGGAGCTGCACGTGCCCAACTCCGAGACCACCCTCGAGCACGGCGGCGAGACCACACCCGCCTGCCTGGCCGCCCTGCTCGACGAGGTCGGACCGGCCATCCTCATGGTCCATTCCCAGGGTGGCCTGTACGGGATCGAGACGGTGCGGCGACGCCATGGCCTGGTGCTGGCGCTCGTCGGCATCGAAGGCGGAGCCGAGACCCTCACACCGGCGGAGGCCCGGGAGTGCTTCGCCGGAGTCCCGTTCCTCTCTCTGTGGGGCGACAACAGCGTCGGAGCAGACCTGGTGAACGGAGACACCCGCCGGGAGGGATGCCGCCGGGCGGTCGATCTGATCACCGCCGCCGGCGGCCGAGCCGAGTTGCTGATGCTCCCCGACCGGGGCATCGCCGGCAACAGCCACTATCTGATGATGGACGACAACAGCCTCGAGGTGGCCGGGATCGCCAAGGATTGGCTCGCCATGGTCCTTTGACCGTCGACACCGCTCGCCCCGCTCCCCATGATGGAGTCATAACCTCTGAAGGAGGGAGACCGTGACGACATCCACCGACGAACGCACCGTGGTCGAGGAGCTGAAACTCCAGGGAAACCAGGTGCTCGGCCAGATTCGCGATCTGATCCATGAGGGCAACGTCCGCCGGATCACCATCAAGAACGACGAGGGCCGGACCGTACTGGAGATCCCGCTCACCATCGGCGTTGCAGGCGCCCTGCTGGTGCCCACCGTGGCCGCCATCGGCGCAGTGGCAGCCCTGCTCACCGAATGCAGCATCGAAGTGGTGAAGGTGATCCCCGAACCCGAACCCGAACCCGCCAACGGCGCCTGGGAGTCGGCGAGGAACGAGCCTGACATCGGCTGAGCGTAGCTCGTAGCTCGTAGCTCGTAGCTCGTAGCTTCATGTCAGTTGTGTGCTCAGCCAGTCGGCGATCATCGGGCGCACGATCGGGTACAGGTTGTTGCACACGTGCACGCCGTCGTCGTAGATGATGGTGGTGCACGGGCCCGGGACTTCTGCTTCCACCCGGTAGGCGTGTTCGGGTGGTGACGCCTTGTCGAGACCGCCGTACACCTGCAGCAACGGCACGGCGATTCGTTCGGCGGCGCCGGCCATGGTGATCGAGTCCATCACCGCCGCCGGGTCGTCTCCCATGTACTGGCGGAGTGCCTCCTGTGACACCCGGTCGATGGTGGGGAAACGGCCGGCAGGGGTGTACCAGCTGGAGACCGACACCACCGCCTTGACCCGGTCGTCGAAGGCGGCGGCCCGACAGGCGAACAGTCCGCCGTACGAGATGCCGCCCACGGCGAGGCGGTCGCCGTCGAGGTCACCACGGGCCAGCAGGTGGTCGACCACCGCCCGGATCGGCACCTCGTAGTCGGGGCGGATCTTCGAGGTGAGCGACACCAGTCCCTGCCCGGGGCCGTCGAATGCGGCCACGGCAAGGCCGCGCTCGACCATGTGGAGTGCAAAGTCGTACAACTCTTCCTTGGTGGAGTCCCCGCCGGGGACGAGCAGCACGATCGGTGGCTGGTCCACTCCGGACGGCTTCAGGAGGAAGCCGGGCAGGTCGGAGCCCTCGAACGGGACCGTGAACAGCTCCATGCCCACGAACGGCGCCGCCTTGGCCCAGCAGTCGTTCATCGCCTCCATCCCGGCGACGAACCGTTCCTGGTCGGGTCCGTACAGGAACGTGGCCCAGTGATAGAACAGCGCCGCCCGGATGTAGGCGTCGCCGGCGGTCCGTCCGTTTCCGGCCGCGGCCGCCGAGTCCGCCAGGTCGAGGTGCCGCCGGGCGTCGGCGGAGAAGGCGTCACACCACTGGTCCCAGCGCTGGATCTCCTCGGTGAGGCGTTCCAGTTCCCACGGGGTCACGTACTGGGACAACATCCGCCAGGTGAAGCGCTGGAACGTGACCTCGACATCGCGATCGGCCATCACGGGTACCTCCTCCGGGAGACGACCGGTCCGAAGATAGCCAACCTCGTTTGGCGGCACCGTGACGGGTCTAAGGTGGGCCGAAGGCATGACCACTTCAGATCCGATCCGGTATCTCCGCGGGCTGGCCGATTACCTCCGCCACGAGGACGTGGCCCAGATGATCCGTCAGCGCGATTACGTCATCCGCCAGTACCAGGCGGTGTTCGCTCCAGGCAAGGTCGCCCGCATCGACGCCGACGACTTTGCCGGCTTCCTCAGGTTCGAGAACAACAAGCACTGGTGGGGCCTCCAGCGCGACGAGGCCCGCATGGTCTCGAACATGGACCTGCTGCGCTGGGCGCTCGAGACACTGCTCGACGAGGACCGCCCTTTGGCTGAACGGATCGACGAGATCGACCCGCCCGGGACCTCCAAACCGATTCCCGGGTTCGAGAAGTCGGTGTACACGCCGATCCTGTTGGTGTCTGAGCCCGATCTGTACGGGGTGTGGAACTCGATCTCGGAGTCGGCCATGCAGCGGCTGGGGCTGTGGCCCGACTTGTCGCCCACCGGTGGCACCGGCGAGCACTACGCCGAGATCAACGACATGCTGGCCACCATCGCCGCCGAGGTGAAGACCGACCTGTGGACGCTCGACGCCCTGTGGTGGGGGGTGGAGAAGGAACACGACCCCGGGAAGCACTTCACCACCCGTCGCACGCCGCCGCCGACCCGTTCCACCAGCACGGGAGCGACCCGCAAACCGGCCGCCCGCACCACCACGGCGTCGAAGGCGGTCACCCGCAAGCCCGCCACGGCCGCCACCACCTTCCTGTGCCATGTCTGCTTCCAGCAGAAGCAACTGAACCTGGTGTCTCCCGACGACCCGAACCGCTGCGTGGACTGCGGGTAGTCGCTCACGCCCGCTCGAACCGCCTGAGCTCCTGACCGGGATTCCACGTCTCGATCACGATGCGATCACCTTCGGGATGCAGCGAGGTCAGCACCGCCTCGGCCACGGCGAGCCGGAACAGGTGGAACGGCCCGGAAGGAACCTCGGTTCCCGCCAGGTAGTCGGAGAGCGTGTCCGGGTCGGTGACCTCGAAAGCGATCCCGGCCACCTTGGCATCTCCCCCTTCCATGGAGCCGTCACCGGGATTGGCGTGCAGCGCATAACGGCCGTCGCGGAGGAGGTCCCTGGCCTTCATCGACTGCGGCATCGACCCGATCGTCAGGTCCGGGCCGTACACCTTGACCTCGGTACCGGTCACCCGGGGCGACCCGTCCCGTCGGAGCGTCGCCAGCACGTGGTGGCGGTGGGTTTCGAAGCGGGCACGAACCGCCGCTGCGAACGAAGGGGAAGTCTCCTCCACCTCGCCCCAGGATGCCATGCCGGACATGCGCCGACCCTATCAGCTCAAACGGTGTGGTCGGAGCTCGATACCGGGGTGTCACCGCATGTTCACGGCGACCATTCGTTCACGGTCATTCCGACCACCACCGGCTCACCGCCCTCGTAGTCGATCGACACGTACCAGGCGGTCCAGTCGAGCCCTTCGTACTGTTCTTCGTCACCGGAGTCGTAGACGCTGACGAAGTTGAACTCGCGCAACTCGAAGGGGATGACGAACTCGGCGGGGATCCCGTTCCCGCCCAGCTCGGCCTCGTTGAACCGGATCGAGGTGTCGACGTCGTCGTAGGCCGACACGAAGCGCTCACCCACCGCTTCGGCGAAGGTTCTGGAAGGCAACTCGGGGCTGTCTGCTGCGAGGGCGGCCGAGCCCCACTTGTAGGTGGTTGCGTCGGTCATGATCCGATCGAGCAGGTCGGCTTCGAAGAGGATCGGCGGGGCGTTGTGCGCCACGTACAGCCCGCGGTTCGAGACCACCTCACTCAGGTCACCCTCCTCGGCCATGAGCTCGGCCATCCGGTCGAGCAGCTCGATGACGGCCGGATCCGACTCGAACTCGGCGGCAGTCACCACGGCGCCGAGGAAGCGGGCGTTCACCCAGCCAGTGCCACCAGGTACCTCGATCGCAACCCAGACCGAAGAGCCCACCGCGGTGTCGTCACCGGTGAGGCGAACGACCACACCCGGCTCCAACATCCCGATGATCGGGTTGTCGACGCCGGCGTCGGAGCGCACGTTGAGCACGTCGTCGGACACCACCAGCACCACCCGCCCCAGTTCGTCGACCGGGACGCCGTCGATCGACGGGAGGTCGGCCTGGTCCCACATCTCGGCGGGCGAGGTCAGTGGCAGCGCCGACTCGTAATCGGAGCGATCGACCGGCCCGTCCAACAGGATGCCTTCACCCGAGAACACGGTCACGGGCTCGCCGTCGAGCCAGAACTCCACTCGGTCGATGCTGTCGAACTCGGTGAGTGTGTAGACGACCTGACCGAGACTGCTGAACATGGCGAACGATCCACCGCCTTGCTCGAACTCGCTCGACAGGTCGATGGTGGCGACACCATCGGCGATGTCGATCCCGAGCAGCAACGTGTCGGACGGGATGGCCGACGCCAGGCCGTCCTCGGCCTCGGCGGCGGTGGGGCCGGCGATGAGAGCCTCGATGGCGTTGGTCGCCACGTCGAGGGTGCCGGGCACCCTGCGGGTCACGGCCTTGGCGTACTCTCCATCCTGGATGAAGTACACGGTCACGGTCCGCTCGCCCACGGTGGTGGCGGTCGTCCCGCCCGGGGTGGTGGTGGTGGAGCCCTCGGGCGCGGTGGTGCTGGGGGCGGTGGTGGACGTCTCGGGCAACGTGGTCACGGCGCCGCCGTCCCCGACGTCGCCGCCACAGGCCGCAAGGATCAGGGCACCGGCGGCGATGAAGGTGAAGAGCTTTCTCATGACATCCTCCTCTCTGTCTCGTCTGTCACACCTTCATCGTGCGATCGCCCGGTCTCATCGTCATCGCCGTCAGGTAACAGAACGGTCACAGGCACTGCCAGCTCGAAACGAAGGCCGGATCCGACCGGGCGGCGGGCCACGGTGATGTCGCCGCCGAGATGACGGGCATGCTGACGGGCGATGGCGAGGCCCAGCCCACTTCCTCCCTGGCGGGCGGGGTCGGACTTGAAGAACCGGTCGAACAACCGGTCGAGACTCTCGTCGTCGATTCCGGGCCCGTCGTCTGACACCGTCAGCCTGAGCATGCCGTCGGTCACCGACGCCGCCACCTCGACCGTTGCCCCGGGGGCGTGGGCGGCGGCGTTGTCGAGCAGGTTCCCGACGATTCGCTCCAGACCCCGCCGATCGCACAGAACCGGTCCAGCTGCCGACACCACCAAGTGCGCCCCCGGCAGTCGGGCGGTGATCATCGCCTGCAGGAACCGGGCGAGGTCGGTCTCGGTCAGGTCGAGCGAAGCGTCCCCGGACTCGAGCCGGGAGATCTCCAACAGCTCGTCCACCAGTCGACAGAGCCTCCCGACGTCACCGATCAGCAACTCGGCGGCGCGCCGGGTGGGGCCTTCGATGGTGTGGAGGCCGGCCTCCAGCAACTGGGCCTCGTTGAAGAGCCCGGTGAGGGGGGTGCGAAGCTCGTGGGAGACGTCGGCCACGAACCGCCGTTCCCGCGCCTCGGCCTCCTCCAACGCAACGATCTGGGCCTCGACTGTGGCCGCCATGGTGTTGAACGCCTCGGACATCCGCCCGAACTCGTCATCGGACTCGACGCTCACCCGGGTGGCCAGGTCGCCCGCCGCCAGCTGTTGGGCGGCCGCTCCGGCGGTGCGCACCGGGCGCAACACCCCACGCGCCACCGCCCCGGCGGTGATCACCGAGATGGCGATCACCACGCCGGCTCCCACCGCCAGGAACCGCCACAGGTTTCCGAGTGCCTGCTCCACCACCCCCGCATCGAAGAAGAGGTACATCACGGGTGGGCCAGAGGGACGTTCCGCCGCCACCACCAGCAGCGAGTCACCGGAGACCTGGAGGAACTGGTACCCGAAGTTGCCCCGGTCGACCAGCGCCACCACCTCGGGCGAGATGAGGGCAGGGGTGGACAGGTACTCGGGCGACGAGGCGTAGGGGTCGGCATCGCCGAAGTCGACGAACACACCGGTGACGCCCCGGCGCAGGAAGCGCTCGGTCAGGCCACTGTCCTCGAACGAGACCCGGTCGGCATCGACGGGAAGCTGGGCGGTCGATGCCAGCTCCAGCACGGCGAACTCGGCCAGATCGATCGAGTCGGCCACCAGCTGGTCCCGCAGCGACTGACGCACCAGGACGTACGAGGTCACCGACACGATCGCCACCGCCGCCACCACCAGGGCGATGACGGTCGTGGTGAGCCGGGCACGAAAGCCCCGTCGCATCACCGCACCGCCCGGTAACCCGCTCCCCGTACCGTCTGGATCAAGCTGGGATGTTGCGGATCGGGCTCTACCTTGGCCCGCAACCGCTGGATGGCGACGTCGACCAACCGGGAGTCACCCAGGTAGTCATACCCCCACACCCGTTCGAGCAGGATCTCGCGGCTGAACACCCGCCCCGGCGCCCGGGCCAGCTCGGCGAGCAGACGGAACTCGGTGGGGCTCAACCCCAGCTCGCGGCCGTCACGAACGGCGGTGTGGGCAGCCGTGTCGATGGTGACGTCGCCCAGAACGAACACCTCGACCGGCCCGGCGTCGCGCACCCGGCGCAGCGCCGCCCGGATTCGTGCCACCAGCACCGCCATCTCGAACGGCTTGGTCACGTAGTCGTCGGCACCGGACTCGAGTCCCACCACCACGTCGATGGCGTCAGCGCGGGCGGTCAGCATGATCACCGGCACCGCCGAGTCCTTCCGGATGATGCGGCACACCTCCAACCCGTCCCGCTTGGGCAGCATCACGTCGAGCAGCACCAGGTCGGGAGCGGAGTGCCGGAACCGGGCCAGCCCATCTTCACCGTCGAGGGCGGTCTCGACCTGGAACCCGGCCGCCTCCAACCCGAGCTGGGTGGTCTCCCGGATGGAGGGATCGTCTTCGACCAGGAGGATGCGGGCGTCCATCAACCCAGTATTGCCGCACGGCGCATGAGCATGGCGCCAGGCGTGGCCGAGGGCTTGCGTTCACCCGAGTGCGTTTGGTGTAAAGCACCCGCATCCCGCAGCCGCGTGCCCTGGCCGCCACCAGTGCGCCGATCTCACCGAGCCCGAGGATGCCAACCGTCTTGTCGAAGACGCGGGTGGCGAGGAAGGCCATCGACTGGTTCTGTGCCCAGCGCCCCTCCCGCACGAACCGGTCCGCTTCCGGCAGCCGCCAGGCGGTGGCGAGCAGCAGGGCGAAGGTGAATTCGGCGGTGGTCTCGACCAGCATGTTGGGGATACCCGCCACCGGGACTCCCCGTGCGGTGGCGGCGGCGATGTCCACGAAGGTGGGGTTCATGTGCATGGCGGCGATGAGCCGCAGGTTCGGGACCGACTCGATCACCGCCCGGTCGTAGCGGATGCCGCTCAGCCCGAACAGGATCTCGGCGCTGCGGGCGGCACCCAGAACCTCCTCGGCACTGATGTGCCGATCGAGATGGGGGTAGACGGTCACCTCCCCCATTCGCTCCAGCCGGGCAACGGCCTCGGCGGGGATGGGCTGGGGAACGAAGATCCGTGGTCGCATCGGTTCCCATGATGGCAGCGCCTGATGCCGGCCGGCTCGTGCCTCCTGACCTCAGCAACGTCGTCCACGAGGCGACCAACAGCTGGTCCACCGCCGCACGGTGCCGCCGAGCAACTAGTTCGCCAATGACGCCTCCACGGGGAGTTCTGAGACGGACGCGCCGGTCAGGTGGCCATGGCGACCATCCGCCCAATCTACGAGTCGGGAAACGCACGTTTGACTCGTATAGGATTCCTATTTATTATCCTCACTATGCTCGAAACGAAGCTCGCCAGCCCCCGAGATGCCGAGAAGGCACCGGACATGAAGGTGTCGGAGTGGTTCAACACTGACTTACGGCCGACCATGTCCATGCTTCGGGGCCGGGTGGTGGCGATCGAAGCGTTCCAGATGTTGTGCCCGGGCTGTGTGAGCCACGGGATCCCCCAGGCCCAACGCATCCAAAGCACCTTCGGTGACGAAGTGACGGTGCTCGGGCTGCACACCGTGTTCGAACACCACGCAGCCATGACCCCGGTGTCGCTGGCGGCCTTCCTCCACGAGTACCGGAGCACGTTTCCCGTCGGTGTCGACAGCCACGACCACCCAGGAGGCACCCCGACCACGATGACCCGCTACCAACTCCGAGGCACCCCCAGCCTCATCCTCATCGACCGAGCCGGCGGCATCCGACTCCACGGATTCGGCCACGTCGACGACCTCACGGTCGGCGCCACCCTGGCCCGCCTGATCGACGAACCCGCACCATCGCCCAACTCCGCCTGTGACCCCGACGTGGGTTGCATGCCAACACCACAGGAGACCAGCACATGACCGACATCGCCGGCCACACCTACGACACCGCACTCCCCGCATCCCCGGTGAGCACCGCAGACCTCGACCTGCTGTTGTCGACGCTGCTGTGGACAGACGACGACGCAGCCGCCCTCACCCGGGCGGGAGCCGTGCTGGAACCACAGATCGATCAGATCCTCGACCTCTGGTACGGCTACGTCGGATCACACCCACACCTGGTGGCCTCCTTCAACGGAGCCGACGGAACCCCATCGGGCGACTACCTCGCAGCGGTCAGGGCCAGGTTCGGCCAATGGATCCGCGACCTCTGCGGCCGCCCCTGGGACCAGGCGGGGCTCGACTACCAGCACGAGATCGCCCGCCGCCACACCGACCGCATGGGCGCCACCGACGGCGTCCAATCCGACCAGACCCACATCCCGCTCCGGTACATGGTGTCGTTCATCTGGCCGATCACCGCCACCATCCGACCCTTCCTCGCCAACAGCGGGGCCGAGCCCGCCGCCATCGACGCCATGCACACCGCCTGGTTCAAGGCGGTCACCCTCAGCGCGGCGTTGTGGGTGCAGCCCTACGATCCAGAGAGATGGTGAACACACCACCACGGGACATCCGCGACGCCGCCGGCCCCGACCTCGACCGCAAACTCATCGCTGCGGTCGAACGTCTGGGCCGGGCACTGCGCGCCGCCCGCCAACAGATCGCCACCAGACACGACCTGTCGCTACTCGGCATGGCGATCCTCGAGATGCTGACCGACGACCGGCCGAGGCTCGTCGGCGAAATCGCCGCCGAACTCGACATCACCCAACCCACCGCCAGCGACGCCCTCGCCACCCTCGACAAGCGTGGGCACGTTCAGCGACAACGCGACCCAGCCGACCTCCGCCGCACAGTCATACGTCTCACCGAGACCGGCGCCCAACTGGCGAGCGCCATCGCCAAAGAACACGCCCCCCTGACCGACGGTGGCGCCACCTCCCCCGAGGCGCGCGGAATGGCACTGCGGGTCATCCTCGGCGAGATCGCCCGCCTCCAGACCGCCGGCATCATCACAGTCAACCGCAGCTGCCTGAGCTGTCACCACTACCGCCCGTCCGACCCGACCGCCCCAGCCCACTGCCTACTCCTCGACACACCACTACCCGACCCCGACCTACGCCTCGACTGCCCCGAACACCAACGGGCCAACTCCTGAGGACCGATCGACAACGTGCCCGGGCCCGTGTCAGCGACACTGCTGCCAACATTGGCGAACCCCCAGCTTCGCAGAATGACGAGGAGCGGGGCCGTAGGACCCCAGCCGGTACGGGCGGGCCTCGTGGCCCCACACCGACCGGACGTCCACGTCGACGAGTCGTCCCAGTTCGACGCTTGGCCGAGCGGAAGGCGCGCTGTGTCTGCTCCAACAATGTGGTCCGCGTTTCGTTCGCATCCCGGCACATCCGGAACGTCAGGGGCTCTTTCCGGTTTCTCGCGAAGGCCTCTGAGCTGGCTGTTCCTTGGTGGTGGTGGCCCGAACCGGCGTGTTGACTGGAACGCTCGGCGGTGCTCGCTGAAGGAAGGGCCACGATGCAGAGGCGAGCGACACTTCCCCGGACAACCCTGATGACATCCGAGTAGTCAAAACTGACCCCAGATAGTAGTATCCGGTCCGTGCGCACCTACGACGAGACCCATCCGTGGATCACATTCAACGCCACGGACATGAACGATCTGGGCCCGAAACTCTGGATGCTTCTTGGGGAAGCCCGGTCGAAGTGCCAGCATCTGGCGGGCGCGCCTCTCCGACCTGACATCGCTCGGCAGTTCTACGAGGTCACCCTGGTCAAGGGCGCACAGGCCACGGCCGCCATCGAGGGCAACACCCTCACGCAGGAGCAGGTCGAGGGCATCTACCGAGGTACGTACAAGGCCCCTCCTTCACGCGCCTACCAAGAGCAAGAGGTTCGCAACGTTCTCGACGCGCTCATGGAGATCGACGCCCAGGTCATGCGCGGCGAGCCGCCGAGAATCACAGCGGACCTCATCGGTGAGTACAACCGTCGCGTTCTCGACGGCACCGAGTTTGAGCCGCATGTGATCCCCGGAAAGTTCCGTGACTACTCAGTCGGCGTCGCCGGTTACCGGGGCGCACCAGCCGAGGACTGCCAGTATCTCGTCGAGCGGCTAGCTGAATGGCTCGAGAGCGACACGTTCTCTTCCGACGATCCAGAGATTCGATTCGCCCTTGCCGTCGCGTGTGCCGTGTACGCTCATCTCTACATCGCCTGGATCCACCCGTTTGGTGACGGAAACGGACGAACTGCGCGGCTCCTGGAGTTCCTGATTCTTGCCCGCTGCGGCATGGTCCCTCTCCCAGCTGCTCACCTACTCTCCAACCATTACAACCTGACGCGAGACCAGTACTACAGAGAACTCGCTGACGCGAGTATGACTCGACGGACGGCGGGTCTGGTGACCTACGCGGTACAGGGCCTCGTTGACGGCATCCGTGACCAGATCGAACAGGTCCGGGTCCAGCAGTTCAGCGTCACGTGGATCAACTACGTCCACGAGACGATGGGGCGGTTCCCTTCAAGCCCAACGAGGGACCGTCAGCGCTCTCTCGTCTTGGCGATGCCCTCCGGCGAGGTGGTGCCGCGAGCCGATCTCGAAGGCCTAACCCCCAAGCTCGCGGCGCTGTACGCGAAGGCTGGCCCGAGGACCCTGACGCGCGACCTGAACCGGCTCAAGGGGGCTGGCCTCATCGTCAAGCGGCGGCAGGGCTGGATGTCGAACGACTCCACCATCCGCGCCTTCCTTCCGCCAATGGCCGAATCGAACAACCACTCCTGACGGGCCTGGCTGTCTCTCCGGAGTGGTCCAGCACTCCGCCTCTGATTGAACAGGATTGCCCTCGGCGTGGTGCTTCCACTGGCTGGCTCCAACTTGACTAGGACGTGTGGCCGCAAACCGCAATCATGCGCGCGTGGGGTGTCTGGCCGGGCGATGATGGGTGAGTGGCACTTGCGCTCGGCGGTGCCGGAAGTGTCGCCCGATGAGTCTGTCAGGGCGCTACCCCTTCCACCGCAAGTTAGCTTGCAACAACCTGACGGAGCAAGCTAACTTGTGAAGGTACCGCGGATTGCGGCGAGTGCTCGCCGCCACGGAGTCAGCGAGGAAACGAGCCTGCACACCTTCAACCATCCCATCTTGGTGGAGGACCTTTCTGAGGGCCTCACGATGTTGATCGGACCCGACAGCGCCGGGAACCTGTTTGAGATCGGGGTGGCTGGCTCAGCCGAGGGTCCGATCGTGGTGCATGCGATGCGGGCCCGACCGAAGTACCTGAGGTAGCCGATGCCGAGAACCGTTCAAGAGATCCTCGAGCGGGCCGAAGAACTGGCCTCCCGCTTTGAAGGCCATGAACCCCATGCCGACGCGGTCCACGATGCGACCGAACTGGGTCACGTGCGCGAGGCGTTCCTTGCGCGTGCCGATGCCGAGCAGCAGCTGGCGGATGCGATCGCAGGGGCTCGGGCTGAGGGGCATTCGTGGGCGTCGATTGGTGCCATGGTTGGCACCTCGGGTGAGGCCGCCCGTCAACGCTATGGTCAGCCTGCCACTCGGTAGCGACTTCCGGGTGAAGTGCACGCTGGCTTCGATAGCCCCATACGCCGGCTGGGTCGCGACCCTCACCCGCCGGCGATGCCGGCAGCGACGACGAGCATTCTCGTTCCGGCCGGACCTGATCGCCCACCCAGCAGTTGAGCTCTTCCTGACGACGCTCGTAGAGCATGAGGCGGAACTCGCTGAATGCTGGCTCGTCCTCATCGACGCCCGGCACCAGGTAGCCGTCGGAGATGTTGCTCGCATCGCATCGGCGTCGCTGTAGAGCTGGACGCAGCCTGTCTCCGTCTCGATTCGCTCCTCCGCCAGCTCACATGCCCGTTCCGGTGTCAAGCCCGCAGAAGGCTTGATTGTCGATCCGGCGGGTCTTCGCCGGCAAGCTCATCAAGGGCATGCTCGACTTCGTTGGGGGCGCCCGCATCGACCGGTGCCTTGAAGATCGTCGATCCAAGGCCGACCCCGACAGCGATGGCGGCGAGCGCGAGCGACTGCACAGCTCGCAGGTCCGCGGTGTCGTTGGCCACCGTGAGCCGCGTGTGCCGCAGCCAGTGCGTCGTCCTTTCCCCCAACCCGGCAGCCGCCGCCACCTGCTTCGTCCACGGCGCATCGCCGGATCCACGTGAGCCCCAGTCCCTTCCGGTCCGGGTAGTCGCCGCGTTGGTGGACCTGATCGAACGTCTGGTGCTCGAGATAGCCGACACCAGCGGCGGCGCCGTCGCAGCACTCGCTCTGATCCAACCAGGTCAGGTGGTTCTGTTGCCGACGACGATCGGTCGGGTGAGGGTGGACGCTTGCTCGGTTCCACCGTCGGGTGCGGCGACTGGCAACACAACCTGGAAGATGGTCCAGCCGTCGCTGCGACGGTAGGTGACGTCGCCTCCCATCATGCGGGCGAGTTTCCGGGAGATGGGCAAACCAAGTCCGACCGAGCCCGGCTGGGTGGTGGCGGGATGAGCGGTCTGGTATTCGACGAAGATCCGCTCGGAGTCGGACTCGTCAACCCCTTTCCCGTTGTCGCTGACTTCCAGGATGGTGCCCGTTTCCGAGCGGTACGACCGGACCACGATGTGGTCGCCGCCATAGCGCATGGCATTGGTGACCAGGTTCCGCACGATCTGCCTGGTCCTGGCCGGATCGGCGTACGCCCCGGTCGGCGTGGTCTCCCGGGTCAGGGTGATGTCTTGCCGGGGGTTGCTGGTGGCGAGCACCGCGTTGACGATGTCGGCCATGTCGATGTGTTCGGGTTTGATGGTCAGTTGCCCGAGATCGAAGCGGGCGGCGGTGAGGAGGTCCTCGACGATGAAGCTCAGGTCGAGCGCTTCGCGTGCGATGCTGCCGGCGAATTCGCGTCCGAGGTCGGGGCTGATGTCGCTGGGTTCCTCGGCGAGGATCTCGGCAAAGCCGAGGATGCCCGATAGGGGGGTGCGGAGTTCGTGGCTGACTGCTGCGATCAACTGATCCTTGGAACGGACCAGTTGTTCGTTGTGGGCGAGTTCGGTTCGTAGCCGCTGGTCTACCAGCGCCCTCGCCAGGGAGGCACCGGCGTGGGATGCCACCGCATTGAGGAGTCGTCGGTCGTAGTCGGTGAAGGCAACCTCGGCCTCCCGCCCGGCAACGGTGATCGACCCGATCACGCGGTCGGGGCCCGATCGTAGGACGGCACTCAGCCCATGGCGCTGACGGACGGCGGACTGGACCGGCGCTTCGATCGCTTCACCGTCGACCCACATGCGATGCATCGAGGTTGTGTCCGAGTGGAGCATCAGCTCGACCGTTGACGCCTTCATCGCGTCCGCCACAAAGGCCAGGATGGCCGAGGCCAGTCGCTCGAGATCCGCATCCAGGTCCAGCAGGTTCGAGAGGGTGTAGAGCGACTCGAGCTCTGCCTGGCGCTGTCGCAGCCGGCCGTATCGGACGAATGCGGCGTGGAAGCCGACGGTGAGCCCGCCGGTCACCACGATCGTCCAATGGTCGATGGCGAGCGGGAGCACCACGAACAGGCCGACGGCGGCCGCCGCCACGACCTGGAAGAAGGCGACACCCAGTTCGGCGACCACATCGGATCGCCTTCGCCCGGAGTCGAACACCGACAGGACGGCCGCCACGACGAGTGAGTTGACCATTCCACCGACAACGACACCCACGAGCAGGGACGGCCATGACGTCTGCAGGTCCCCACCCGACTGGAAGATCGTCGCCACCACCACCGCCACCGCAGCGCCCAGGCCTGAAGCCGCGGTGTTGAACGAAGCCTTGAGAAGGCTCTGACGTTGCATGATCACGACCACCAGCGAGGCCAGCACCCGGGCCGCTATAACCTGGGGACCCGCCAGGACTCCCAGCGCCACAACCAGTGGAATCTCCACGGGATTGAGCGAGTGGGCACCCCGGCTGGTGAGAAGGTGGATCGATCGGGACTCCACGACAGCGAACAATGCGGCCAGCATCCACCAGGTGAGCCACGACTCCACCAGGGGAACAGAGTCGACCACGACGAAAGCGATGACGGTCAACACCGTCATCGCGATCGTCATGGACCACGCTGTCCGCACCGGATGGCTACCCAAGATGCTCCTTCTGCTCCTCCACCCGTCGGCAGAAGGGGACGCCGGTCAATGCCACAACCGCTCCCTGCCAGAACTCTGCGCTAGCTCCAGTCGGCGTTGGTCCAACGAGACCCGGTCCACCGAGACCCGGTCCAGCCGGCGCTGCTCCAGTCGGTGGCCGTCCACCGGGACCCGGTCCATCTCGACCCGGCCCACTCACCGGTGGTCCATCTCGAGCCGGACCACGACTTGGCAGCCCACACGTCCGAGGTCCACCTCGACCCCGTCCACCTCGACCCGGTCCATGCATCGGTAGTCCAGCGCGAGCCCGACCAGTCGTTCCCGAAGATGTCGATCTCGCCGGCCAACCCGACACCGTCGAGCGACACCCGTAGGTCGCCGCGCACGTCATCGAGACTGCCGGTGCCCGCCGCCGGTGGGAACCACTGCTTCTTGCTCGTGACCCCAACCGTGCTGGACGTGGTCAGGTTCAGATAGCGGAGCGGCCACGAATAGTCGCCAGTCGACACCGTGTCGGCACCATCGCTGAGGAGGCGCTTCACCTGATCGGGCGTCAGCGACGGCTGCCGTTCGAGTAGGACAGCCACTGCCCCGGCGACCACTGCGGTCGCCTGCGACGTGCCCGAGGCACGCACCAGACTCTCCCCGACCCGACCCGCCTGGTTGTAGTCATCTGACCACGAGCCCGGGTTGCGAAGGCTCACGATCGAAGCCCCCGGTGCGTGGATGTCCACCGGCCGGAACACGCCATTCGAGGTGAACGCAGCGGGAGATTCGTTTATGTCCGTCATCTCCGACGCCCCGACCGCGATCACGAACGGATCCCGCGCCGGGCTGGTCAGCCGCCACTGGTCGGCACCCTCGTTCCCGGCCGCCACCACCACGACGATGCCCGCATCCCAGGCACGCTCAACCGCGTAGGTGAGCGGGTCGGTGTAGTAGGACTGTGACGAGTCGGCGCTGAACGCCAGGCTGAGAACATCGATGTCGACGGTCCCCGACTGCTTCTGTTCGACCACCCAGTTGATCGCTGCGATCACCTGACTGATGTCGGTTCCGCCGTCGGCGACACCCGCCTTGATACTGATAAGGGTGGCGTCGGGGGCGATCCCGAGCGTGCGGTCGGCGCTCCGCCGGCGGTCCCCCCGGGTCCAGGCCGCGTCGGTGGCGACCATGATGCCCGCCAGATGCGTGCCGTGGCCATTGGAGTCCAACGAACGCATCCCGTCGAACATGTCCTCCGGGGTGAAATCCGGCCCCAAAACGACGTTCGAATAGGCCAACCCGGCCACCGGTGCCACCCCGGTGTCGATCATGGCGATCGTCACACCCCGCCCAGTCCCCGGGATCACGGCCCTGCCACGCTTATCCACCAGCCCGATCCGACGAGCCACGTCGAACATAGTGGTGGCGTCGCCAAGCGAGGTCGTCGGGGCAGCCACGGTGGTCGAGGTGGTCGAGGTCGAGGTTGAGGTGGTGGTGGTGGTCGCCGCGCGGGAGGGCTTGGCGGCGGTTGCGACGCCCATCGGAAGCGCCATCGACATCACCAACACCACACCAACCATCCGGGTCCACTTCGTGCTTCGCCTCGATCGTGTCATCGTCCTCGCCTCCATGCAGGTTGTTCTCACCCTGCATCGGCCGACACCCGCCGCCGTGGTGAGCGTCATTCGACCAATAGCCCAGAAGAACTACCAGAAGCACACCCGAACAAACTAGTCTCACGGGTGGTGGTCGAAGACCGCAACCCCGCCCCCGAGGCCAAGGCCAAGGCCGAGGATGAGTTGCCCAGCGCCACGGCCGGGTGCGGATCGGCGTTCCGCACCCGGCCGACTGTCGGCTCATCGACGCTCCCAGGCGTTGGTATTCTTCCGCGGCTGCCCCGGCGCACCGCCCCGACCGCACTTCATACCGAACCGCGGTGTTCGCCAACCTTGGCCGGCCCAGGCACCACCAACGCTGTCGCCTACCCGGCCGATCGGATCGAGCCGACTCGTGCTCTGTAGACCCTGAGCGCCAGCAGCCCGGTCCTCGACCAGACCCAGTCATCGGACAGGAGACAGGCGTGCTGGGCGATTCCCGAACACGGACCCGAGACCCCTCAATGATGAGCCGCCGGAGATCGCCGCAGTCGAGCGACACGTCGAACGAGGGTCGGCGGAGGAACCAGCGCCTCTAACGAGGGTGCATCATCAAGCTCCGGATCGGCCACCCCCGAGTCACGGCATCAGGCGCCAACTACGCAACGACCAGCACCGACGCAACACGCCGCCCGGGTCCATGCACCCAACGTGACTGGATGCGCGTTTCACGATGCGGCCCGCAGCCGAACTACAGCGCCGACTCTCGGCTTGGCTCGGTTTCTCGCGTGCAAGCTACCTTGCGCCGGTCATGGCCGACTGGCGATCAGGAGATGTCCGCTCCGCTCGCGCTCTCCGTCACCGCACCGGCTGGGTCGTCGCTTACGACCTTCGAGCGACACTCAAGGAACGTCTTCGGCGTGTCGACTTCGACGAACGCATGGCCGCGATGCGGCTTGCCAGGGGCGACCCACATCCCGACCTGCTTCCCGAACTCAGCCGATGCCTGCTCGACCCCCAGCGGATGAGGATCCGCCTGTCCCAATCCCGGGCAGGTACCGACGCCTGCTTCAACGGATCGATCGTCGACGTCTCGGTCGACGTCATAGCTTCGCGGTTAGTCGAGGCCGAATGTGATGAGCGGGTCGGGCGCCGCTCGGACCGCATTCGCAACGAGGTCTTCGATGCCAACCGTCACGCAACTGGCCGAACTCGCCGACGCGGTCACCGTCCTCCCCGCCACCGACTGGGCAGCCGCGCTGCTGGCACGCCACGCAACCGTCACAGGCACATCCGCCAACACCCGCTTCCAAGACATCTCACTCCAACTCAACCTCACCGGCGACGACCCACGCCCCCGCCCCGACAGCGACCCCGACCACCACTAACCGCCGGCCGACAACATGCCGAACCGCTCACAATGATCCGCGACATCTACCGGCGGTATGGCCAGCTCCGCCGGCCGATCTTCGACGGGCCCGGTCCCGGGTGGCTCGACTGATGCGGGCAAGAAGGCACGATCACCAAGAGCCGTGCTCGGTCGGCGCGAGTCGTCACAAAGCTCCTGGCGAGCGACTCTTCTCTCTCTTCTATTCGAATGAACACGGACATAGCCAACCTTCGGTCGGCCTCCCGCATGCGGAGCCTCAAGCACTGGCCGATACGAGCCGACATATTCTGGGTGCAGGCCCTGAATCGTGCATGGTCCAAGCCACCCGCCGGGACTCCCACGGGCGGTGATGATCGCCCTTGGCGACTCCAAGGGGTACCGATCGCGGCGACCGACACGATCAACGACGGCCCGCCACCTCCACCAATCGTTGCGGGTCACATGCTCGAACCGTTCACCGCAGCGTCGAGACCCGGCCAATTCACCGACGGTCGGCATGGGACTCGACGTCGCACGCACCTCGCCCACCTGATGAAAGGCGACCTCACCTACGACGGCGACGGAGCGATGCTCAGATGCCGCCTAGCCCTGCCGGCACCCCAATCCTCCGGGCCACGACGGGCAGACCGGCATGAATAGACCGGAGTGGTCCCGTAGGACCTGGCTCGACCCCGACGCAGCCACGATCAGCCGTCAGGTCTTCATAGCCGGCGCCGCGTGGGCGGCCTACGTTCCGGTGTTTGTGTTTCTGCATGGGAGCCTGCTCGACGACATGGCTGTCGTCGCGTCGCTGGTTCCCGCCTACTCGACGATCATCGTCTTCGGGCGAGTCGGCGCCGCTGCCACGGCGGTGCTGCTAGTCCCCGTTCACATGGCGCTCTTTCTCCTGGTGGGTCATCGCCCTGGTTGGGGCTTGGTTGCTGGGGTGGAAGGACTATTCGGGCTGGCGGTCCTGGGGCTGGGGTCCTTGGTATTCGGCGAAGCCGTCGCCGAGATCCGGTCCGGGCGACAGCTTGCAGCCGCGCAGGACCAGTACTTCTCGGTCGTCGCTCACGAGGTCCGCAACTCTCTCACAGGCACAGTGGGTCTCGCTCGCTTGCTTGACGAAGAGTGGGAGTCCATAGCGGACGTCGACCGGCGCAGCATGGCGCAGGCGATTGCGACAGCGAGCCGCTCGCTGGGCGACATGGTCGGCGACGTCCTCGACACTGCCCGGGTGCGAAGGCAGCATCTTTCGGTCGCCCCCGAGGTCGTCGATCTTGCCCGCATCGTTCAGGAGATCGGCCTCGACTGTCCTAACGACCCCGTGCTCGCCTGGGCCGACCCACACCGGACAAGCCAGATCGTCCGCAACCTCGTCAAGAACGCAAGAGACCACGGTCGCGAACCCATCGAGGTCGAAGTCACGACCCGAGAAGGACGCGCATTCGTCGAGGTCCGGGACAGCGGCGACGGCGTCTCACCGGACGTTGCCACCCACCTCTTTCAGCCGTTCGTCACGTCCGGCGGTCCAACGTCGACGGGACTCGGCCTGTGGTTGAGTTACGAACTGGCCGAAGCGATGGACGGCTCCCTGGCCTACGACCGCGCAGGTGGCTGGACACGGTTCACTCTCACACTCCCAACGCCGTGAACGTGGCCCTGCTCGCCGTCGCCGGTCGCAGTGACCTGCTGAGTCTCGCAGCCACCAGAGGCTGCCCACGTGGCATTCTCTGCCTGACGGCGGCGTGGCACACGACAGCGGACGACGTTCCTACACCCGGCCCCCCGTGGGCAGCCCCTATCCTGCCCGAGGCACCCACATGAGCTGCTCGGCAGAGCGAGCCGCCCTGTGGCACCTGGCCCTTTGACTTGCGTTGGGTAACGTCCCATTCCGCCGAAGAGAATCTGATTTGGCAGATGGCGGCGGCCCGACAGGTCACGGATACGAGTTCACCGGAAGGGCCCGCGGCGGCGGTGCCGACGATGGATCACCACACCTGACTTCCGACGGGCTCACCGTTGCATCCGCTGCGGGTTCGACGAGTTCGCAGAGAACCCCCACATGATCCCCGAAATCAGAACCGCCAACGCTCCGGCAAACAACGTCCCACACCGAGCCCGGCCCGCCCACCACCACGACCCGGAGGGGCCGGATAAGGTCAGGGCGTGCGACGTCTTCTCACCCTCACCACGGCGACGATCACCGCTGCAACGGCAGTGGTGGTGATGGCCATGTCGTCCGGTCCGGCGGTCGCCAACGGGCTTGCTCCGGGTGGAACCTTCATCGACGACGACGGCAGCGCCCACGAGGGCTCGATCGAAGCGATCGCCGCCGAGCAGATCACCCTCGGCTGCAACCCCCCGACCAACGACCGCTACTGCCCCGACCAACCCCTCACCCGCGCCCAGATGGCGACCTTCCTCACCCACGCTCTCGGCCTCACCCCATCCGACGACGACCGGTTCAGCGACGACAACACCAGCATCCACCAGGCCGACATCCAGGCCCTCGCCGCAGCCGGCATCACCCTCGGCTGCAACCCACCGACCAACGACCGCTACTGCCCCGACCAACCCGTTACCCGCGCCCAGCTGGCAACCTTCCTCACCCGCGCCCTCGACCTGACCCCGTCCGACGAGGACCGGTTCAGCGACGACGACGCGATCATCCACCAGGCCGACATCCAGGCCCTCGCCGCAGCCGGCATCACCCTCGGCTGCAACCCCCCGAGCAACGACCGCTACTGCCCTGACCAACCGGTCACCCGGGCGGAGATGGCAACCTTCCTCACCCGCGCCCTCGGCCTCACTCCGATGGTGCCGCCGGCTGGATACTTCGCCCGGGTGACAGAGATCGATAACGCACTGGCAGCGAGGATGGAGACGTCGTGGCGCCCGGGCTGTCCGGTAGCGCTTTCCGAGCTGCGCTACGTCGAGCTGGACCACTGGGACTTCGATGGGACGGAACGCCGCGGCGAGTTGGTGGTGCACGCCGCGTTCGCCGACGACATCGTCGAGGTGTTCGAGGTGCTGTTCGACCAGGGCTTCCCGATCGAGCGGATGGTGCTGGTCGACGACTACGCCGGGGATGATCTGGCATCGATGGATGCCAACAACACTTCGGCGTTCAACTGCAGGCTCGCCCAGGGCTCGTCACGATGGTCGGAGCACGCCTACGGGCGGGCGATCGACATCAACCCGGTGCAGAACCCGTACGTGTCGGGTGCGACCGTGCTGCCCCCGGCGGGTGCCGCCTACCTCGATCGGACGGAGACGTCACCGGGGATGGTGCTCCCCGGTGACGTGGTGGTGGGCTCCTTCGCGGCGATCGGCTGGGAGTGGGGAGGCGACTGGGTCAGCTTGAAGGACTACCAGCACTTCTCGTCAACCGGTCGCTGACCCCTCCTGTCAAACCGGCTGTTCCTTGTAGCGGAACCAATCCGACAGCACGGTGACCCCGTCGCGTTCGATGTCCTCGGGCGACAGCGCCACGTTCGGGGGCACGATCACCTTGTCGCCCACGAGCTCGTTGTAGGGCCAGTTGGCGGGGGTGTTGACCCGCTTGGCGTCGACCAACTGGAGGGCTTTGACCACCCGCAGCACCTCATCGAGGTTGCGGCCGATCTCCTTGGGATACTCGAGGATGGTCCGGACGACACCCGTGTCGTCGACCACCACCACCGAACGGGCGGTGACGGTTTCCATGTCACCCTCCCGGAGCATGCCCAGTGCCAGCGACACCGAACGGTCCTTGTCGTCGATCACCGGGAACTCGACCCCCACCCTCAGGTTCTCACGGATCCAGTCGATCCAGGCATGGTGGTCCTCGACCGAGTCGACGCTCAGACCGATGAGCTTGGTCCCGAGGTCGGCGAAGTCCTCGAAGCGCTTCTGGAAACCGACGAACTCGGTGGTGCACACCGGCGTGAAGTCGGCGGGGTGGCTGAACAACACGAACCAGCTCCCGGCGTAGTCGTCGGGGAGGGTCACCTCGCCCTGGGTGGTGGTGGCGGCGAATTCGGTGAAGTAGTCACCGATCAAAAGCTGCATGAGATGCTCCTTGGTCGGGGCGCACTCCCCGGGCGTGCGGGAGGCGGCCCGAATGTTGCGTACTCACCAGCTTCTCCCCTCCCGGGGTCCCACGCCAGGGCCACGGGTCCTCAGGTCGATGCCCAGGGGATCACAAAGGCGAGCGCCGTCAGCACGAGTACGGCGACGCCTCCCCCGGTGGCCACCGTCCAGTACCGCCTGCTCACTGCCCACCGGGTGACGACCACCACGGCTGCGGCCCCCACCAACAGGGGAACACTCGACCCCGCGCTCAGAGCCACCAGGCAGGTCGCGCCGTGGAGCACCAGCACGACCCGTTCGGTGGCGACCCGCCCCACCCGCACCGCCAGCACCGTCTTTCCGGCGCTCCGATCGGTGTCGAGATCGGGGAGTTCGAAGATGAGCATCATCGCCATGTGAGCCGCCACCAGTGCCGCCATCGCCCACCACAACGACGGAGACAGGCTCGCTCCCATCGCCAACACCCCGACCAGCGGCACCATCCCGGCCACGGTGATCGATGTGACCAGCTCACCGAATCCGGTGGCGAGCAGTCGCAGCGGGGGCATCGAATAGGTCCACGACACCACCAGGGCGGAGACACCGAGCAACGCCACCAGCGGTGCGTCGAAAGCGAGGATCACGATGGGCACCATGGCCAGACCACTGGTGGCCAGCGCCGCCCGCCATGCCACCTTCGGCTCGAGGAGGCCCGACGACAGCACCCCGCTACCTCCCGAGAAGATGGTCCGGTTCTCGACCAGGCCGTCGGCTTCGACGTCGGCGAACTCGTTGACGTAGTGGGCCGTGAGCTGGACCAGCGTCACCATCGCCTGGGCGGTCACCCACCGCCCGACCTGAATAGAGCCGGCATCGAACACGCCCACGGCCAGCAGCACCACCCCTCCCAGCAGGAACAGCGGCCGTGACAAACGAATGAAGGACCGCACCATGCCGCCAGTCAACACGCCCGCGGTCAGTATCCGAGGAACCCGGGGATGTTGTTGGTCACCTGGTCGAGGCAGCGAGTCAGGGCAGGCGTCAGGAACCGCGGCCGGCCGGCACTGCTGCTGACCGCGACCCCGGACGGTGCCGGCGCTCAGGTGGTCCGGGGTCTACCGGCAGCTTCAGGGTGTGACTCCGCACGGCACGGAGCCGGGTTGGCTCCGGCCCTACCGCATCTCGAGGGTGATCGGGACGTTGTTGGCCAGCGCCTTCGAGACCGGGCAGTTCTCCTTGGCGGTCTCGGCGGCGGCGGCGAAGTCCTCGTCGGAGAGTCCGGGCACGCTGCCCGACAACACCAGCACCATCTGGGTGATGCCCTGACCGGGCACGAAGGTGGCGGTGGCCTGCACGTCGAGATACTCGGGCGGGGTCCCGGCCTTGCCGAGGCCGTTGGAGAGGGCCATCGAGAAACACGAGGCGTGGGCGGCGGCGATCAGCTCTTCAGGGCTGGTCTTACCGCCCGACTCCTCGGAGCGGGCCTTCCAGTCGACCGCCATCGGCCCTGCCGCCCCCGAGGTCATCGTGACGGTGCCCGCCCCGGACATCAGGTCGCCCTCCCAGTGGGCCGAAGAGGTGGAGTCGAGTGCCATGACCGTTCCTTTCTTGTCGGATCGTCAGGACACTACCGGCAACGAATGACAAGGATCTCAGCCGGCCGGGAGCGAATGCCACCTGGAAGCATCAGTCGGGTCCACATGGCGCCGTGGAGTTACCGACCCGACCGTCGGAGGCGGCTGAGTTGCAGGGCCGCTCATCCCTCGGAGTGACGGGCTGTTGCTCGAACTGCTCGAGGTCGCACCGGCCGGCGGCAATGCTCGAGCCGCCGGACACGGGGGCGCCGAGTCGGTGAGTGAGTCGACCCTGAACCGCCGATGGAGATGGAAGGACCTGCCCGCGATCAATACGTTGCGGGCGGGTCGCTGGCGGGGAACGACTCCCGTCCCATCTCATCGACCAGCCGATCGTCGATCAGCTGTTCATCCGAGAAGCCGGCCTCACCGTTCTCATCGGACGGAGCCCCGGCAACATCTGGCAGAGCCATGCCGGCACGACGCCGGGCGATGAACATGACGGCCATGGTCAGCGCCAAGAGAAGTCCGAGCACGGGAAAGAGGCGTTCTGATCTCATGCAGGGTGATTACCCGCTCGCCCGCCGTCACGAAACGTCGACGAGCGACGAGCGACGAGCGACGAGCGAGATCTGGCTACTGGCTACTGGCTACTGGCTCGGAACGTCCGACGTAACACGCAGGAGCGCGTTCTGGCTGGTAGCTGGCAGCTGGTAGCTGGCGTCTCTCACTCGGCGGGGACGGCTCTCGACTGGTGGACATCGGAGGCGACACCGAACAGCGCATAGCCTTCACATCGGCACTTGGGGACCGAGCAGCCGCGGCTCTCGCGGTGTTCCTTGCGCGGGTGTCCGCAGCCGGAACAACGCTCTCGGCCGCCGTCGCGGATGGTTTCCTGCTTCATCGGATTGTCTCCCGGACTAGGGGCCGACGCCCCGCCGAATGTGCGATGGGAGAACGTCGATGATTCGACGAAGACCGGCATGTCCTGCGGTGCCCCTCCCGGACTGTCGACGGGCGAGGGTCCGGGCGGAGCGGCGTTTGCACGATGCGTGCATTTACAATGGTACCGGGCTTGGCAGCATCCGGGCGAAGTGGCCTTCGAACAAAGGACCGCGGCTCACACCGAGAGATATGAACGCAGGTTGCGCCTGGCCCGGAAGAGGGTGGACCGAACGGCCGCCGTGGTGGTCCCCAACAAGGCGGCGGCCTCGTCGTAGGACATTCCGCACCCGTCGACCAGCATGACGGCATTGCGATGCGGCTCCGGGAGCTGCTGGAGAGCGGCCAGGACCTCGGTCTGGGTCTCCGACACCATCGCCAACTCCTCGGGTCCGGCCCCCTGGCCGCTTCCCACCTCGAACCCGCTGGTTTCCATGAGGGCATCGAGCGAGCCCGGCCGCTTGCGCCGGCGCATCATCAGGCACTCGTTGGTGGCGATGCGATGCAGCCACGTCATCACCGTGGCCTCGCCCCGAAACTCCGAACGGGCCTGGACCGCCTTCATGAGTGTCGACTGGGCGACGTCCTCGGCATCGAGCGGGTCCCCGCACAACCGATTGGCGAGGCGCTCCAGTTGGCGTCGGTACTCGAGAATGGCTTGAGGATCCACTCGGGGATCGTAACCCGCGACGATTTCGAGGCTCACTGCATCAAACCTCTGAACCGGCACGAGAACCAATGCGAGGAGACGCGACATGCAACAGATCGAGCAGGTACCGGCGGAAGCCTGGCAGCAGTGGGTCACCCGAACCGGCGGCGTCATCGTCGACGTGAGGGAACCGTGGGAATGGCAGTCGACCGGAGTGTTGCCCGACGCCGTGACCATCAGCCTGGGCGACCTCCAGCAGGTGCTCGACCGCTACCAGACGGAGAAGCCGATCCTGGTGGTGTGCCGCAGCGGCAACCGATCACAGACGGCCGCCGAATACCTGGCCCGGGCCGGTTACAGCAACATCGCCAACCTGGCGGGCGGCATCCTCGCCCTGGCCGCCTGACGAAGGGACCCACCAATGGACATCCAATCATTCCGCACACCCGGTCTGGGCGACTCGACCTATCTCCTCACCCATGACGGGGCGGGCATCCTGGTGGACCCGCAACGTGACTTCGATCGGTTCCTCGAGCAGGCCGACGTGGATCTTCGCTTCGTGCTCGAAACCCACCTGCACAACGACTACGTGTCAGGTGGCCGGGAAGCCGCCGCCCGAACCGGCGCCAAACTGGTGCTCCCGGCGGCATCGGGAGCCGCCTTCCGCCACCTACCCGCCTTCCATCTGGAGGACCTGCCCGACGAGGCCTTCACGGTGCGGCCGATCCACACCCCCGGTCACACGCCCGAGCACACCAGCTACCTGGTGCTCATCGACGGCGAGCCCGTCGCCCTGTTCAGCGGCGGCTCGCTGCTGGTGGGGTCGGCCGGTCGGCCCGATCTGCTGGGCATGGCCCGAGCCGACAGCCTCGCCCGGCTCCAGTACACCAGCGTTCACCGCCAGGCCGCCCTCGGCGACGGCATCGGCCTGTATCCGACCCACGGTGAGGGATCGTTCTGCACGGCTTCGGGGGCGGGGCTCTACACCTCGACCATCGGCGCCGAACGGCGCACCAGCCCGGTGTTCGCCTTCCCCGACGCGGACTCGTTCGTGGCCGGGCAGCTGGCGGTGCTCCAGCCCTACCCGAGGTACTACGCCCACATGGGCCCGGCCAACCTGATGGGACCCGAGCCGCTGCCACAGGCGACGGTGTCGGAACTGACCCCCCACGACGTGCGCCGCATGCAGGAGGAGGGCGCCCGGGTGGTGGACGCCCGACCGCGGGACTCCTTCGCCGATGGCCACATCCCGGGTTCTCTCGGTGTGGAGCTGCGCGACGACTTCGGCACCTGGGTGGGGTGGCTCGAACCCTTCAACTCCCCCACCGTGCTGGTGCTCGACGCCGACCAGGACGCCGACGAGGCGATCGTGCAGCTGCAGAGGATCGGCTTCGACTTGGTGGCCGGCATCCTGCGCAGCCTCGACCGCTGGGTGCTGGAGGGCCACCCGGTCGATCACCTCACCACGGTGTCGGCCTCCGAGCTGTACGGAGCGATCGAGTCGGGCGAACAGGTGCTCGATGTCCGTGCTCCAGTCGAGTGGGACGAAGGCCACTTCGAGGCCACCCGCCACGTCTACGTTCCCGAGATGGTGGCCGGAGTGCCGACCGGGATCGACGCCGATCGACCGGTGTGGCTCATGTGCGCCTCCGGATACCGGGCGATGATCGCCGGTGGGTTGCTGCGCCGCCACGGCCTCGACGTCCGGGTCCTCTCGGCCGGCGGCTACACCGAGGCCCGCCAGGCCTCCGCCGTGTGGGAGGCGCCCTGCGACGCCCCCCTCCAGGCGATCGGTCGCTGAGGGGAGACCGGTGAGGGGAGGCCAGATCCGGGGAGCATCGTCCCGATATCATGTCGGGGCGATGCTTCCGCTGGTCTCGACGTTGCGCGGGTACCGCCGCGACACCTTCCGAGCCGACCTGATCGCCGGTCTCACCGTTGCGGTCATGCTGGTGCCACAGGCGATGGCCTACGCCGTGCTGGCCGGGATGCCGCCGGTGTCGGGGCTGTACGCTGCCATCGTCCCGCTGGCCGTCTACGCCGTGCTCGGCACCTCCGGCTCGCTGGCGGTGGGACCGGTGGCGATCATCTCGCTGCTGACCGCCGCCGCCCTGGCCCCGCTGGCGAACGACGACCCGATGCGGCACGCCACCTTGGCCGCCACGCTCGCCCTGATGGTGGGAGCGATCCAGGTGCTACTGGGAGCGATTCGAGCGGGCAGGCTGGTGAGCTTCCTGTCGCACGGGGTGATCTCGGGGTTCACGTCGGCGGCCGCCATCGTCATCGCCGTCAGCCAGATACCGTCGTTGCTGGGCCTCGAAGTCGAACGCAGCGAGAGCTTCCTCGCCCAGGTGGCCGCCATCGGCGGTGCCATCGACTCACCCGATGTCGCCAGCACCGTGGTCGGGGTGGGAGCGTTGGTGGCGCTCCTGATGATGCGCCGGTTCGGCAAGCGTCTCCCGGGCCCGCTGCTGGTGGTGGTCATCGCCACCGCCGCCACCTGGGCACTTGGCCTGGCCGACCGGGGCGTCTCGGTGTTGGGCGAGGTCCCCCGGGGCTTGTCGAGCCCGTCGCTCCCGGCGTTCGAGTCGTTGGCCGCCCTGGCGCCGGCGGCCTTCACCATCGCCATCATCGGCTACGCCGAAGGCATCGGGATCTCCAAGGCGATCGCCGCCCGCACCCGCCAGTCGGTTTCGCCCAACCAGGAGTTGGTGGCGGTGGGCGCCGCCAACCTGGCAGCGGGCATCTTCTCGGCCTTCCCGGTGGCGGGCGGGCTCTCCCGCACAGCCGTCAACCACGAGGCAGGGTCACGCACCACGGTGTCGTCGTTGGTGACGGCGGCCTCCCTCGCCCTGACGGTGACGTTCCTCACCCCGCTCTTCACGTCCCTGCCCAAGGCGGTGCTGGCGGCGGTCGTCGTCGCCGCGGTGCTGCGACTGGTGGACGTCGGCGGAGCGACCGACCTGTTCGGGTACCGACCGTGGGACGGCGCCGTGCTGGTGGTCACCTTCCTCGCCACACTGGTGATGTCGGTCGAGATCGGGCTGATGGTCGGTGTGGCGGCGTCGATCGCGGTGTTTCTGGCCCGTTCCTCCCAGCCGCACATCGCCGAGCTGGGACTGATGCCCGGCACCGGCGCCTACCGCAACCGGCTCCGCTACGACGTCGAGCTCGACCCCCGACTGCTGATCCTGCGCGTCGACGGCCCGTTGTTCTATGCCAGCGCCCAGGCCGTGCGCGACCGAATCGACCTGATGCTGACAGGGCGACCCGACACCCGCATGGTGGTGGTGGACGCCTCGGCGATGGTCGACCTCGACGCCGACGGGGTGCACGTGCTGGAGCGCCTCGCCGAGGACCTCGCCATCGCCGGGATTGGCCTCGCCCTGGCCACCGTGCGCGGCCCGGTCCGGGACCTGATCGGCCGCTCCCATGCCGCCCCGGTGCTGGCGGACCGCATGGTCCCCGACATTCCGGCGGCGATCCGCCGCATCGACGGCCAACCCACCGAGGACGCCTACCTCTGAGAGCGTCCAACACCTCGTTCTGGGGTCAGAACGGAGAGGGGGCTACCTCATCATGCATTCTGCACAATGCAGAGCTGGTACCTTCCCTTCGGTCCCCGCAGTAGGTGTGCATGGCCGGCCGTCCCAAATTCATCGTCGACGTGACCCCGCTGCGTGAGAGCGACGAGTTCCGCTGGCTCTACGCCGGGCTGGCGTTGGCGGGTATCGGTCGCCAGCTGACGGTCGTGGCGGTGCCGTTCCAGGTGTTCGAACTCACCGGATCGACCTTCCTGGTCGGGCTGCTCGGCCTGATCCAGTTGGGGCCGCTCCTGCTGGCATCAGGGATCGGTGGGGCGGTCGTCGACGCCATGGACCGACGCACCCTGTTGATCTTCGCCCAGCTGACGACCGGCTTGACTGCGGTCGGCCTCGCCTACAACGCCGCCCTCGACGAGCCGGCGGTGTGGGCGATCTTCGCCCTCAGCGCCCTCAACGCCGGCCTCGCCACACTCGACTACCCGACCCGCTCCGCCCTGGTGGCGGGCATCGTGGGCCGCAAACTGCTCCCCTCGGCCACCGCCCTCACCCAAACGCTCGAGAACGTCTCCAAGATGGTCGGCCCGGCGATCGGCGGCGCCATCATCGCCACCGGGGGCTTCACGGCCACCTACGTCGTCGAAGCGGTTGCCTTCGGGATCGGGGCGATGCTGATGCTCAAGATCTCCCGCCGGCCTGCCGAGGGTGGCGCCCGTCAGTTCGGCTTGGAATCGATCAAGGAAGGGTGGGTCTTCCTCCGCCATCGCAAGCTTCTCCAGGCCAACTTCTACATGGACATCAACGCCATGGTGTTGGGGATGCCGACCGCCCTGTTCCCCGCCATCGGAACTGTGGTGCTGGGCGGCGACGCAACCACTGTCGGCCTCCTCTACGCCGCCCCCGGTGCCGGTGCCCTCGCCGCCGCCTTCACCTCGGGGTGGGTGGGATCGGTCAAGCGTCAGGGCCGGGCGGTGATCATCGCCGTCATCGTCTGGGGCGCCAGCGTGGCGGCTTTCGGGCTGAGCCGGTCGCTGCCGCTCGTCCTGTTGTTTCTGGCCATCGGCGGTGGCGCCGACGTCATATCGGCGGTGTTCCGCAACACGATCCTCCAGTTGGCCGCGCCCGACAACCTGCGAGGTCGACTCAGCTCGATCCACGTTGGTGTCTCGAGTGGCGGACCCCGCTTGGGCGACTTCCGGGCGGGGACGATGGCATCGCTCATCAACACCCCCTTCTCGGTTGTGTCCGGGGGCGTCGCCGTGGTCGTCGGCGCCTTGTTCATTGCCAGGAAGATCCCCGAGCTCAACGCCTACGTCGACGACGACGACGGTGGCACAATGGGCCCGGACGCAGCCAAAGCTCCCTGAGAGGGATAGTGGCCGACGACCAGCCCAACCGACTCGTCGAACTGGCCCGCATGTTCACGCGGCTGGGAGTGACCGCCTTCGGGGGTCCCGCCGCCCACATCGCCATGATGCACCGCGAAGTCGTGGAACAGCGCCAGTGGATGACCAACGACCAGTTCGTGGACCTGATCGGGGCAACCAACCTGATCCCGGGTCCCAACTCCACCGAGATGACGATGCACGTCGGCCACCATCGGGCCGGCTGGCGGGGGCTGATCCTGGCGGGCGCCTCGTTCATCCTCCCGGCCGCCATCATGGTGGCGGCGCTGTCCGTCGCCTACGTGGAGTACGGCACCACCCCCACCGGCGAAGCGCTGCTCGATGGCATCAAGCCGGTGGTGGCCGCCATCGTGGCGACGGCGGTGGCCCGACTCGGACTGTCCACTCTTCGAAGTCCGCTCCCGATCATCGTGGCGGTGGTGGCCGCCACCACCTATCTGACCGGGTTCAACGAAATCGCCATCCTGTTCGGCGGAGCCGCCGTGGTGTTCCTGGCCCGCCAGTCACGCCTACCCCGGGTGAACCCTTCCTTGATCGCGCCCCCGCTGGCGGTGGAAGCGGCGACTGCGAGTGGAATGGACCTCGGCCACCTGTTCGCCACCTTCCTCAAGATCGGGGCGGTGCTGTACGGCAGCGGCTACGTGCTACTCGCCTTTCTGCGTGCCGACTTCGTGGATCGCCTAGGGGTGCTCACCGACCAGCAGCTGCTCGATGCGGTGGCGATCGGCCAGTTCACACCGGGACCGGTGTTCACTACGGCCACCTTCGTCGGCTATCTGGTGGCAGGCTTCCCCGGCGCGGTGCTGGCAACGATCGCCATCTTCGCCCCCGGGTTCGTGTTTGTCGCAGCCCTGACCAGGGTGCTGCCCCACGTCCGCCGCTGGACCTGGAGCGCAGCCCTGCTCGACGGGGTGAACGCCTCGGCGATCGGGCTCATGGCCGGCGTACTGGTCGAACTGGCCGACGAGGCGCTGACCGGCCCCGTGACGGTCACGCTGGCGGTGGTCTCACTGGTGCTGCTGCTGCGCACCAGGCTCAACTCCGCCTGGTTGATCCTGGCCGGTGGTGCCGCCGGTCTTCTCCTGGGCTGAGCGCGGGTCACGACTGGTAGAGCCGCTCGATCTCCCCGGAGAAGTGCTCCGCCACGACGTTGCGACGCACCTTGAGAGTTGGGGTCATCTCCCCCTCCTCGATCGTGAAATCGGCATCCAGGATCACGAAGCGGCGAATCGACTCCGCCTTCGAGACCGAGCCATTGACCTCGTCCACCGCCTGCTGAATCTCGGCGATGAGATCGTGGTCGTGCGGTAGCGCCTCCAGCGACCATGCCTTCCCGTGCGCCGCCGCCCACATGGCGGCCTGCTCCGGATCGAGCGTCACCAGCGCCCCCACATAGGGCTTGCCGTCACCCACCACCATCACCTGGCTCAGCAGCGGATGAGCGCGGAGCCGGTCTTCCAGCGGGGCGGGCGCCACATTCTTGCCACCGGCTGTCACCAGCAGTTCCTTCTTCCGTCCGGTGATGCGCACGTAGCCGTCTTCATCGACGGCTCCGATGTCGCCGGTGCGCAACCAGCCCTCCGGGTCGATTGCCTCGGCGGTTGCCGCCGGGTTGTTCCAGTACCCGCGGAACACGTGCGGACCGGCCACCAGGATCTCGCCGTCGTCGGCGATCCCGATGGTGCTGCCCGCAACGGGACAGCCGACCGTGCCGATTTTCACCGCTCCGGGGCGGTTGAACGCCGCCACCGCCACGTTCTCGGTGAGCCCGTAGCCCTCGAGCACGGTGATGCCGATGCCATTGAAGAAGTGTCCGAGCCGCTCGCCGAGTGCGGCGCCCCCACTCACGGCGTAGCGGAGCCGCCCGCCCAGAGCATGGCGCAACTTGGCGTAGACCAGCCGATCGAAGACGGCGTGGCCGAGTCGGGTCCCCAGCGGCACGCGGCCCTCGCCCGAGTGACGCGAGTAGTCACCCGCCACTCGCGCCGCCAGATCGAAGATTCGCGCCTTGCCTTCGGCATCGGCCTTCGACCGCGCCGAGTTGTAGACCTTCTCGAACACCCGCGGCACCGCGAACAGCCAGGTGGGCTGCACGATCGCCAGCTCCTCCATCAGGTTGGGGATGCCGGTCGAGTAGGCGATCTTCGAGCGGTTCATGATCGACGCCACCTGCGCAACCCTGGCGAAGATGTGGGCGAGCGGTAGGAACATGAGCGTCACCGCCCCCTCGTGGAGGACGTCACCGATCTCGGCAGCCACCTGGCGGCTCTCCCACACGAACGAGCCAACCGTCAGCTCGCAGCCCTTGGGCTTGCCGGTGGTGCCGGATGTATAGACCAGCGACGCCAGGTCGGTACCGGCCACCGATGCGGCCCGCTGGATGACCTCCTCATCGGTGATGGCCGCACCCGTCGCCAGCAGGTGGTCCAAGCCCCCGTCATCGAGGGTCAGCACATGCTCACATGCCGCTCCGGCCGCCCGGTAGACCGACTCGAGATGGGCGTCGGCGCAGATGATCACCCGGGCTCCGGAGTCGGTGACGATCCAGCCCACCTGCTCGGGAGCCGAGGTTTCATAGATGGTCACCGTTGCCGCACCAGCCGCCCACACGGCGTAGTCGATCAACGTGAACTCGATCCTGGTCGGCGAGAAGACGGCCACCCGATCTCCCGGCTGGACGCCGAGCGCCATGAGACCCGCCGCGATACGCCGGACCTGCGATGCCATCCCGGCGAAGGTGACGTCGATGAACGTGTCACCCACGCGGTGGGCCAGGATGGCCAGATCAGGTTGAGATCGCTCTGCCTCCCACAAGGCGCTGGTCAGGTTCTCGGTGGGATCGACGACGACCGATCCCGGCTGGGTATGGGTTTGCATGTACTCCTCCACAGATGTGTCGCCACCGTACGGCCGGCGGGAAGGCGTTCGCTAGGGCGGTTGGCCCCAACGCACCCGGTTTGGCACAAACAGAGAATGGGTATCAGCTAAACGTGAACGACGCTTCCCCGCGGCTGCCCGACTGGATCGTTCGGGGCGGTGGTGCCGCCTGGCGCCTCCTGGCGATGGGGGCGCTCGTGTACTTCGGGTTCCAGATCCTGCGCCAGGTGAGCGTGGTGGTGCTCGCCGTCGTACTCGCCCTGTTCCCCGCAGCGGTGTTGTGGAGTCCCGTCCGACGACTCGAGCGCCGAGGGTGGCGCCCGATGCCTGCAACCGCGCTGGTCCTGATGACGTTCCTGGTGGTGCTGGCCCTCGGCGGCACCGTCATCGTCCCGCCCCTCGTCGAGCAGATGGGACCCATCGCAGCAGATGTCGGCTCGGCAGCCGGCGCGGTACGGACCTGGCTCACCAACGGTCCACTCGGCCTGTCGCCCTCTCAGATCGATGCCTACTGGTCGGGGCTGGTGGAGCGCTTCAACGAAGGGGGCGGCTTCACGTCGGGTCTGTTGGGTGGGGCAACGGCAGTCGTCGAGATCGTTACCGGCCTGTTCGTGATGCTGATCTCCACGTTCTTCATCCTCAAGGACGGCCCAGCGATGACCAACGGTCTGCTGGCGCGGATGTCGGAACGTCGCGCCATCGCAACCGGGAAGGGCATCGACGTGGCCTGGCGCACGTTGGGCCATTACGTCCGGGGCCTCGCCCTCGTCGGTCTGGTCGATGCCGCCGTGATCGGCATCGGGTTGCTGATCGTGGGAGTGCCCATGGTGATCCCGCTCGCCATCCTCACCTTCTTCGGAGCGTTCTTTCCGCTGGTGGGAGCCTGGGTGGCGGGATTGGCGGCAGTGGCCGTTGCCTTCGTCAACGGTGGTATCACCGAAGCTCTCATCGTTCTGGCCATCATCACCGCCGTCCAACAACTTGAGGGCGATCTGGTGTTGCCGATCGTGTTCGGTCGCACGCTGGTGATGCACCCGCTCGTGGTCCTGCTGGCGGTGGCCGTTGGCGGCTTCGCCTTCGGAATCGCCGGCGCCTTCCTGTCCGTCCCAGCAGTCGCCGTGGCCGTTGCCGTTCGCCAGGAGATCGCCGAGAACCCCGCCAGCACGTTCACGTCGCTGGTACAGGGGGTGGAGGCGGCCCAGGAGCCAGTGAACGATGCCCACCCAGCCGACGACGAAGCCGCCGGGCATTGACCCGGCGGCTTGGCCGTCTCGTCTGCGTCGTTGGTTTGGTGCGGTTGGTTGGTGTGGCTACCTCATCTGGCGGGAGGAGCCGCTCCGGCGGCACGATCCGCCAGGGCCGCGTCGACCTTGTGGTGATAGGCCTCGCCAAGCTTCCCGCCCAGGTAGCCCCCGCCGAGCACCAGTGCTACCGAGATGAGGCCCCAGATGATGGCCGCGGCAGTGACGTCATCTCCACGGAACTGGGAAAACCAGTCCGGTAGCCCGGCCCGTTGGAAGGCGTTGTACTCGGTGCCCACCCAGGCTCCGAGCGCCCCGAACACCGCCACCAGGAAGATGAACCACAGGCCGGCACCCAACCCGTTCATGCCCCCGTCGTAGCGGGCCATTCGGCCTGCCGCCCAACCGCCCGCCAGGAACGAGACGAACACGACCAGGGCGGCCACGATGGCGCCCACCACCGCCACCTCCTGGAAGTTGCCTTCGAGGTCGATGGCGTTCACCTGGTACTCCAGCCCTCCGGCTCCGGCGGTGATGAGCGCTCCGAGGAACACCAGCACCCCCAGTCCGGTGAACATCCCGGCCAGCGCCGCCGGGGTATCGATCCCGCCGAAACGTTCTCTCACCCCCGACATGTCCGTCTCGGCCCCTCTGATCTGCGTACGTGATGTCATGCTGCTCCTTTGCGTGGAATCCGGTCAGAAGACCAGGATGAGGATCAGGATGATCAGGATGAGTGTCCCGATTCCGATGTACATGCGTCCTCCTTGCTTGCTCCCTGTGCAATCCCCTGACACGCGGCTACCCGGAGGGCCCGCCCCCCAAACCGGTTCCCCCGACGTCAGCCGGCGTTGGCGGTTTGGATCGCCTCTTCCAGGGTGGAGCGCAGCTCCTGCCAAGCCGTCATCACCTCGGTCTCGGTGGTCGGGACCGCCTGCTCGAAGTCGTCGAGGGTGGACTCGATGGTGCTCATGTCCATCATTTCGCCCGACTGGATCGTGGTGAGTGCTTCGAGGATGACCGCCTGCGCCTCGTTCCACGCCTCGTTCAACTCGGCTTCCGCCCCTGAGGCTTCGATCCGGGCGCCGAAATCGGCGAAGCGGGTCTGCAGGTCGGCCAGCACATCCTCGACGTCGCCCTCCGGAGTGACCGGGGCGACCGTGGTGACCGAGGCGAACGTCTCGGGACTCAGGTCGATTGGCCCCGTGGTTTCGGTGCCAGCGGCCCCGGAACACGCCGCCAGCGACAAGGCGGCGACGCCTGCGGCGAAGGTTGTGCGTATCATGGTTTCACCTCATGGTGTAGGGAGTGTCGGGACGGATGTCCCAGCCCTCGCCTACCCGCCGATCCCATCACAAAACCCGGGCGTGTCGCCACGTTCATCGCCGACACCGCTTGCTCACCGCATCTCGGCGGCGGGGTCAACGGGCCAACCGCTCACCTTTTGCACAATGTGCAAAAGGTGGGTGAAACGCGTGCGTTCTGCACAATGTGCAAAAGGTGGGCCTAACGCGTGCGTTCTGCACAATGTGCAAAAGGTGAGCGAAACGCGTGCGTTCTGCACAATGTGCAAAAGGTGGGGGCGAGGACGCTCAGATGTCCAGCCGCTTGTGGAGTACCCAGATCGAGCCGGTCAGCGCAATGATGGCGTAGGCCGCCACCAAGGCCACCAGCCAGGCCCGGGGCGGCTGGCCGCGGAACATAACGTCATGCAGCGTCTGCACTCCGGCGGTCGAAGGCACTGCGTAGGCCAGCGGGCGGACGAAGGCGGCGAGGCGTTCCAGCGAGATCACGAACCCGCTGAAGAAGATGGTGAACAGCAGGGTCAGCATCGAGAACTGGACGGCCTGGCCGTCCGAGCTCGACACGGCGGCGATCACGAAGCCGAGGCCGAGCGAGGCTGCGATGAGCATGGCGAGCACGGCCGCCAGCCACCCCCACGACCCGAGCATCGGCACGTCGAAGGCGAACACCACCAGTGCCGCGGTGACGGCGCCGATCCCGGCCGCCAACAGGAAGTAGCCGGTGACCTTTCCGATCACGATGTGACTCATCCGGACCGGGGAGATCTTGAACAGCTCGGTGATGCCGAGTTCTCGTTCCCGCACGATCGACAGGGCTCCGAAGGTGACAGACAGGTGCTGGATGATCACGACCAGCACACCGGGGGCGTAGAAGGCGGTTGGGCTCATCTCGTCGACGTGCAGCGGTGACACCGCTGGCACGAACGGTCTCACGATCACCTCGGGTGAGAGCCGCTTCACCTCCGAGAGCTGAGCTTCGAGCTCGACCAGGGTGGTCTCGATCGCCTCTGCCCGTTCGATCGATCTGGCGTCGGCCGGGTCGATGGAGTCGACGTTGGCGCGGGTGTCACGCAGCTGCTCGGCGTAGCCGGTGCCGCCGATTCCCACCGCCTGGTAGTAGTCGGCGCCGCCTCCGATCTGATCCTCGGCGATCTGCAACGAGCGGGTCAACTCGAGTTGGGCGAGGCGAGCCTGCACCTGGTCGCCTGTCCGGAGCGCCTCGGACATGCCTTCGGCGCTGCTGCGGGCGGCGGGTAGAGCGTCATCGTACTGGTCGACTCGATCCTGGCCGATACGGGCCACCTCCTCCAACACCGTCCGGTTCAGCTCGTCGATGGATGCGCGAGAGAAGATGGCGATATACGCTCTGTCCCACGGGTCGAGCTCGTCGTGAACCACCTCGACGACAGCCGAATCACCACCACGGACCGTGTCGACGGCGTCACTCGGGGCCACCACCACCAGATCGACCTCGCCGGATTCGAGGCTCCGCATCGCCTCCTCGCGATCGTCGGTCACCGCCACCAGATCGATGGCCGGTTCCAGCGCCTCCTGCAGTTCCCCGGCCCGCATGGCCAGCTCACTGTCGATGGGAAACACCATCACCGTCTTGAGCGGAGCGGGGCGGTCCCGGAAACCCAGACCGAAGATCGCCAACACCAGGAACGGTCCGACGATGAGCGTCATGACCAGGGTGGGTTGTCGGATGACCTCGCGAAGTTCCTTGACGGCGAACGCCACCACGGCTCCGACATGGAATCTGAGTCGTGCGATCACGATCGTTCGCTCTGCGCGTCGACGAGCCGCACGAACACCTCGTCGAAGGTGGGCACCACCGCCGCCGCCTCGGTCACATCCAACCCGGCGGTGGCGGCCGCCTCGGTCATGCCGGCGAGGGTTCGGGAGGCATCCTCCACCGTGAAGCGAACCGTCACGGCGTCGACCCGGCGTGCGCCGGTTGCACCGACGTCGTGGGCGATGGCGTCGAGCGCCACTGCCGCGAAAGGCTCGGAGAACACAACCTCGACCAGGTCTCCCCCAAAGGCTGCCCTCCTGAGCTCGTTCGGTGCCCCTCTGGCAACGACGACGCCCTCGGTCAACATCACGATGTCGTCGCAGAATGCCGCCTCACCGACGTACTGGGTGGTTATGACGAGGGTTTTCCCCTCGTCGCGGAGCTGGCTGAACCTCTCCCACAGCGACTGACGCAGAATGGGATCGAGGCCAGCCGTGGGCTCGTCGAGGAACATCAACCGGGGGTCGTGCATCATCGCCACTGCCAGACCGACGCGGCGCTTCATGCCACCGGAGGCGTCCTCGAGACGCCGATCGGCGGCGTCGTCCAGCCCCAGCCACTCCAGGACACGACGACGGCGCTCACTCCGCTCGGAGGCGGGGATGCCGTAGATGGCGGCGGCGAAGTTCAGATTCTCGGCGATGCTCAGGTTGGGATACATGACCGAGGTCTGGGGCAGATATCCGATGGCCGCCCGGGTGGCAGCCGAGAAAGCTCGAGGGCGTTCGCCGAGCACCGTGAGTTCACCCACGCCCGGTCTGAGCAGCCCGGTGAGGAGGCGGACCGCGGTGGTCTTGCCGGAACCGCTCGGGCCGACGAGCCCCAGGATGGTTCCCTCCTCCACCTGCAGGTCGAAGTCTTTGACCCCGACGTTCTCGGCGAACAGCTTGCTGACATTGCGGACGTCGATGGCCAAAGACATGGGATCCATCTTCCCGATGGCAAGTCCGGTCAAACGTGTCCGCAGTCGACCGGGCCCGTTTCAGCATCGGACTCGGTGGGAAGAATGGACCGTGCCCAACCGTATACCGAGTTTGCTGCGCCTCATGTCGTTGACGATGGCCCTCTTCGTGGTGACGCTGGCGATCGCAGGGTGGTGGACGGCGTCCGGTCTCGAGCGGCTTCGCTCCGCCGCCGGAGCTTCGATCGCCGCCCTCGATGCCGCCGACCAGACCATCGACTCCGCTTCCCAGCTGTCGTCGACCGTGCTCGAGAGCCTCGACGGCCTGACCCGGGTGGGTCCCGGGCTGACCACGTCGGGGGAGGAGGCGGCTGTGATGATCGACGAGGTCTCGGAGCTCACCGGGGATCAGCTGTCGAGGTCGATCGCCGCCATCGAGGCATCGCTACCGGCAATGATCGAAGCCGCCTCTGTCATGGATGACACCCTGAGGGCTCTGTCGTTCGTGGGGGTGGGCTACGACCCCGAGGTACCGCTCGATGATGGCCTCCGGCAGCTGGCGGCCGGGCTCGACGGGATCCCCGAGGAGTTGTCCGCCCAGGGTGAGAGCCTGAGCCGCCTGTCGGATCGGGTCGTCGATGTCACCGGCGATCTCGACACCGTGACCGCCTCGATCGCCGACACCCGCGACGATCTGGAATCCGCCTCCCTCCTCCTTGACACCTACCGGCAGGTGGTCGTGCAGGCCCGCGCCGGGGTGGGGGGTGGAACCGGTGGCGCGCCGCAGTGGGCGGCGGCGATCCCGGCCATCCGGGTGCTCGTGGTGGTGGCAACCGTCGCCGGGCTCGGAATGGCGTGGACGGCCTGGCGGTTGGCGGCAGCGCTGGCGCCGACAACACCGGTTTGGGCTCCCAGGCGACGGGTACACACCCTGTCCGTCGAAGAGGAGACAGCAATGGCAACCAGCATACGGGAGCTGATGACACCGGACCCACAGACCGTCACGTCCGACCAGGCGCTGGTGGACGCAGCTCGCCTGATGCGCGATCACGATGTCGGAAGCCTCATCGTGATGAAGCCGGGTGGCGGCATCTGTGGGATCGTCACCGACCGCGACATCACCGTGAAGGGCGTCGCCGAGGGTATGGACGTGACCCAGACGCCGGTGGATGAGGCGTGCAGTCATTCACTTCAGACCGTGGGCCCCGACGCTTCCGGGGACGAGGTCGTTGCCCTCATGCGTGAGCACGCACTGCGCCGCATCCCGGTGGTGGAGGGAGACGAGCCGGTCGGGATCATCTCGCTGGGCGACCTGGCCATCGAGCGGGACCCGCACTCCGCCCTCGGCGACATCAGTGCGGCCCCACCCAACAACTGAGACGCCGACCGGACATCGCCGCGGCATCAGCTGCGGCGCTGGGGCTGGTGGGCTCGGGGGTGGACCTGGCGATCATCTCATCGCCGATGACCGGCCCCAATTGGATGGCCCATCCGATGAGTCCGATGCTCCGCCTGGCACAGCGTCACCTCGACCATGAGGTCCGGAACCTCGACGACGCCGGCATCGACGTCGTGGTCGTCGAGCCCGACCGGGCCACCCGCCGTCAGATGGGTTACGCCATGCTCAGCGATGGACGGCGAGGCGAGGCGGTCACGGCAGCGATCCTCCGCGCCGGTCGTGTGGTGGCCCCCACGCTCTGAGCTGACCCAGGCACTGGTCCGCGTCTTCGACGATGCGACCGCCTGTCCGCCTTTTCCTCGGCTCAGCCGACCGGCGACAGGACGAACCGGGCGGACACATTGCCGGACTTCCGTTCCGTACCCCAGATCCGGGTGTGAACCGAGACTGCTTCGGGTAGTCGCAGCCTACGTAGGGCACTCATATGGGTTGCCCGGGAAGGAATCATCATGACTGCAATGGACACCGACTCCATCGGGAGTGTTCTCGAGGATCTGATCGAAACACTCGAGGACGGTCGCAAGGGATTCGAACAAACCGCCGACAAGCTGGCCGAGGCGGAGCGCCCGGACCTGGCGGAGCGAATGAGAGCATTTTCCAACCAGCGGACCCGCTACTCAGCGGAGCTGCGGTCGTTGGCAGCGGGTGAGGGAATCACGATCGACGAGGACGGCTCGCTGGCCGCCTCGATGCACCGTGGCTGGATCGCCCTCAAGGACGCCCTCTCGTCAAACGAGGCCGGGGCGGTGCTGGGGGCAGCCGAGACCGGTGAGGATGCCGCCACCCGTCAGTACCGGGACGCCCTGGCCGCGGATCTGCCGCCTCACATTCGGGCCGTGGTCGCCGAACAGGCCATCGCCATCGAGGCGGCTCACGACGAGGTGAAAGCGCTGAGAGATAGGGAGACGGCCTGATGGCGGGCTGGGCGATACTCCTGCTCGTGCTGGCGATCGTGCTCGGTGGGGTTGGGCTGTTCGTGGAAGCTCTGCGATGGCTCATCATCATCGGGTTGGTGCTGCTGGCGATCTCGTTGTTCACCGGCCGCCGCACGACCGTATAGGCGATCGTGCGCTGCGCTCACCCACCCTGTAGCTGCGACACCGTCGACGCCCACTGCGCTCCCACCTGCAGACAGAGCATCGGCGACCCCGACGAGCCGTGCAAGTGCGGCCACGCCGAGTGCACGGCTTCGTCGGGGAATGCCGCCACATGACACATATCGGGAGTTGACATGGAACTGAAAAGAGGAACGGGCGTGTTCTCCGCCGGCGAGAAGGTCGGAGACGTCACCCGCGTGGTGGTGGATCCGGTATCCGGGGGGGTGACCCACGTGGTGATCGGCAGCGGCTGGGTGTTCAAGGACGAGCGCATTGTCGACGTCGAAGCCCTCACCGACTCCGACGGCACCCTCACCGTGGCGCCGGGCCTCGACCACGACGACTTCCCACCCTTCGAAGTGGAGTACACCGTGCCCCTCGACGAACGAACCGGGCAGGGTTATCCGGGCCATGAGGCCCCCCTCTTCTGGTACGGCACAACAGCCGGATACCCCGTCGGCGCCCTGGGGTGGGGACCCATCTACCGCAATCGGGTGGCAGAGAACATCCCCGACGACACGATGGCAGTTCAGCCCGGCACCGAAGTGGTGGGCTCTGACGGCGAATCGATCGGGACGCTCGAGAGCCTCACCACCGGCGGCGCCTACGAACGGCTCACCGGGATCGTGGTGGGTAAGGGATTCCTCGGGGCCACCCGCCGGACTCTCCCCGCCTCATGGGTACGCACCTGGGGGCCGGACCACGTCGAGCTCAGGGTGAGCTCCTCCATGGTCGCCGAGCTTCCCCCCTCGGACTGACGCCAGACCGAAACGGCTGGCACAGAAGACGCTCCAACAACCACAAAAGGACACACCGATGAACGCACTGCAACTGCTCAAGGCCGACCACGACCTGGTCCGACAGATGTTCGAACAATTCCGCACCGCTCACGAGTCCGACGACTACGAGGCGATGGGGCGTATCAGCGAAGAGGTGTTCACCGAGCTCGAGGTTCACACTGCCATCGAGGAGGAGGTGTTCTATCCGGCTGTGCGCGAGGCCGGCGGCGGCGAGCTGAACGAGCTCACCGACGAGAGTCTGGAAGAGCACCATGTCGTCGATGTCCTCATGGCCGAGATCCGCAGACTCGACCCCTCCGACGACGCCTTCGCCGCCAAGATGACGGTGCTCATCGAGAACGTGGAGCATCATGCCGGCGAGGAGGAGGACGAGATGTTCCCAGACGTCGCCAATCTGCTCGACACCCAGGCGCTCGAAGCCCTGGGAGTGGAGCTGGAAGCTACCAAGCTCCAACAGATGGCGCAGCTGCAGAGCCGCGACGAGCTCTACCAGCAGGCGTCTGATCTGGACATCGAGGGCCGATCGTCCATGACCAAGCAGGAGCTCGCCAAGGCCGTCGCCGAACGTAGCAAGGGGTGACGTCAAGGGGTGACGTCGGACCGTCACGTTGAACGGACGGGTCGAACTGTAAAGACGTACCGGTGTCTGGCGTCACCCGGTCCAAGGCAGGCGACCGAGAGCCGACTCCGGCCCGGGTGGTTCGTCCCCGGGCCTCTCGCGGGCACAGGCCGTACCAGAGGAGTGCCCCGGATAGGCACCGTGGCGACGCCGGCCAGGGGCGAGGAGCGAAACAATCCCTCCCTGTCCCGGCCACGTCTTGGTTCAGATCACCTCACTGCGGAGGCGCTCCATGCGGCCGGCAAGTTCCGCCTCCTCCTGGTGTTCCTTGCAGAGACGCGCATCGGGTCGGGCGTCGAGACGTTCCGGATGGATCGGCGTGCCGCAGACCTCGCAACGCCCGTAGGACCCGTTGTCCAGCCGGTGCAGCGCGGCCTCCACGTCGACGAGTCTCGATTGGAGCTGACTCAACACCGACACATCGACGGCGGCCTCGAGGACGTCACTCCCCGAGTCTCCCGGGTGCTGATCGAAGTCGATGATGGTGACCGACGGGTCGCCGTGTGCCTCGTCGAGCTCAGCTGACAGACCGTTCCGCAGCCGCTCCAACCGTTCCATTTCCGCTTCCAGTTTTTGGCGCATCTCGTGTGACATCGCGCCGCTGTACCCAACGCCAGCGGATTCCATGCAGGCTTTCTGCCGGTTTCGGACCGCTACCAGTGGGTAGCCCCCGGGACCCGAAACCGGAGGATCGAATCGTGAACACCGCTCACGAACAGGCACATGACTTCGAAAGAAGGGCGGCGCTCGTCGCAGGAGGAGGTTCGGGGCCGCCGATCAGGCGAGCGCATCCCGGATGTCGAACCGGTTGGTCACCTTGGTGATCTCGAACAGTCGGAGCACCGGATCGCTCGGGTTGAGCAGCACACAACGGCCGTCCCGGTGACTCAGCCGCAGGAGGGCGGCCAGTCCGCTCGAGTCGATGAACTGGACCCCGGCCAGATCGACGGCAACATCGCCGTCGAGTTCGAGACAGGTCGCCTCCAGGTCGGCGGACGACGCCATGTCGAGTTCGCCCCTGACGGTTGCCATCATCCAGTCGCCGACCGAGGCAACCGAGATGTCGAGTTTGGTAGACATCCGACCCCAACCTCCTCGTGCACTGGCACCCGGACCCATCGTGGGGCGGTGCGACCTTCACCGCTCTGAGCATAGACCGCCGGCGCCAGGGAGCCGAGGTCGCTCGGGAGCACCCCGGGTGTAGGCTCGATCGAAGATGAACCGACCCTGGCGGCCTGGCGCGGCCATTCGTTCAGGCGTCGACGGAGCCGCCCCTTCGGCTTCGTGGGCCGATCGCGGCCCCGGTCCCTGGGCGATCGCGCTGCTCGGCGTTCTGGCGTTCTCAGGTGTGGTCGCACTCGGTTCGATGCTGGTCAGCCAGTTCGCCGGCACGGCGGCCTCCGCCGAGGTCGGCCGGCAGGCGGCCAGTGTCGCCACCGCCGTCACCGACGCGCTCGAGCGCGTGCAGCGCGAACGTGGGCTGGCACAACTGGTGATGGCCGAGGGTGACGGCCTCTTTCTCGAGGAGTACCGCCAGTCGATCGCCGATACCGACGCCGCTCTCGACCGCTTGGAGCGGTCCCTGGCGGCTCTCGGCGCCACCCAGACCAACCTCACCGGCCGGCTTCAGCAGGCCCGCGAGCAAGCCGGTCTCAGGGGCGACCAGACCTTCGATCTCTATTCGGACATCGTGGAGACTCTCCTCTCCCAGCTCACCGAGGTCACCGTTTCGGCGCCCGACCCCGAAGGTGCCGCCAGTCGCTCGGCGGTCGTCCGACTGGTCCGTGCCGTCGAGGCGCTCGGTCAGCGACGGGGAATGGTCGGCGCCGCCATCAGATCCGGCCAACTCGACCAGGACCTCCGTCAGACGAGCCGACTCCAGGCCAGCGAAGCACAACGCGAGATCATCGCCGCCGCTTCACTCGTGACCGACGACCTCGAACCGATCGTGCGGGCGCTCGCCACCAGTCCCCGACGGGATGCCGCCAACGCCATGCTCGATGAACTGTCTGGGGGCCAACGAACCTCCGACGGCGACGTGCTGGCGTGGAGGTCGACCACCACCGCCCAGATGGAAGAGGTGAGCCAGGTGGTGCAGGTGGTGGAGGAGGCCGAGATGGCCCGCCTTCAGCAGATCGAGCGGGTCGCTCGCCGCAACCTGGTGGCGAGCGTCGCGCTGTTGGGACTGGCCTCGGTGGTGTCCCTCGTGGCCGCCTGGGCGGGATTCGACGCCAGCCGCGAACACATCCGGGCGTTGCGCGAGCACGAGATCCTGGTCGACGGTCTTCGGGACTGGTTCGTGAACGAGCCGCTGCCCGCCATCGAGGGCGTCACGATCGAATCCCTCTATCGCGCGGCCGACGAATACACGCGGGCGGGAGGCGACTGGGTGGAGGTGTACCCGCTGCCGAACGGCCAGGTGGTATTCGGGGTGGGCGACGTCGTAGGCCACGGACCCCAGGCGGTGGCGGGGATGGTCCTGATAAAGAGCATGATGAGAGGCCAGGCGGTGGAGGGCCGCCGTTCGCTGCCGGCCGGTATCGAACGTCTGGACCGGGCGGTGACCGATCGGAACCTGGTGGCAACCCTCTTCTACGCTGTCTGGACGCCGGAAGAAGGGTCGCTCACCTGGTTGAGTGCCGGCCACGTCCCGGCGATCCTCAAACAGCCCGATGGATCCACGGTGCTGCTGGAAGGCGGGCCATCGGATGCGCTCATCGGGTTCGACACCGGTTTGCCGCGGACGGCCACCGACACCCCGATAGCGCATGGGTCCACGCTCATCATTTACACGGACGGCCTGATCGAGGCTCCCGGCGTCGACCCGGCGGAGTCGATCGCTCGGCTTTCGGAGATCGAGCGACCCAATCCCGGGGCACCTGACGGCGAACGCCTGGTCGATCTCCTGGCGGCGCAACGCCGGGATCAGCGCGACGATGTCGCCATCCTCGTGGTCGGATGGTGACACCACCTCAGCGCTGGGGGTCGCCGCTCGGGTCCTGAGCCTGGCGACCCGGGGTGGCAAGATCTGCCCCTTCGGGTATCCCGAGCCCCCGACTGACGATCTCGGCCTCGATCTCGGCCATGGGACTCGCGGTGTCGTCCTGACCGGCCTCCATGTCGGCGAACTCGGCGCGGACATATACCAGCTGGTCCAACAACTCCTGATCGGTCCACTCCTCGATCGGGTGTTCGACGTGAGCGCCGAGACCGCCGTCGGCGTGGTCAGGCATCGACCTGCCGTTCGCTGCGGGCGCCCCTCCGGGAGTCGGCGAATGCCGCCGCCACCACCTCGTGGTGGAGGGCCTCGAGAACCCTCGACTGTTCCACGGCGCGCCGCTCCATCTCGGCGTAGTCGACGGAGGACGTGGCCCCGCCGGTGGCCAGAGCCCGGGAGATCGCCACCCACAGGCACCGCTTCGCCGCCACACCGGCGATGAGACCCTCCAGCTCGAGCACCCGACTGAGCGGCGAATACGAGATGATCCGGCCGTTGGGCTTGAGGCGGCCGACCACCTCAGCCGATACGGCGAACCGGCGCTTCCAGCGTCCCCCGTCGAGGCCCATCTCACCCCGAGTGAGAGTGAGCACCCGTTCATCGGCCTCGATATCGACGGCGAGCGACTCCAGTCGAGACGCCCACACCGTACTCACATTGTTTCGGGCAACGCGACGGGCGAGGGCCGCCCCTGCACCCGCCACCGCCCAGTGATCATCGAGATAGATCTCGAGCAGGGGCGGCAGGGTTCGGTTCTCGTTCACGATGTCGTTCTCCGGCACTCCGTCATCCCATGTGTCGACTGCCGACCCCTACCCCGATCGATCTCCCCCAAACACCTGACACCACCAGACTCCGGTTGGCGTAGCGCCTTCGGATCCGCTTCATCTCGAAGAACCAGCCGGCCCAACCCGGCTCGTCTCCATCGAACGGCCCTGGCAACGGAGTCGCTCGGGGCCGTACGGTGATCGAGGCGTCGAGGATGAGAGATGACTGTCGGGAGCCGTTCGGATTCGCTGCAGGTGACCGAACTCGCCAAGTCGTTCGCCGGGGTAACGGCCTTGGCGGGGCTCACCTTCGCGGTCGATCCGGGACGTATCGTCGGTTTCCTGGGCCCTAACGGAGCCGGCAAGACCACGGCCATGCGCTGCGTGCTCGGCCTTCTCACACCCGACGCCGGGTCGGTGGCATGGGGCGGACGACCGCTCGACGAGGCGACACGCCTCACCTTCGGGTACATGCCCGAGGAACGCGGTCTGTATCCCAAGATGAAGATCGCCGAGCAACTGGCCTACTTCGGACGGCTGTCGGGCATGACCTCATCCGATGCCAAGGCTGAGGCAGGCCACTGGCTCGACCGCATGGGTTTGGCCGATCGGGCCGACGCCAAGCTCGAACTGCTTTCGCACGGAAACCAGCAGCGGGTTCAGTTGGTGGCGGCCCTCATCCACCGCCCGCGACTGGCGGTGCTCGACGAGCCGTTCGCCGGTCTCGACCCCCTCGGGGTCGAAACCATGTCGAAGATCCTCGTCGAGCTGTCCCAGGCGGGCACGGCGGTGTTGTTCTCCAGCCACCAGCTCGATCTGGTGGAGGACGTGTGCCAGGACGTGGTGGTGATCGAGCACGGCGCCGTGGTGCTGGCCGGCGAGCTCGCTCGGCTGCGCTCGTCGTCGACGCTGCGCCACCTCGAGATCGACGTCGACGATCGCCCGTGGTCGGCCACCCCAACGGATGGCTCGAGCGAAGTCCACAACGGTCGGCTTCGTCACGTGGTGACCTCCGATATCGACCTCGAAGGGCTGGTGCGGGCGGCCGGTGCCGAGGGACGGGTCACGCGACTCGTGTTCGAGCCACCGAGCCTGTCGGATCTGTTTCGTGAGGCGGTGCAGAGATGAGCCCCCTGCGCCAGATCTATGAGGTGGCCCGGCGCGACTTCGTCCAGCGGGCGCGTAGCAAGGCCTTCCTGATCACCACGCTGCTGACGGTGGCGGCGATCTTCGGACTGGTGCCGCTGCTGGCTTCCGAGATCCGCGACCCCGCTCCCCCGGTGGTGGGCCTGGTCGGCGAGAGCGAGGGTCTCGGGGAGCAGATCGCCGTGTTCTCGAGCGCCTTCGGCGTCCCCGCCGAAACCAGGGCGATGACGGGGCGGGAGGCGGCAGAGGATGCCCTCATGGCCGGCGAACTGGATGCCCTGGTGGTGGACGGCATGGCCATCGAGTTCGCCGAGCGGGTTGACGACCGCCTGGTCGCCGTGGTCGACACCGCCGTCCGCCAACTCGCCCGCGACCGGGCGATCGAGCGGATCGGGATCTCCCCGGAGGAGGCCGAGTCGATCGTGGCTCCCCGGGGCGTGGAGACGGTGGTGCTGTCACCACCGGACGAGGACGCCCTCGCTCGGAGCATCGGAGCCCAGTTCGGGGCGATCCTGATGTACATGGCGATCCTGATCTTCGGCCAGTTCATTCTGATGGGGGTCATGGAGGAGAAGCAGAGCCGGGTGGTCGAGGTGGTGTTGTCGCGCATGAGGGCGGAGCGGCTCCTGACCGGAAAGATCATCGGGATCGGGCTGCTGGGTCTGGTGCAACTGATCCTGATCGGGGGTGCGCTGGTCGGCGCCGTCGTGATGCTCGACGTCCCTGGCCTCGACCTTCCCCGTCTCGGCGCCGGCATCCTGGTGCGCACCGTCCTGTGGTTCCTGCTCGGATTCGGCTTGTACGCCGTGTTGTACGGCGCGCTCGGCGCAACGGTGACTCGTCAGGAGGACAGCCAGGGAGCCGCCATGCTGCCGGCGATGCTGCTTCTGCCCGGGTACTTCGTGAGCTTCACGGCCATCGAGAACCCCGACGGTGTGGCGGCGGTGATCGGATCGTTGTTTCCGTTCACCGCTCCGGTGGTGATGCCGGTGCGGGCGGCGACGGGCACGGTACCGGGATGGCAGGTGCTGGTGGCGGTAGCACTGGTGATCCTGACCACGATGATCGCCATCCGACTGGGAGCGCGGGTCTACCGGGGGGCGGTGCTGTCGATCGGCGCCAAGGTCCGGATTCGCGACGCACTGCGCGCTTCGGGCCGGTGATGGTCACCCCCGGAGGGCGAGTTCCTCGAGGAACGCCAACGCCGCAGAGGCGTTGTGACGGCGCCACGAATCCACGTGATCGCCCTCCACCGCTTCCAACGCCTCGATGGTGGGACCGAGCACATCCATCTGCCGTTGCGCCAACTCGAGCGCCGATGATCCGGACCGGTGGAGCAACATCACCTTGAGGAGGAACTCGATCCGCATGTCTCTGACGTGCTCGACCGGTTGGGCGAGCCAGCGGCGAAGCCGGGACCGACCCGACCTGGTGGTGCGGTGCACCACCCGCTGGGGACCGGCGGATCCCGGTTCGGTGTGGACCGGCTCGGCCAGGCCGAGCTCGACCAGGCGATCGAGTGCCCGGTACACGAGTGGCCGACGCACCGTGAGGATGCGACCGATGTCGCTGCCCGCCTCGAGTGCCTTGGCGATGGCGAAGCCATGACTCGAACCCTCGGCAAGCACACCCAGCACGGCCATCTCGGTGAGGGAAAGAGCCGGGTCGGTCATCGCCCAGCAGGCTACCGCGCCGTGGTTGAAGCGTCCGGATCGGCGCCACTAGTCTCAACGCTACTAGTCTCGGACAAGAACACGTTCCTGCAAGCCGAATGCCGCCACAGGGTGTAGATGTGACGAGGAGGACCGAATGCGGAGGTGGCATCGAATGGGTGTGGCGTTGGCGATTGCCGGTGTGACACTCGGCGGGTGCGCCGCCAGTGACAACGCGGCCGGAGAAGTGCTCGTCTCGGCTGCCGCCTCGCTGACCGACGCCTTCGCCGAGATCGAGACCGCCTTCGAGGAGGCCAACCCGGGCGTCGACGTGGTGCTGAACCTCGGGTCCAGCTCGACGCTGCGCGAGCAGATCCTTGAGGGGGCTCCGGCCGACGTCTTCGCCTCCGCCAACCCATCGAACATGGATCAGGTGGTCGAGGCGGGCGAGGCGGACGGAGAACCGGCGGTGTTCGCCACCAACCTCCTCCAGATCGCCGTCCCGGCGGGCAACCCGGCGGGCGTCACCGGCCTCGAGGACTTCGCCGACGAAACCCTGCTGATCGGCCTGTGCGCCGACGACGTCCCCTGCGGCGACTTCGGCCGGGAAGCACTCGCCAACGCCGGAATCGCCCCGGCGATCGACACCAACGAGCCCGACGTACGCGCCCTGCTCACCAAGATCGAAGCCGGCGAACTCGACGCCGGGATCACCTACGTCACCGATGTGTTGTCGACCGATGGCGCCGTGGAAGGTGTTGCCATTCCGGACGACGGCAACGTCGCGGCCCGCTACCCGATCACGGCGTTGGTCTCCGCCCCCAACCCCGACGGTGCCGCCGCCTTCGTGGCGTACGTGCTGTCGGCGGAGGGACAGGACATCCTTTCGTCCTATGGTTTCTCGTCTCCGTGAACCGAGACTCAACCCGCGCCAGACGAGGCACCTTCCGGCCCCCCATCACCCTGGTCATCCTGGGCGGTGCGGGGCTGGCGGTGTTCGTGATCCCGTTGGCGGGACTCCTAAGCAGGGCTCCCTGGTCGAGGTTGATCGAGCTGCTCGGGACCGACGTGGTCATCGACTCCCTCCGCCTGTCGGTCATCACGTCGCTGGCGGCTACCGCCATCTCCGCCGTGCTGGGGGTCCCGCTCGCCTGGCTGATGGCGCGTGTCGAGTTCCGGGGCCAGGCGATCGTGCGGGCGTTGGTGACGCTGCCGCTGGTGCTGCCGCCGGTGGTGGGCGGCGCCGCCCTGCTCTTCGCCCTCGGCCGCCGGGGTCTGATCGGCGAGCCGATCAACCAGGCGACCGGGCTGGTGTTGCCGTTCTCGACCTGGGGGGTGGTGATCGCCAACACCTTCGTGGCGATGCCGTTCCTGGTGATCACGGTCGAGGGTGCGCTCCGCAACCTCGACCAACGGTATGAAGGGGCGGCCGCCGCCCTCGGCGCCGACCGGTGGACGGTGCTGCGCCGGGTCACGTTGCCCATGATCGCTCCCTCGCTGGGCGCCGGCCTGGTGCTCACCTGGGCACGGGCGCTGGGTGAGTTCGGCGCCACCATCACCTTCGCCGGCAACCTGCAGGGGAGAACCCAGACCATGCCCCTGGCCGTGTTCGTGGCGCTCGAGAGCGATCGAGACACCGCCGTGGCGATCAGCCTGCTGATGGTGGCCATCTCACTGGCGGTGCTGGTCGGGTTGCGGGACCGCTGGCTGCGAACCGCATGAACGGCCTCGACGCCCTCGTGCAGGTCGACCGTGGCTCGTTTCGCCTCGACCTGGCGCTCACGGTGGCACCAGGGACCACGGTGGCGCTGCTCGGGCCCAACGGAGCGGGCAAGTCGACAGCGGTGATGGCGCTGTCCGGGCTGCTGGCCATCACCGATGGCCGCATCGCCATCGCCGGGACCGTGGTGGACGATCCCGTCGCCGGGGTGTTCGTGCCACCCGAGCGCCGACGGGTGGGCATCGTGTTCCAGGACTACCTGCTGTTCCCCCATCTGTCCGCCCTCGAGAACGTGGCATTCGGTCAGCGCAGTCGTGGGATGGCACGCGACGAGGCGCGGGTGCGGGCCACCAGCTGGCTCGACCGGTTGGGACTCGCCGGGAGCGCCCAGCGCAGACCCGGTGAGCTGTCGGGTGGCCAGGCCCAACGGGTGGCGTTGGCCCGGGCCCTCGCCACCGAGCCCGACCTGTTGCTGTTGGATGAGCCGCTGTCGGCCCTGGACGTGACCACCAGGGTCGAGCTACGGCGGGTACTGATGGAACATCTCGACGCCTTCCCCGGGCCACGGGTCCTGATCACCCACGACCCCACCGAGGCGTTCCTACTGGCAGACGAGATCCACATCATCGAGGGCGGATCGTCGACCCAGTCCGGCACCGCCGAGGACATCCGACTGCGACCCCGCACCCGTTACGCCGCCGACCTGGCTGGAGCGAACCTGGTGTCCGGTATCGCCGAGGACGGCGTCATCGCAGTGGACGGTCAACCACTCCACATCGCCGACCATGCAATCACGGGTTCGGTGCTGGCCACGATCAGACCAGCAGCGATCACGATCAATCGGCTTCGGCCGGAGGGCAGCCCCCGGAACGCCT
>JBHJOH010000036.1:0-3440 GCA_050329955.1 Acidimicrobiia bacterium | reverse complement strand
TACATCTCCGCCTGTTCGTCGAAGCTGACCGGGGTCCGCTCGTTCCCGAAGTGCTCGCCCATCTGACGGCGCCTGGCCCCCATTGCCGCCAGGAACTCCTCGGTCTGGGGATGGGTGTGAATGTCGATGGCAACGACGTCGGGGGGAAGCCTCATATCACTCCATCCGTTCGCATGGCGGCGATCTCGTCGGCTGGGATGCCCAGCCCGGCGAGAACCTGGTCGGTGTGCTCGCCATGGTTCGGAGCCGGCGGGGAGACCCGCAACGGCGTATCCGAAAGTCGGAACGGCGGGCCGACCTGGCGGAGCGGGCGTTCCCCGTCGGGCATTTCGATCGATTCGACGATACCCATCGCCTGGACTTGTGGATCGTCGAAGATGCGATCGAACCCGTTGATGGGTGCATGGGGGATGTCGGCGGCCACCAGCAGCTCGAACCACTCCTCCCGGGTTCGCCGCATGGCCGCCTTCCTCAGCTCCACCGCCAGATCGTCGTAGTTGTCGTGCCGGGCGTCTCGATCCGAGAACCTGGGGTCGTCCCGCAACCCGGGCACGGCGAAGGCGTCGGTGGTGGCGATCCAGAACTTCTCGGGCACCGACATGTGCACCACGAACGACAGCCCGTCAGATGCGATCAGGCCGTACGCCTGCGCCCGCCGCTGGCGGGTCGAGGGCAGGGTCACCTCGCCCATGTCGAGGCGGTTCGAACCGGGTTCCACCAGGAACCCCATCACTGCTCGCAGCATGGAGGCGTCGGCGAACTGGCCGCGCCCGGTGCGGGTCCGGGCGTAGAGCGCCGCCAGCACCGCCTGCACCGCGAAGGTGCCGGCCAGCAGATCGGAGAACGCCGGGCCCATCGGCTGCGGCTTCTCGGGGTCGAGGATCTGGCTGTAGAGCCCACCCATCGCCGAGATCACCGTGTCGTAAGCGGGCCGGTCGACGTAGGGGCCGACGTCGCCGAACCCCGAGATGGCGCAGTACACCAGGCCCGGGTTGCGGGCCGACAGCACATCCCACCCCAGTCCCAACCGGTCCATCACGCCGGGACGGAAGTTCTCGAGCACGACGTCGGCTTCGTCCGCCAGCCGTAGGAAGACATCCCGCCCCCGCTCCGACTTGAGGTCGAGGGTGATGGCGCGCTTGGTGCGGTTGTAGGCGGCGAACTGAGGGCTGTGGGCGCGGTCACCGGACTGCCAGTAGCGCATCGGGTCACCCTTGTCGGGATCCTCGATCTTGATGACGTCGGCGCCCAACTCACCCAGGGCCTTACCGGCCACCGGAGCGGCGATGTAGCGGGACAGCTCGAGTACCCGCACTCCGTCGAGGGCACCACTCATGATTCGAGGCCCTCCGGGATCGTGTCGCGCAGCACGCTGCCATTGTGGACGATGCGCTCGTGAATCGGGACCGCCTTGGAGACCAGGCTGTAAACGGGGCAGCGGGCATTGGCCTCGTCCACCATCGCCAACACATCGTCGCCGCTGCCTGGGCTCGAGACCCTCGCCTCGATGACGATCCACTGCGGGTTGGGTGGAATGCCGTCGATCAGATGCTCGCCCCGCATGTCCATGTACGTCCGCACGTCGAGTTCCAGTTCCTCGATCTCGATGCCCACCAGGGCTGCGCCCTTGGCGTACCAAACCTGCTGGCAGAAGGCGAGACCCGACAGGAAGTAACGGAGCGGGCTGGGAGCCTCACCCCTGCCGGCGCGATCGTCGGACTCGTCGCAGCGGAACGAGAACTCCCTGCCGTACTGGACGAAGTCCGACTGCGCCTGGACGTCGGCGATCAGGCGGGTCTTCACGTTGGGGCGGACATGGCCCGCGGTCGGGTCGCTGCGCAGCAACGGGGGGGTTTCCGTCACGTTGGCCGCCAGCTTGTCGATGTCGATTCGAGTCATCACGCTCCTTCAACGAATCCGAATGATCGGTTTGCCGATTCTCGACCGGTCCCCCACCTCACCGAGCGCCGCCGCCACCTCATCGAGCCCGTGAACGGCCCCGAGCACAGGCCGGATCCCGGCCCTGTCCATCAGCTCGAAAGCGTCGCCGAAGTCGGCCAGTGCGGAGCCGGCCGATCCGAGAAAGCGCTGTCGCATGGTGTAGAGCCGGGAGAGGTCGATCTCGAGCCGACTCCCGACGTGGGTTCCCACCACCACGAAGCGGCCGCCCCTGCCCATGGTGGCTGCGGCGACGGCCACCACCTCGGGGTTGCCGGTGGAGGCGAGCACCACGTCAACCCCGGCGCCGTCGGTGAGCTCACGGATCTCGGCCTCGAGGTCCCCGGCGCCGACAACGACGGCCGTCCCACCCTGGGACCGCACCGCCTCGGCCTTGGCCTCGGTCGAGCACACGCCGATCGCCCTGGCGCCGAGTGCCGTGGACAACTGAACCGCAGCCAGCCCGACTGCGCCGGCGGCGCCGGTGACCAGAACCGTCTCACCTTCGGCGAGCCCGGCCGCCCTGATCATCCGCAACGTCACAGGATGCACGTGGGCGGCTGCCGCTGCCTCCTCGAACGACAGCGCCTCGGGGATCTCGAAGACCGTGTGCGACGGCACCACCACCAACTCGGCAAAGCCCCCGGATCGGTGGATGCCCATCACGGTGGAAGACGTGCAGTCGGCGTCCCGGTCCAGATCACAGAAGCGGCACTCCCCGCACGGGGCTGAAGGCTTCACCACCACCCGGCGACCCTGAAGCTCTCCCGACATCGCCACCCCGGCGGCGTCGATGCCCTGGATGAGAGGAAACCGGGCGAACCGGCCGATCCCGGCTCCTTCGAACACCGCCCGGTCGAGCCGGTTGACACTGACGGCATGCACCTCAATCAGCGCCTCGCCCTCGCCGGCCGCGGGGTCATCGACCGTCGTGACCCCGATCGGCCCGCCTGCGGCGGCTGTAACCGCTGCCCTCATCTCCCTAGCCTCCTCACATGCAGAACTGGTACCACACACCCGGCGGTGTGCCGGTGTTGAGGACGGTTCCCGATCACTCCTCGGGCCGGCCGCCGATCCTGTTCATCCACGAGAACCGCGGCCTGTCCGCCTACATCATGGCGGTGCTGGACGACCTCTCCGCCGAGGGATTCGAAACCCACGCCCCCGACCTGCTGCACCGAATGGAACCGGGGTACGACCCGAGCACGGTGACGACACGGCAGATTCCCGAGGACACCCACGAACGGGACCTCCTCGACGTCTTCGACCACATGACCGCCGCCCCGGTGCTGGTGGGGCTGTGTTTCGGAGCGGAGATGGGATGGCGGGTGGCGGTGAAGCGGCGCCCGGTGGCCGCCGCTCTGGTCTACGGCGTCGCCCCGCCCGATATGTCGGGCCTTGCCTGCCCCGTTTTCGCCGCCTACGCCGAGAACGACGACCGCGTCAACCAAGGTCTCGCCAGGTTGTGCCGGCAGCTCTCGGCTTCGACCGTCGACTACCGG
>JBHJOH010000035.1:0-11347 GCA_050329955.1 Acidimicrobiia bacterium | reverse complement strand
CCCGGGGTGGTGGGGTGAGGAACGGATCGTTCCTCACCCCGCTTCCGGTTCAGGGTTCGGTCACCGTCAGCACCACCGGCACGTACAGCCGCGCCGCCAGCGGGTCGTCGGTGAGCACCACCACGGTGGCACCGTACGATCCCGCCTCCAGACCCGAGGCGTCGACGCTGACGGTCAGCACCGCCGCCTCGCCCGCCGGCACCACGCCCTCGGTCGGGGTCACCGACACCCACTCGACATCGGAGAACGGCTCGAACCCGATGGCTTCGGGGACCCCGTTGGCCAGGATGATCCCGGTGTCCTCGCCGTAGGCCCATCCCCACTCCACCGGTTGTGTCACCACCAGCACCCGCCCCGAGCCGAGGTCGTACTCCACCAGGGTGGTGTCACCCGCAGGAGTGACGGCGATCACCGTCCCCTCAGGTTGACCCGCAACGGTGGCGTGGCTGGCGAACCCGCCGAAGAAGGGCGATGGCAGGCCGGCGGCGATCGGGTGGTCGGGTGCGGTCACCTCGTTGGTCTCCTGGAGGTCCGGTCCACTGACCGAGCCACCGCCGGGAAGTGGGAGCCCGTCGGGCTCTCCCTCGTTCCATCCCCAGCCCGACACTCCCAGCCAGAGGTACCCGCCGCCACTGGCGTAGCCCTCGAGAGCGCCGACCTCGTCGGCCAGCACGTCGTAGAAGCTTTGGGGCTGGTCGTTGGAGACGAACACCGCCTCGTACCCGGCGAGGTCGAGCCCGGGCAGCTCACCCGAGCCGGCGACGTCGTAGGCGACGCCGGTGAGGTCGAGGACCTGCATCAGTGAGTCGACCCCCCAGGGCAGCTCGTCCATCAGAACCAACACCCTGCCTCCGGCGAGCGTCGGCTCCACGGCTCTCGCCACGTAACCGGCGGGTGCCTCGCTGGTACTCACCGCCTCCGCGGCGACGAACTGGTCGACGATGTCGGCGAGTTCCGCCACCGAGTAACTCAATGGCACCTGACCGTCGACATTGCCGAGCGTCAGCTCCACCTCGGCGATCTCACCAGGGGCGAGCTCGACCTCGACCGGGCCGCCCTCCAACGTCGCCCACGGCCACAGCGGGTCGAGGGCGGGATCGAAGATCGCTGCCCTTCCGGCGGTGATCGTCACCTCGGTGTCGAGCTCGGCGTAGCCCTCGGCCGTCACCGTCGCCGGCCAGGTGCCGGCAGGTCCGAACAACCTGAAGGTGCCGGTGTCGTCGGCGGCGGCCACGATCGGATACGGCTCACCTTCGAGTTCGGCGTCGACTCCGATCGAGGCCGGGATCGGGAATCCCGCCCTCGAGTTGGTGACCGTGCCGGTCAGCGTCCCGAACCCCTCGGGGAGTTCGACCGTCAACGACACATCCACCGCATGGTTTCGCGTCCGCGGATCGTTGGTCACAAAGGTCAACTGACCTGCGTAGTCACCCGGGTCGATGCCCGCGCCTCCCAGGGTGACGGTGACGTCGGCCGACTCGCCGGGCGGCACCGTCGCGAACAGCGGGTCGACGCTCATCCACGGCGCGTCCCGGAACGGCTCGATGGTGCCCTTGCCCACATCGGGAACCCAGTCGGTGGGTTGAGAGAAGTCGCCGAGAACACCGCCGATGTCGATGGCAGCGTCGCCGACTCCCATCGCCGCCAAGGGCAGATCGAAGCGGTAGGACTGGCCGTCGATCAGAACCGGGAGCTCGGCAACGACTTCGAACAGGGCGGTGTCGACCAGGTAGGCGACGCCCATGTCGGGAACCCCGAACAGGTCTACGAAGTAGTCCACACCGAGGTCCTGGGTCGGCAACCCCGACAGGGCCTCCGGCGGTTCTCCGGTCGTCACATCCTGGTCGGCGTCGAGGAACACGTACCCGACCGCCTGCCCCATGGGAGTGGTGCCAGAGAAGTCGATCTGAATCGACGCCTCCGCACCATCCGAACCCCCGAGCACCTGGGTGACCTCGACGGTGCCGAGCGCGTCGTCATCGGGGTCGTCGATCACCACGTCGAGTGGGCCGTCATAGGTCACCCCGGCCGCCGAGGTGGGGATCGAAGACCCGGCCGGAGGCGTGTACCGCTCCCACCGGTTGGGACGGATGAGCAGCTCGCCCTCCGGCCCTTCGGCCGGTGGCAGCTCGATCGGGGTGCCTCCCTGATCACGTTCCTTCGCCTCGAACACCAGCGGCGCCGAACCGGCGTTGCTGACCGTCACCGTTCGGGTGGTGGCGTCTCCAAGTGCGACGGTGGCACCGATCTCAGGCGGCTCCACCACGGCGACTGCCGCCGCCAATGAGAAGTCGACCGTCGGTGTCTCGTCCGCCGCGATCGTCAGCGTGCTGCGGGCATCGACGTAGTCGGAGCCCGAGGCGACCAGGGTGTACGAGCCGGGCACCAGCCTCAGCGAGTACCTCCCGTCGGCATCGGTGATCGCCGATCTGCCGCCTGGCTGGGCGGTCACGGTTGCGCCGGCGACGGGCAGAGCGTCGTTGGCGTTGGTCACGGTGCCGCTCACCACCCCGGTCGGGACAACCCGGTAGCGGTATCCGGTGTTGGGGAGAAGCGTTGCCTCCCGGAACGAGAACTGGAGGCCGTCGGAACCATCCGCCGCCTCGATCCCGATGGTGGCGGTGGAACCGTCACCGGGCGACCCGGAGAAGTCGCCGAAGTGCATGTCGATGTTTCCGTCTTCCCACAGCGTCACGGTGATGTCGAGCTCCTGGCTGCCACCCAGCGCGCCGACCGCCTGGTAGTCGACCACGAACCAGCGGTTCGGGGAACGTCCGCCCGAGGCGTATCCGACCCCGGCGGTACCGTCGACCACGAGATCGGTCCACAACGGGTAGATCCCCAGGTTGGGCATCGATGCCGACGGGATCTCGCCGTTGAAGTACTCGGCGTAGAGCGGGTCCTCGAAGGTCAGGTAGCCGTTGGTGGTGACGAACACCTCGCCGTACCCGGCCCCGTAGAAGGGGAACTCGAACGGAAGGCGAAGTCGGCCGTAGGCGTCGTCCCCGTACAGGGCGCTCTGGTTCCTGCCTTCGGCGGCCTGGGTGCGAATCGGCTCACAACCATGCCCGAAGTCGTCGATCTTCTTCGTCACATCGATACGAGTTTGGAGGTTGCGACGGAGGTCGACCTCCACCTGCCCGGGTGTGGTGCAGCCTCCCTGGCGGGACTCGAGGGTGTAGGTCCCCAACGGCAGCGTGATGCGGAAGCGCCCTGCCCGGTTGGCGACCACCGGATCCGCAGGCGTTCCCACGGCTCTGACCACCGCCCCCGGCACCCCGGCGCCGTTCTCGGCGAACACCACCTGACCGGTGACGGTGTAGCGGGGCAGAGCCGTCAGGGTCAGGTTCTGAGCGGTGGTGGTGTCGGCGGTGATCTCCACACCCGACACCAACGCCGCTTCGAACCCGAACAGCGACGCCGACACCGTGTAGGGGCCTTCGGCGAGGAACAGTCGGAAGGCGCCGTCGCTGTCGGTGACGGTCGAGAACTGACGCACATCGTTGGACGCCGTGACCCTGGCACCGGCCAGCGGCGACCCGTCGGCGGCGTCGGTGACCGTGCCTTCCAGGGTGCCTCCGGTGGCGACCAGCGCAACCGCCGCGGCGGCGTCGATTCGCCCTTCGCCGTAGACGTTGTTGGGGTCGCCGTCTTCGTCGCCGCCGCAGGTGAGATCCACGATGTCCTGCGCCGTGGTCTCCAATGCCGCCTGCACCGAGGCGACGTCACCGATGAGCGCCGGCTCGGCCGACATCATCAGGGCCAGAGCGCCGGCGACGTGTGGTGCCGCCATCGACGTGCCCGAGAACGCCTCGTATCCGCCGCCGGGGACGCTCGACACGACGTCGACGCCGGGCGCCGAGACGTTGGGGTTGGTCTTGCCGTACACCGACGGGCCGCGACCGGAGAAGTCTGCGATGACGTCGTCGATGTCGGTGGCGCCGACGCTGATGGCGTCGACGTAGTCGGCGGGGCTGCCGCCCTCACCGCAGAACGGCCCGGGGTTGCCCGACGAGAACACCGGGACGATGCCGGCGGCGCGCCAGGCGGTGACCATGTCGAGGTAGAACGGGTCACCGGGGCCACCGCCCCACGAGTTGTTGACGATATCGGGGCGCTTCGACGGGTCGGGGTTGTCTCCGGCACGATCGGTGGGAGCCAGCACCCACTGACCCGCAGCCAGCAGCGCCGACTCCGAGCACCCGAAGTCTTCGCAGCCCTTGGCAGCGATCCAGCTTGCGCCCGGCGCCACGCCGATGTCGGGTTCGAACGGTCCGGGCCCGTCACCGCCGACAATGGTTCCCATGGTGTGGGTGCCGTGGCCCGCGTTGTCGCAGGGGTCATCACCACACAGACCGGTGGGATCGAACCAGTTGTAGTCGTGGGCGAAGCTGCCATCGCCGAGGTTGCCCCGATACTGGTTCGCCAGCGCCGGGTGGGTGTGGTCGACGCCGGTGTCGATGTTGGCGACGACGATCCCGCCGCCGAGGATGCCCTGGTCCCATGCGACCGGGGCGCCGATCTTCTCGACACCCCACTCCGGGGCGACACCTTCACGCTCCTGATCGGGCTTGACCGGATCGATCAGGGGGAAGACCTTCTCGAGACGGATCTCGGCGACTCCCGGAAGGGCGGCGAGGGCATCGACCAGATCGGCGTCCCCTTCCACCACCATGGTGTTGCGGACCCAGTACGAGCTGGCGACACCTCCCCGGTCGGCCACCACGTCGAGGGCCGCCGCCTGGGACGCCGCCGCGGTTCGCTGCAGCTTGTCGATCACGAACTCGCCACGCTCGGCGAAGCCCTCGATTCCCTCGGCGCCGCCGAATTGGGCCTTGGCGTCGAACACCACCACGAACCGGGCCGTCTCCTGACCCTCGAGGGCTTGGCGGAGACCGCCGTCGATCTGTGCCACCACCCCCCTGGCAGGGAGAGCGGCCGCCATCCCCGGCATCACCAGACTAAGGCAGGAAACCAAAACCACCAGCAGCCGATTGCGACGCATGACCCTCTCCTCGATCCCACGCTTCCGGACCCGGCAGCAGGCGCCTCTCTCTATGACCCTGCGCGGCCAATGATGAGACGCTCGGAGCGGCGCAATGGTTCCAGAAAGTTCGGGAATCTTTCTGAGTGGGTTCCGGCCACACCTGCCCAGCCTCGCGAGCACCGCCTGGCGCGCTCGCCGACCGGGCCGACGTCGACCGACACGGGACGGGGAAACCGTATACCTTCGGGGTAGCAGAGGAGGTCCCATGTCGAGTACCCCGTGGTGAGCTACGCATCAGGCCCGTCATCGGAGCCGCTGCTGGGCGAGACCATCCCCGACAACCTCGATCGGGTGGCAGCCGCCCACGGCGGCGAGCTGGCGCTGGTGTCACGCCATCAGGGCATCCGCTGGACCTACGCCGAGTTCGTCGAACAGGTCGACACCTGTGCCCGGGCGTTGCTCGCCCTCGGCGTCGAGCCCGGCGACCGGGTTGGCATCTGGGCACCCAACCGGGCGGAGTGGGTGGTGGTGCAGTACGCCACCTCGAAGATCGGGGCGATCCTGGTCAACATCAACCCGGCCTACCGGAGCCACGAGCTCGCCTACGCCCTCGGTCAGTCGGGGGTGTCGGTGCTGGTGACCGCCGAGGAGTTCAAGGGCGCCTCCTATCTCGACATGATCGACTCGGTGCGGTCCGGGCTGGGGAACCTCCGAACGGTGGTTGCACTGGGCCAAAGCGAGCACGACGTGGCGTGGCAGACGTTCCTCGACGGTGCCGGCGAAGTGGCGATGGACCGGGTCCGGGCCATCCAGGCCGGCCTGCAGTTCGACGACCCCATCAACATCCAGTACACGTCGGGCACCACCGGCAACCCCAAAGGTGCCACCCTCACCCACCACAACATCCTCAACAACGGGTATTTCGTCACCGGCATCCAGGGCCTCGGCCCCGGATCGAAGCTGTGCGTACCGGTGCCGCTCTACCACTGCTTCGGGATGGTGATGGGCAACCTCGGCATGCTGTCGCGAGGCGGAACCGTGGTGTACCCGGCCGAGGCGTTCGATCCCGCTGCCACCCTCGCAGCCGTCGCCGAGGAACGATGCGAGGCGCTGTATGGGGTGCCCACCATGTTCATTGCCATGCTCGACGACCCGTCCGCGAAGACCCTCGACCTGACCAGCCTGCGAACCGGGATCATGGCCGGCAGCCCCTGCCCGGTGGAAGTGATGAAGCGGGTCATCGCCGAGATGTCGATGGACGAGGTGACCATCGCCTACGGGATGACCGAGACGTCGCCGGTGTCGTTCCAGAGCCGCACCGACGACTCGATCGACCGGCGGGTGGCAACGGTGGGCACGGTGATGCCCCACGTCGAATGCAAGGTCGTCGACCCCGAGACCGGCCGGGTGCTCCCCACCGGAACGCCCGGCGAGCTGTGCACCCGCGGCTACTCGGTGATGCGGGGTTACTGGGACAACCCCGAGGCGACCGCCGAGGCCATCGACGACGCCCGCTGGATGCACACCGGCGACCTCGCCACCATGGACGACGACGGCTACGTCAACATCGTGGGTCGCATCAAGGACATGGTGATCCGAGGCGGCGAGAACATCTACCCACGGGAGATCGAGGAGTTCCTCTACAGCCATCCGGCCGTCGCCGACGTGCAGGTGATCGGCGTGCCCGACGCCAGATACGGTGAGGAGCTGTGCGCCTGGGTGCGACTGCGGGAAGGCGAGCAGCTCACCGCCGAACAGCTCCGTGAGTACTGCCACGGCCGCATCGCCCACTACAAGATCCCCCGCTACCTGCGGATCACCGACGAGTTCCCGCTCACCGTCACCGGCAAGGTCCAGAAGTACCGGATGCGGGAGATCTCGATCGGCGAGCTCGAGCTGGCGGATGCCGCCGGGACCGCGACGGCCTGATAGTCCAACCCCCGGTCGGTACTCGAGACTTCGGGGTTGGTGGCGGAAGTATCGTCCGGGCCGGCGCAGCGGTGGACGCGTCTTCGAGATGTGGCACCGATCGCTGCTGGACGACCTGGAGACCTGTTGAGCGGGAGCCCCGACGAACCCGAACGCCGAGCTTCGCCGGTGCACGGATGGTGACCACATCCGATCGCGTGCCGCGCTCGTACTGGCTGGCGTACCTGACCGGTGGGTTCGGTCTCGGGCTGAACGCCATGGTCCAGTTCCTGGTCCCGCTTCGAGCGAACGACCTGGGCATCGGCCTGGGGACCATCGGCCTGCTGCTGGGCGCCAAGGCGCTCGTCGAGTCGGTCGCCAGCACACCGGTGGGGGGCCTGATCGATCGGGTGGGCACCCGGCGCGCCTTCATCATCGGGACACTCGCCTCGGCGCTCATCGGCCTGACGTTCACCGTCGCCACCACCGTTCCCCAATTGTTCCTCCTCCAGGTCGGACTGGGCCTCGCCCGACCACTCGGATGGATCTCGGCGCAGGCGTTCGTGGCCGGCCTTCGCAAAGGCCCCAACCAGGCCCAGGACACCGGCCGGTTCAGCTTCGTGGCCACGGGTGGACAGGTGCTTGCCCCCCTCATGGTCGGTTTCGGCGCCCAGAGCTTCGGCACCGGCCCGGCGTTCTGGTTCTTCGGCGCCTACTGCGCCATCTTCGTGGTCCTCGGCCTGGTGCTGCCCCGGACCGACCCGCCACCCACCACCAAGAAGTCCCAGGGCCTCATCCAGGGCCTGCGCCTGTTCGCCATCGACGGCATCAAGGTGGCGATGCTGCTCAGCTTCGCCCGCCTGTGGATCTCGGCGACCTGGACCTCGTTCTTCTCGCTCCATCTGGTCACGTCCGGGGTTGCCGAGGGCTCGGCTGCCACAGTGGTGTCGGCGATGGCGATCATCGCCACTGCCCTCTCCCCGCTGGCTGGTCGGCTGGCCAGGATGGGACGTGAGGACTACCTGTGTGCGGCGGCTCTCGCCTGCAGCGCCGTCGGACTGGCGCTGTCGCCGGTCATCGACTCGATCCCGCTCGCCTATCTGGGAGCCGCTCTGATCGGCGTCGGCCATGGGCTCAGTCTCCCGTTCCTGCTGGTGCTGGTGCCCCGGGCCGCCCCCGAGGGCCAACGCGGCCTGGCTCTCGGCTTGCGGGCCGGCGTCAACCAGTTCGCCTCGTCGATCTCCCCCGTGCTCACCGCCTCGGTGATCGGACTGGCATCGGCCGGCATCGGGTTCCCCCTCGCCGGCGGGATCGGCCTCGCCGTACTGGGCGTGGCCACGGTCATCGCCCGCAACTCCCAACAGACCGCGGCCAACGACGGTCACGACACGACCTGATCTGCTGACGCGCCCAGCGTTCACCGGTACGATGCCACCACGATGACGCTTCCTCCAGTGAGCCGGCTGGACATCCACACCCTCGGCTCTCTCATGGTGGCGCTCGACGGCATCCCCGTCGATATCCGCTCCTCCAAGGCCTTGGCGCTGCTGGTGTACCTGGCCGAGACCGATCGCCCCCACCATCGCTCGGCTCTGGCGGGTTTGTTGTGGCCCGATCACCCCGAGTCGGCGGCCCGCAACAATCTGCGGCAGGCGCTCACCGCCCTCCGCAAGGCGATCGGCGAGCACATCACCACCTCCGGCGATCGGGTTCATCTCGCCGGCGAGGTGGCGATCGATACCCGGCCGATCACCGCCGAGGGGTATCGCGGTCCCTTCCTGGAGGACTGGCTGCCGCCGCCGCCGATCACTTCACCGACGGCGTTGCGGTCGCCGCCCTGCAAGGGGTGGACGACCCCAGCCGTGTGTACGACGCGGTGGCGACGGCAGCCGGGGTCGCCCTGGCCGATGACGACCCCACCGAACTGGCCCGCCGGCTCGCCGGTCGCCGGCAGTTGATCGTGATCGACAACGCCGAGCAGGTGGCGGAAGCAGTGGCGGACCTGATCAGTGGCATCGTCTCGACCGCACCCGCCGTTTCCGTGCTGGTCAGCAGCCGGGTCGTGCTGAACCTGTCGACCGAGCACGTGGAGTGGCTGGAAGGCCTGGATGTGGTGCCCGGCGACAACGGCGCGATCTGTGCGGCTGTCCAGCTCTTCGTGAACCGGGCCCGCCGGGTCACCCGCGACATCGAACCGAGCCCGACCATCCAGGCCATCTGCTCCCGGCTGGGTGCATACCCGCTGGCGATCGAGTTGGCGGCGGGGAGCATCGGGTACCTGGCACCCGCCGAGATACTGGCGTCTCTGGCCGAATCCACCGACGCCCTCACCACGGACCTGCGTGACGTCGCCGAACGCCCACAACCGCAGCGTCAAGGCGCTGCTCGAGGACACGTTCGCCGGATTGCCGGGCGAACTCGACGAGGTGTTGGATCGGCTCAGTGTGTTCCGGGGCGGATTCGACCGGCCCGCAGCGCTGGCGGTGGCCGGCGCCGACGGCCGGGCGCTGCAACAGCTGGCGGTGCGGTCGCTGCTGATCCTCCGGGGTGGTGACCGCTACGAGATCCATGAGCTGATCCGACAGTACGCCGCCACCCGCCTCGACCGACATGAAGAGGCGGCACACCTGGCCCGCGACGCCCACGCCCGCCACCACCTGGCGGTACTGGCCGATGCCGAACCGGGCTTCTACGGGTCGAGTTCGCTGGAGGTGATCGACCGGATCCTTCCCGATATCGACAACATCTCGGTCGCCTGGCTGCACGCCGTCACCGGTCACGACGAGGTACTGATCCGAAGCAGCGCCCGGGCGATGTACCGGCTGGCGGTGGTGTCGGGGCGACACGGGGAGATCGTCGAGATGCTGGAGCGGGCGGCCGACACCTTCGTGGGCACGGCGCGCGCCGAGCTGCTCGGCTATGTCGTCGCCCTGACCTGGAGCCGTCGACCGGTGGAGGAAACCGAGAAGCACTACGCCCGGGCGATGGCGGCCATCGGCTCGACGGCCGACGACCGACGGGCCTACGCGGTGCTCGCCATCGACATGGGTCAGATGTGCGCCGAGTTGCGGGGTGAAACCGAAACCGCCCGCAGCTTCTTCGACGAGGCCCGCCAACTCCTCGCCGATGTCGACGATCCCGATCTGGAGGCCTACCTGGGGCTCTCGGCCGCCAAGAACGAGATCCCGGCGGGCAACTTCGACGCGGCAGCCGAGCTTCTGGCAACTTCGCTCCGACACTACGAGGACTCCCGGAACGTCGCCGGAGCGGCGGATGTCCAAAGCCGTATGGCCATGCTCTACGCCGAGCAGTACCGGGTGGGTCCCGCATTGGCGGCCGACCTCGCAACTCTCCGCCTGTACGAGTCGCTCGGAATCGCCCGAGGATGGCCGACTCGGCCCTCAACAGCGGCGCCTCCTACGTGCTCTGTGGCGCCTGGGAACAGGCCGAACAGCACACCTCCGCTGCGCTCGCCTACTACCGCCAGATCGGCGACACCCTGATCATGCCCTACACGTTCTGCCAGCTGGCGGAGATCCACGGCGGGAGAGGCGACCTGGAGAAGGCCGAGCGGTGGTTTGCCGAAGGCATCGCCGGAATCCGCCGCCTCGACCACTCGCTCGGCCTGCGACTGAAGCTCCCGGAGTGGGGTCGGTTCCTCACCATGACCGACCGCTTCCACGAGGCGTTGCTCGTACTCGACGAGGAAGCCCGGATCTGGGAATCCATCGGCGGACGGCACTTCCTCATCACCGTCCGGGCCATCACCGCCCGGACCCTCGCCGGCATGGGACGCACCGAGGAGGCGGCGGCTCTCGCCCGAGAGCTGTGGGAGGAGATCGAGGTTCGTCAGGGCAAGGGGCTCCGTACCCGATCGAATCGATCGTCGACTGTGCCATCGCCATGACGCCGGCCGACCCGAGATACGCAGCCATGATCGCCCTCGGTCGCCTGGTCACGAGCGACGTCGCCGGGGAGATCTCCGATCCCCGCCTGCAGGCATCCTTCCTCGACCTGGCAGACGTCCGCTTCGTGTTGGCATAGGCCGCCCTCCCACTACAGCCCCAGCATCGCAGCGTGCCAACGGCGATGATCTTCGGTGACCCGACGGACCCAATCCGGTCCGGCGACGGTGACCGTGCTGAGCTGGATCATGGCGACGAGTTCCTCGAGATCGACGCTCTCCGGGGGTTCCTCCGCCTCGGCTTGTGCACCACCCGTCTCGTCGATGAACATCATGTCCCCCTTTCCGGCTGCGCCGACGGTGTGCCGGACAGAAGCAAACGTATCGACCCACCGTTTGCCGACCGTTTCCGCACTTGCCGCCACCAACTGACGCGTCGATGCCCCGGTGGTTCCGGGGTGGCGCTGTCTGGGTCGTTGGTCAGGTGATGGGTGTGGGTGGGGGTCGTTTGAGTCGTCTGCGGCCGGGTGGAGTGTCGGGGTCGATGG
>JBHJOH010000034.1:0-34463 GCA_050329955.1 Acidimicrobiia bacterium | reverse complement strand
CACCTTCGATGTCTTCGACATCGGCCAGCCGATCTCGATCGAGGCGCCGCCCGCCTCCGAGGTCACCCCGATAGACGACTGAGCGAGGTCTTCGGAAGCGGGTCGGGCTGACTCGGCGTATTCAGGCCACACGAGTTCGGCCCATACGTCGCGCTCGATATTCGCGGCGCCGCAACAGCTCCTGGCCCACCCTGGAACCGGCAATATGCGCTACCAATCCATTATCTGGCAGGCGCCACCGTCATCGGCCGGGCAGGCCGTGGCAGCGCTTGTACTTGAGACCCGCTCCACACGGGCAACGTTCGTTCCGCCCGACCTTGGTTTCCACCTCCCTGGGTAGAGCAGACACCTTCTGAGCGAGCTCGACTCGCCGCTCGCGGGTGTCCAGCTCGTCCTCCCACCTGCGAAGGTGCGCTTCCCACGCTCGCAAACGTCCCTCGATCGCCGACGCCTTCTCCTCTCGGCGAGCAACCTGTTCTTGGCGTCTCGCCAGCTCCTCCTCCGCCTGCGCTGCGAACACCGCCGGGTGCTCGTCGGTCTGATCACCGAACACGGCGATCAGTTCCCGTTCGATCAGTGTCACGACGGCTCGGCCCATCGAGACGCCGGCAGAGTCGCAGTAGCGCTTCCACGTCGACCACTTGGATGCCGTCACCGGCACCCTCACCATCCGGTACGTCTCGTCTTGTCCGAGACCTGCCAGCAGCTTGCGGTCGACTCTCGCCAGAGCGCCGCGGTCGAGATCCACTACCAGCTCACCTGTCTACATGTAGACAGCCAGCAACTTGTTGCACGTGCGTGTGTGGTTGGAGGGTGGTAGGCGCGATTCGCGATCCGTGGCGGTGTCAGGCGGGTTTGCGGCGACGGTGGCATTGTTCGTGAGCTTCTCATTGCTAGTTCCTCTCGTTGGGCTCCGTTCCGGGAGAGTCGAGTACTCGACTTTGTTGTCGGCGGCGGGCTGCGAGTGGTCGCGTTCGCTTCGGGTGGGGCGCCCTTGGCGAGATGAGAACCGGGTCGTGGGGCCGTGGACGGTGCACAGCCGCCTGGACGGGGCGCTGCAGCCCACCTCGGCCGCGGCGGTGGCTCGCGGGACCTCTGTCCCCTGTCCCCGTCAGGCAGGCCATCGGCTGTCTCGAACCCCAGGTTCGTTGTCTCGAGGAGCCGAAGGACGGGAGCATCGTCACGATCTTCTCCCGTGACCCTGTCATTTCGATGTCAGCAACCCTCCAACTGGACGGCCAAAGCCAGGTTCCACAGGTCGAATCCCAGGGAGGTGGGATCGGACCGTGGGATGAGGGCTACTCGTACCTGCGTCGAAGATGACACTGAGATGACAGGGTCGTTGGTGCTCGGCTGACATTCGGCGGACAGGGTGGCGCGATCCGATGGGGCTAGTCGATCCCACGGAGCAGGCGGGTCATGGCCGTTGACAAGCTGTTGTTGAAGCCGGAGGAGGCGGCTGAGCTGCTGTCGATCGGCCGCTCGAAGGTCTATGAACTGATCGGAACCGGTGAGCTGGCCTCGGTACGGATCGGCACCAGCCGAAGGATCCCCGCCGACGCGCTCGCCGAATTCGTGCGACAACTGCGAGCTCCGGTGACGAACCCGGTTTCCACCGGGCGGCGGTTGTGAGCATCCATCTGCGCCTCACCGAGAGTGGTGATCGGCGCTACGACGTCCGCCTGCGCGATCCGTCCGGGAGGACCTACACGAGGACATTCCGGACCAGACGTGAGGCGGAGGCGTTCGCATCCGATGAGCAGGCGAACCGACGCCGGGGCGCCTGGCTGGACCCGCGCCGAGCCGAGACGACCCTGCGCGAGGTTGCCGCCGGGTGGCTCGACTCGAACCCCGCCAAGCGTCCATCCTCCCGCGCCCGGGACGACTCGGCGCTCCGAACCCACATCCTCCCCGCCCTCGGGGACAGGCCGATCGGATCGCTCACCCCGTCCGACATCCAACGGTGCATCAATGACTGGTCACAGACACTGGCGCCCCGGTCGGTGCGGCGGGTGTACCAGACCCTCGCGGCGGTACTCAACGCCGCCGTGCTCGACGATCGGATCGCACGTTCCCCCTGTCGGGGAATCCGACTTCCGGCCACCCAACCCATTGACCGGCCGGTCATCACCCCCAAGCAACTGGCGGACCTCGCAAGGGCCCTCGGCCCAGAGTTCGAGGCAATGGCGTACCTGGGTGCGGTGCTCGGTCTCCGCTGGGGCGAATGCGCCGGTCTCCGGGTAGGGCGGATCGACTTCGACCGGTCGACCATCACCGTTGCCGAACAAGTGACACGAGGTGCCGGTGGACGATCCGTTACCGGGCCACCCAAGTCGGAGGCAGGCCGAAGAACGCTGGCCGTTCCGGCGGCACTCATCGGCCTTCTCACACAACACCTTGGACGGCGGGGCCTCGGCCTCGAAAACCGGGACGCCTTCGTCTTCGGCACACCGGACGGTGAGCACCTCGACTACTCGAACTGGCTCCACCGCATCTGGTACCCCGCCCGGGCCAAGGCAAGCCTCGACTGGCTCCAGTTCCATGATCTCCGCCGGGCCAATGCCACCGGACTCGTCCTCGAAGGCATCGACCTCAAGACCGCCCAAACCCGGCTCGGTCACACCGACCCCAGGCTCACCCTCGGCATCTACGCCCAGGCCAGCACCGAAGCCGACCGTCAAGCCGCAGAACGACTCGGCGAACGATTCCTTCCCCGACGCGACCTTGGCCGCGGTCAAAGCCTGTCCTGAGACACCCGCCCTGCGGACACGGCACGGATTCGATCAGTCTCCCGGTGCAATCTCCCGGAGGAGTCTCACGACGACCGGGACGTCTTGTGTCGCCATCGTCCACAGCTGTGAGGGGTCGATCCGGTGGTAGTGATGACTCAGCCGATCCCGCACCTTCGCCATGTCGGACCAAGGGATGTCAGGGTGGGCGTCGGTGACATCGGACGACATCGCCTTGGATGCCTCGCCGATGATCTCGAGGCACCGTTCGACGGCGCGACGCAACACCACGTCCTCGTCGAACGCATCGCGTCCCCGTTGGACGATCGCCGCGATCTCGTCGGCCGCCATGAGCATGTCGGCCAGGCGGTGGACGTCGGATCGGCTCACAGCGTGACGGCGTCGCTTCGGATCTCGTCGTCTCGTTCGAGAAGCGCTCCGAGCGAGATGACGTCGACATCGACGCCCAAAAGGTCACAGAGCTCCTCCTCGAGATGGATCAGATCCAGGAGTGAGCTCCCAGGCTCGAACTCGACGAGGAAGTCGATGTCACTGTCGGCCGTTGCCTCGCCCCGCGCAACCGAACCGAACACCGCGATCGACCGGGCGTTGTGCGGCTCCAACAACGCCCGAATCTCGGCTCGGTGTGACTCGATCAGTGAGTTGAGAGCTGTCGAACGGCTTGCCATGTGCGAATTGTACGGTCGGCCGCCCGGTTTACGGTTTCGAGACGCGCGATGGACGCGCGATGGGACCGACCTCACAAACCAGAGGGCCGCCCCGGAGGGCGGCCCTGACCTGGCTGTTTTCTGAGTCGGGACGGTGGGACTCGAACCCACGACCTCAGCGTCCCGAACGCTGCGCGCTACCAAGCTGCGCTACGTCCCGTTGCGGAAAGGTCATGCTACTGCACCGGGAGGGGCGCGTCACCGGTGGACTCTTCGTGCTCGATTCTGAGCCGATGGATCCGCTTCTTGTCCATCTGCAGAACGGTCATTGTCACGCTCGCCACCGCGATCTGGTCGCCCTCCTCGGGAATGCGTCCTGCCGCCGCCAGGAACAGTCCGCCCACCGAGGTGTACGGGCCGTTGGGCAGCTCCACGCCGATCTCGCGTTGTACGTCCTCGACGGGGACCCGGCCCTCCACCACCCACATGCGAGGTTCCAACTGGAACATGGTGGGTTCGCGCGGGTCGTATTCGTCCTGGATCTCGCCCACCAGCTCGGCCATGAGATCCTTGACCGTGACGATGCCCTCCACACCGCCGTGCTCGTCGAGTACCACCGCGAAGGCGACGCGACGGGACCGCAACTCCTGGAGGCTCGCCAGCACCGAGGTCGTCTCCGGCACGTACACCGGCTCGCGGACCAGGGCGTCGATGGGTCCGGGGGCATCGCGTCTCAGCAGGTCCTTGACGAACAGCACACCCACCAGGTCGTCGAGGGTGCCGCCGGCGGCGACCACCGGGAACGACGAGTGGCCGTAGAGGGCAACCGCTCTCCGGGCCTCCTGGTCGTCGATTCCGGAGCTGAGCGAGATCACGTTCACCCGCGGGGTCATCACGTCACGAACCGGGCGGTCGGCCAGTTTGAACAACGACTCCAGGATCTCCCGCTCGTGGGGGTCGATGTGGCCGGCAGCCTCCGAGAGCAGGGCCAGGGCCATGATGTCGTCCTCGGTGGCAGCCGTGACCAGCTTCCCTTTGACGCCCAACATGCGCAGCAGCACCCGGGCGGCACCGACGAATACCCGGGCGATGGGGTGGAGGATGCGACCCAGCCACCAGATGGTGGGTGCCACGAACAGTGCGAACTGCTCGGGCCGTCGGGCAGCCATGGTCTTGGGCGTGATCTCGCCGACGATGAGGATCACCCCGGTCAGGACCACCGTCGACGCCCACGGGCCAAGCGCCTCGCCGGTCCCGGGGCTGGAGAAGGCCGTGATCAGATCGATCACCAGGATGGTGCCGATGGAGGCGGCGAGAATGTTGACGAAGTTGTTGGCCAGCAGCAGCGTGCCGAGGGTGCGTTCGGTGTCGTTGGCCAGGTCAATCAGACGCTGGCCGCGGGTGCCATGGGTGGTGAGACCAGGGATGCGCTCACGGGGCAGGGCGACGATGGCGGTCTCCGACCCGGAGAACAACCCCGAGAGGCCGATGCACACGCCGAGGATGCACAGCAGAACTATCTGGACGCCTGTCATGTGGAACCTGTTCAGCCGGCGGGCAGGAATGAGCCGAGCGCAGCCCTGAGCTGCTGGGAGGTGAAGGGTTTCACCAGGAAGGCGTCGGCGCCGGCCCGCTTGGCCAGGAACACGTCGGCCTGGCGGTCGAGCAGCAGCACGATCGGGGTGTGGGCGGCGTCGCCTCCGGCAATGGCGTCCTGGAGCAGCCGGGTGATGGCCATGCCGCCCATGTTCTTCACCTGCATGTCGACGATGGCGGCATCGAAGTGCCGGGAGCCGAGAAGCTCGGCGGCCGCCTCGGGTTCGTCGCTCGATTCGAGTGTGGTTCCGGGATCGGTGACGGCGGCGGCGACGTCGTTCTTCACCCAGATGTCGTCGGCGACCAGCAGCAGATGAGCCATGGTGGTGAGGATAGTTCGCTGAATCGACCGGGGGTCCGTTGCCGCCCTCGTCGAAATCCGGACACCGGTGGCGATCTAGACTCACCTGGTGATTCCCCGCCTGTTCCGGCTGGCCTTCGCGGCCGCTCTCATTCTGTCCGCTGCGCTTCCCGGGTTGGCCCAGGAGGACGATGGCCCCACGATCGAGGTGATCGGCCTGTCGGGCCCCTTCGACGACCGGTTGGTGGACTTCGCCACCCGTTCCATCGAAGATGCAGGCGCCGCCGGCGACGTCGAGCTGGTCATCCTGCAGCTCGACTCCCCGGGAGCGGTTGCCTCGGAGGAGGCGTTGCGCCGTCTCGCCGCGGTCGTTGCCGACCCTCCGGTGCCGTTGGTTGCCTGGATCGGCCCTGCTCCGGCCGAGGTGCATGGAGGGGTGGCCCAGATCTTCGCGCTAGCCCCGCTGCGGATGGCTGCGCCCGGTTCCACCATCGGGTTGTGGGAGCCGACCATCGCCGGGTCGGAGCCGGGGTTCCTGATCGCAGAACCGCCCACTGCCGACCTGATCGACGGGGTGGTCGAGATCACCGAGCCGATTCCCGGGCTGGTCGATGTTGTCGAGACCGAGTCCGCCTCGCTCCGCCAGCTCGCCCAACAGCTCGACGGCGTCGAGGTGAACGGAAAGGTGCTCTCCACGATCCGCCAGTTCGAGGCCCCCGATGGCACCGACGGCGTGACCGTGCTGACCACCGTGATGCGCCAGCCGGGTCTGTGGGATGAGTTCCTCCGGCTGGCGTCCACCCCCGAGGCTGCCTTCTTCTTCCTGGTGGCAGGACTCACCGTGGCTGCTTTCGAGTTCTACGCCATCGGCCCCGGTCTGGCGGCAGGTGTCGCCGCCGTCAGCCTGCTGATAGCCGGCTACGGGGTGGCGGTTCTGCCGGTGCGGTGGTGGGCGGTGGGGCTGGCGGTGGCGGCGGTCCTGCTCATGTCGGTGTCGTATCAGCTCGGTGGGGTGTTGTTGTTCACCGTGCTCGGTCTGGTCGGTTTGGCCGTGGCGGGTTTCATGTTCACCGACACCGCTCCTCAGATCACCCCCGGCATCCCGGGCGTGCTCCTCACGTTGGGGGCGGCGTCGTTCTTCTTCCTGTTGGCGATGCCCACCGTCGCCCGGTCCAGGTTCTCCACCCAGACGATCGGTCGCGAGGCCCTGATCGGTCGGCGCGGAATGGCCACCAGCGATCTTCTTCCTGACGGGGAGGTCGAGGTGGAAGGTGCCCGTTGGAAGGCCACGTCGCACCGCGAAGCGGGCATCAAGGCCGGGGATCCAGTGATGGTCGACGGGGTGGACGGGTGGTTTCTCGACGTGTCACCGGTGGCCGACGGGAAGTCGTCGTCCTGACGCGCAACGAGCGGGCCCGAAGGCCCGCTCGTCGACTGCGTGTGTGATCTCCCGTGTGATCCCGGGTCAGCGGGCGGCGCCCACCGAAACCAGTTGTTTCCGGTCTGACTCCGTCATGCCACCCCAGATGCCGAACGGCTCTCTGATGGCGACGGCGTAGGCACTGCACTCGCCGATCACGGGACATACGTTGCAGATCGCTTTGGCTCGCATCTCCCGTCGTTCTCGCTCGTCCTTGCGTTCGAACGTACTCGGGGGAAAGAACAGATGTGCGTGGTTTCCACGACACAGGCCTTGCGCCTGCCACTCGTCCGACAGCCTCACGGATCCTCCTCTGATGCCGGTGGGGGAAGGCGACCCTAGAGGTGGCTCCCAGAATCCGCCAGGGAAAATATGGAAAACCAGGGAGGGATTTTCGCGAGGTTTCGGGTGCTGATTCTTGGGCGCCGGCGGGCGGCCCCGCCTGCCGGTTGTTCAGCTCCGCAGCCGCCGGGTGTCACCCATCCGCACCGTGAGCCCGGTGCGGTCGGCCCACTCCAGGAACGGCACCGCGTACTTGCGGGACAGACCGGTTCGGTCCTTGAACTCCGACACGGTGAACCCCGACTCCATGCCGGCCAGCTCGTCGGTGATCGCCTGGATCTGGCTGGGGAGGAACACGAACTCGTCGCTGATCTTGACCAGCTCGCCGTCGCGCACTAGCGCGTGCAGCAGCTCGCGGTCGATGCCCAGCTCAGCGATCCGGGGCACGTTCACGCCATCCCCGACGAGCTTGGACCGGGCCTCGGCCCATTCGGCGTCGCGGTCGCCGCGGTCCACCACGAACCCGGATCGTCGCGCCACCGCTGCTTCGGCTTCCAAGTCGGGCGACCGCTCCAGGATGCCCTCCATCACCGGGGCGGGTAAGCCGAGCGCACTCGCCAGACTTGCGATCGGCATCCCGGGCCGGAGTGGGTTGGCCCGGTGGAACTCGTCGACCCGACCGGTGGCGGCCGACACCAGCTCAGCGACCCGTCGGTTGGTCATCAGGGTGTCCCCCATTCGCACGGCATTGCCAACCTGTCCACCGCCGGTGTGGGCATCGAGGGTCGTCACCGTCTCGGATCCACGCACCTCGAGCAGCGCCTCCGCCATGGCGTCTGTTCCCTGCTCGAGGGCGGCGGTGAGAGCGGCGGCACCGGCCAACGCCTCCGACCCCCGGCGTGGGGGAGCGGGGTCCAGCACCGTGCCCCCACCCATCACCAGTCGTCGACCGGTCTCCCGCACGATGAACCGGTCGCCCATCTGCAACGGCAGCGTCTCGGGCAGCTCGATCAGGGCGACGGCGTCGGAGAGCATGCGAAGCCGAATCGGCCAGGCACCCGACCCGACATGGAGGTGGTAGGCGCCCTTGTCGGTGAGTTGCTCGACGTAGCGCGCCGCCTTGATGGCGGCTGAGAACCGGGCGGTGGGTGCCCATTGCTGGCGCCGTCCGGCCATGGCGCCCCGTCCGATCTGACCCCGGTCGAGCCCGGCGAGGTTGAGGGCCACCCTCCGGCGCGGACCGGTGCGATCCATGTCCTGTTCGTGACTCTGAATGCTCCGCACCCGGCCCTCCAGAGGTCCCGGCCAAACCGCCAGTTTGTCGCCGGTGCTCACCGAGCCCCCGAGCAGGGTTCCGGTGACCACGGTTCCAGCGCCGCTGATCGAGAAGGAGCGGTCGATCCACAGTCTCGGACGGCCTTCGGGCTCCGGGGACAGCAGCGACACCAGTCGGTCCAGCTCGGTGCGGAGCTCATCGATCCCGCTCCCCGTGTGCGCCGACACTGGGATCACGGCCGCGCCGGCCAGCGAGGTGCCTTCCAGCCGTTCCTCGATCTCCAGGGTGGCGAGCTCGACCAGCTCGTCGTCGACCCGATCCGTCTTGGTGAGCGCCACCACTCCACCGGCCGCCCCCAGCAGGTCGAGCACCACCAGGTGCTCCTCGGACTGCGGCATCCACCCTTCGTCGGCGGCCACCACCAGCAGGGCGATGTCGACCGACTCGATGCCCGCCAACATGTTCTTCATGAACTGCTCGTGGCCGGGAACGTCAACGAAGCTGACCTCGACGCCGCTGGGCAGCGCCGACCAGGCGAACCCGAGGTCGATGGTGAGGCCGCGGGTCTTCTCCTCGGCCCACCGGTCGGGGTCGCGACCGGTCAGCGTCAGCACCAGCGTCGACTTGCCGTGGTCGACGTGACCGGCGGTGCCTATGACCGGCATGTCTCGGCGAGGGCGGCGGCAACGGTGGCGTCGTCATCCTCGAACACGGCGCGCAAGTCGATCACCAGCGATCCCGCCTCCCGGCGGCCGACCACCGGGCTGACCGCCGCCAACAGCGCCAGGTAGCGACGGTCGGTGTCGCCCCCGATCACGATCACCGGGCTGGGAACTTCCGAGCCGGGCACGCTGCCGGCACCCACCGTGGATGACCTGGTTTCGACGGCGGCGTCGGTGAGTCCGGCCTCGGCCAGCACCCGTTCACAGCGTGCCAACAGGGTCTCGTGGGTGGCGGTGGCCATGGCCCAGAACGGGAGACGGTGGGCGGTGCCGTCGGCGTAGCGTTCCAGCGTGAGCCCGAGCGCCACCAGTGACGGGCCGTCGATGCGCATCGCCCGGGTCACCGGATGGGTGCGGAGCCGGGCCACCAGGTCGGCCCGGCCCACCACGATGCCCGCCTGTGGGCCTCCCAGCAGCTTGTCACCCGAGAACATCACCAGATCCGCCCCCGCCCCGATCGACTGCGCAACACCCGGTTCCCCGGCCAGCCAGCGGGGAGGCGGCCCCTCGAGCCAGGGGGTGCGGGCGTCGAGGAGGCCGCTGCCGGCGTCGAACACCAACGGCAGCCGACGCTCGGCGCCGAGGGCGGCGAGCTGGGTGAGGGTTGCCTCTTCGGCGAACCCCTCGATGCGGTAGTTGGACGGATGGACCTTGAGCAGCATGGCGGTGGACTCGTCGCAGGCACGCTGGTAGTCGCCCACCCGGGTGCGGTTGGTGGTGCCGATCTCGATCAGCTCGCCCCGGGACACCGGCACCGACCGACCGGCGGCGAGGGCGATCAGGGCCAGGAACAGGGCGCCGGCGTTGTTGTTGACGATGAGTGCCGCTTCGGCGCCGGTGAGTGCCCGGATCAGCTCGAGGGCGTGGGCTCCGCGGCCCCCACGTTTGCCGGTGTCGAGCTGCATCTCGAGGTTGCCGTAGCCCACGGCGGCGGCCCGGGCGGCCTCTGCGGCGTGGCGGTCCAACGGAGCCCGACCCAGATTGGTGTGCAGCAGCACCCCGGTGGCGTTGATCACCGTCTTGGGTCGGCGTTCCAGCAGGCGAGCCGCCGCCCGATCGGCGATGCCCACCGCGTCGGAGTCACCGCCGGTGTCGATGGCCGAGCGCGCCTGCTCGACGGCAGCGCGGGCGATCTCCGAAGCGAGAAGGCGGGGCAGGTCCGACGGCAGCGAGCGCATCACCTTGTCCACCGATGGAAGGTCGCGCCTGGTCGTCATGGTCGGGAGCCTACCGCCCGCCGGTATCGTGAGCCCGTGACCGTGGTGCCCACGCCCGCCTCGTCGGTGATCCTGCTCCGACGCCGACTCCGCTGGGAGATGCTGATGGTGGAACGTCCGGCCCGCGGCGTGTTCGGAGGGATCTGGGCTTTTCCCGGTGGTGCTGTCGAGCCGGCCGACCGCGACCCCGGCCTGGTCGGGTTCTCCGACCCCTGGCGATCCGCCGGCTTGCGTGAAACGGCCGAGGAGGTCGGCATCTTCCTCACCGACCCCCGCTGGGCTGCCCCGGTACTGGCCGATGACGGCGACGTGTTCGCGGCGTTGCACCGGACTTCGTCGCGTTTCGACCCGGCCCGCCTGCGCTATCTGGCCTCCTGGATCACCCCCGAGGTGATCCCACGGCGCTTCGAGGCCCGCTTCTATGTGGCTGAGGTGGATGCCGATGTGGAGGGGGCGGTGGTCACCGATGAACTGGTCGACATGGCCTGGGCGGAGCCCTCGGAGATTCTTCGCCGGCTGGCGGACGGCGAGTGGTCGATGATTTTTCCCACCGTGTGGCACGTCGAGCTGCTCGCCGACTGCGACGATCCCTTCGCGCTCGCACCGCATCCGATCCGCCAGCTCAAGACACCGGTGGAGCCGTGGGAGGTCATCGACTTCGGGCTGCCGTCGGAGGAGGAGATCGCATGAACATCGAACGCATCCTCGCCCCCAACCCCGGCCCCTACACCGGGCCCGGAACCAACACCTATCTGGTGGGCGACGACCGGGGCCTGGCGGTCATCGATCCCGGCCCGATCGAGGCATCGCACGAGGCCGCCATCGTCGCAGCGGTCGGCACCCGGGTGGTGACGGCGGTGGTCGTCACCCACACCCACCCGGACCATGCGCCACTCGCCAACCCGTTGGCCCGGCTGCTGGGAGTGACCGCCTACGGCTACGCCCCGGGTCCCGAGTTCGATCCCGACATCAGACTGGGCGACGGTGCCATCGCCCCGGCCGGGGGCGTGGAGCTGGTGGCGGTCCACACCCCGGGACACGCCGACGATCATCTCTGCCTCAAAGCCGGGGGAGCGTTGTTCACCGGCGACCACATCATGGGGGGCTCGTCGGTGATGGTGGAACGGCTCGGCCCCTACATGGCCTCGCTGGAGCGGCTCCAGCCGATGGATATCGAGCGGCTGTACCCCGGCCACGGCCCCGAGATGGATCAGCCCGCCGAGGTCATCTCGTGGTACCTGGCTCACCGCCGCCAACGCGAGGCCGAGATCCTCGCCGCCGTCCGCTCGGGATGTCACACCATCGAGGCGATCGTCGAGGTCGTCTACGCCCAGGTCGACAGCTCCCTCCACCCCCTCGCCGCCAAGTCGGTAGCCGCCCATCTGGAGAAGCTGGTTGAAGAAGGGCTGGTCGTGGGTGATAAGCGGTTCGTGTGCGCTGACGGGAGTCGACCGGAGTAGCTTCGCCAGGACCGTCTGGTCGACTCGTTGACCTGTACCTGGACGCGGCACGAGGGCCAGCGGGGGAAGCCAGGCCCTCGTGCAATCCGGGGCCCGTAAAGGGGGAATGTCCGGCACCCCGAAGCTTGCCGGTCTAGTTGTTGACGGTCACCCCGGGTCGTTTCCGACCGGGGCCCGAGGGGTTGAGGAAGCGACCGGCTCGACTTCACCCCGACCTGAGCACGTTCCTCGCCATCATGACTGATGGGACAGACCCACGGCCAGTCGTTTTCGGTTACGCACGAAAGGACTAGTCACCCATTGGTGCTGTTCGTGCTGCCGGTGGCGCGTGTGGAAGGCCGCATCGACCGTCGGAGGAAGACTTCGGGAACATATGGTGATTATTTGCCCGAATTGGCCGGTCGACGTCGCTTCAGGTTGTTGAATGGCCCCCGTTCCCAAGAAGGAGAGAGAACGTGGCAGAACCGATCCAGCCGTCCGCGGCCGGGACATCACAATGGGGGCCGCTCGCATCCTGGGGTGATCGAGTGATCGCTGCCCTGGTCGACTGGGTACCCATCCTCCTCCTCAATGCGGTCGGGACGCGCCTCGGCGCAATCGGAACCCTGGTGAGCCTGATCGGCACCGCCTACGGGTTCTACATCCGCTACATGGAAGGCGAGCGCGGGGCCACACCGGGCAAGCGACTCACGGGACTCAAGGTGGTGAAGGACGCCGACGGCCAGACCATCGGCGGGGGGATGGGAATCGTCCGCAACATCGCCCACTTCGTCGACGCCATCATCTGCTTCATCGGGTTCCTGTTCCCGCTGTGGGATCCCAAGCGGCAGACCATCGCCGACAAGCTGGTGGGAACCGTCGTTCTCCGCGACCAGCCGAAAGAAGCACTCTCGGCGGAGATCTTCAAGATCTGAGGAAACAGCTGGCAGCTTCCTACGCCGGCTGTTCCATCGCTTCCAGGGCTTCGACGAGTTTGGCGATCCGCCCGGTGCAGGTTTCGTCCTGGGCGGGGGGGACCAGTTCGACCAGTCGGGCGGCGGCCTGTTTGAAGGCGAGCGAGGCCGGGTTGTCGGGGTGGGCGGTGGTGACGGGGGCGCCGTCGTCACCGCCCTGCACCACCAGGGCGTCGAGGGGGACGGAGGCGATGAGGGGGACGTCGAGGCTGTCGGCCAGTTCGCGGCCGCCGCCTTCGCCGAACAGCGGGTAGTGCTCGCCGTGGGAGCAGGTGAAGCCCGACATGTTCTCGACCACGCCCACGATCGGCATGAACGAGCGGCGGGCCATGTCGGCCACCCGTACCGCCACCTTCTGGGCGGCCTTCTGCGGGGTGGTCACCACCACCATCTCCGCCTGGGGAAGCAGCCGTGACAGTGCCATCTGGATGTCGCCGGTGCCGGGGGGCATGTCGATGACCAGGTAGCCGAGGTTGCCCCAGTTGACCTGGGTGAGGAACTGCTCGAGCGCCTTGGACAGCATCAGACCGCGCCACATGAGGGCAGTCTCCTCGGACTCGATGATCAGCCCGGTCGACACCAGCTCGATGCCCTGCGCCCGGGCGGGGACGATCAGTTTGGTGGCGTCGTCGGCTTCGAGTCGCTCGGTGACCCCGAGCATGCGGGGAACCGAGAATCCCCAGATGTCGGCGTCGAGCAGGCCCACCTCGAACCCGAGTTGGGAGAGGGCGACGGCCAGGTTGACGCTCACCGAGGACTTGCCGACCCCACCCTTGCCCGAGCTCACCGCGATGACCCGGGTGGTGGGGTGGATCCTGGTGGGCTGGGCGGTGTCGCGGGCCCGTTTGCGGGCCACCAGCATCAGGTCGGCCCGCTGTGACTTGGTCATGGCGGTGGTGCGGACCACCACGTCGGAAACGCCCGGAAGCGATCGCACCTTGCGGGCGGTGTCGCCTTCGATCTGGCCGCGCATGGGGCATTCGGCGATGGTGAGGGCGATCCCGACCGTGACCACACCGTCCGGGGAGATCTCGACGTCGGAGACCATGCCGAGCTCGACGATGTCGCCCCCCAGCTCGGGATCGATCACACCTTTGAGCGCTTCGTAGACCTGTTCAGTGCTTGCCATCTCCCCACAGCGTAATTTCCACTACCGCCATAGTGGGAATTGTGTTGGGCGTGGTTGGCGTTACGATGTGGTCTTACCGCACATCAGGCCGACCCGAGGAACTCCGAGCCATGTCACAGCTGCTCTCCATCAAGTCGAACAAGCCGCAGAAGGCGGTCACCCTCACCGACACCGCCATCGCCAAGGTGCGTGAACTGGTCGAGGCTGAAGGCGACCCAGCGCTGGCGTTGCGGATGGCCGTTCGTCCCGGTGGGTGTTCGGGATTCTCCTATGAGATGTTCTTCGACTCCCAGTTCGAAGCCGACGACATCGTCGAGGAGTTCGAGGACGTCAAGGTCGTGGTAGACCCGCAGTCGGTCGAGCTCCTGCGGGGCTCGACACTGGACTACAAGGACGGCCTCATGGGTGCCGGGTTCGCCATCGACAACCCCAACGTCAGCCGATCCTGTGGGTGCGGCAACAGCTTCGGTTGATCCGCCAACCGTCGGTAGATTCGATGTCAGGGCGGGTGCCGGGCACCCGCCCTGACGCTTTTCTGCGAATGCACGTTCGGCTCGGACGGAAGGATGTGAGTGGGCTTCGAGCTCCCGATCGACTCGACGGTTCTGACCGCCTCGGCCCTCCTGGTCGCCGGGGTCCTGATCGCGGGCTCCTCGTCACGGTTCCCCATCCCGGCCTCGATCCTGTCGCTCGGCCTCGGCATGCTGGTGGGTTCGGATCTGCTCGGCTGGATCTACCTCGACGACGCCGAGCTCGTCAGGGACATCGCCGTGATCGCCCTGGTCATCATCCTGTTCGAGGGCGGGCTCACCACCAAACCCGGGGCCCTCAGACAGGGTGGGCCGGTGGGCTTCCTGCTCTCCAACCTGGGAGTGGTCATCACCGGTGGACTGGTGGCCCTCGGCGTGCGGACGCTGCTCTCGACCGACTGGCCGACGGCGCTCGTGATCGGCGCGGTGGTGTCGTCGACCGACGCAGCCGCCGTCTTCGATCTCCTGCGGAAAGCCCCCCTTCCGCGCAGGGTCGCCAACATCCTCGAGGTGGAATCCGGGGCGAACGATCCGTTCGCCATCCTGCTCACGATCGGCATTCTCGAGAGCCTCAACGGCGCACAGTCGGCGAGCGATTGGCTCGCCTTCGGTGCGGCGCAACTGCTGGGCGGGTTGGTACTGGGAGGGGCGGTGGGCCTGGCCGGGGCCCGTGTCTTGCGTCTCGAGCTCGGCGCAGAAGGCTTCTACCCGCTGATGGCCCTCGGCCTGGCAGGCACCGCCTATGGTCTGGCGGCGGTGGTGGGAGGATCGGGGTTCATGGCGGTGTATGTGGCGGGCCTGGTGATCGGCGCCCAGGAGCACCGGCATCGCCGCTCGATTCGCGGGTTCCACACCAGCCTGGCCAGCGGCGCCGACATCGCCCTGTTCCTGCTGCTCGGGTTGTTGGTGTTCCCGTCGCGCCTGCCGGCAGTGGCGTTGCCGGCGTTGGCGGTGGCGGCGGTGCTGGTGTTCGTCGCCCGACCGGTGGCGGTGTTCGTATGCACCGTCCCGTTCGGTCTGAACTGGCGCGAGAAGGCGGTGCTGGCCTGGGGTGGTCTTCGGGGCGCCGTGCCCATCGTGCTGGCCACTTTCCCCGCCGCCTACGGCTTCGCCCAGGGCGAGGTGATCTTCGACGTGGTGTTCTTCGTGGTGCTCACCTCGGTGCTGATACAGGGCACCACCATGGTGCCGTTGGTGCGACGGCTGGGGATGGCCGAGGGTCGTCCGGCCTGGCGTTCGGTGGCCGAGGTGTTGCCGCTCACCGACTCCGAGTTCGAACTGGCCGAAGTCGAGATCCCGGCCGATCTGCCCATCGTGGGCAAGCCTCTGGCGGAGGCCGCTGCCCCGGACGGGGTGCGGGTGCTGGCGGTGGTTCGCGACCATCGGGTGCTGATGCCCAGCGGTGGGTTCGTGATCGCGGCCGACGACATTCTGGTGTTGGCAATAGACCGGGAGCAAGCCCGCTCCTTCGACCTGGCCGGCTGGATACAGGATGCCGGCGGCTCACCGACCGCCGATCCCGGCGGGGTCTCCGAACGGTAGATTGGCGCCACACAGAACTGGGAGTTTCGAAATGCCGAAGTCAGTGCCCACCCTGGCCAGCGCCCCCAAGCCGATCGCCCCGTACTCGGTGGCGACCGAAGCCAACGGATTCGTGTTCGTCTCGGGCCAGATCGCCATCGACCCCTTCGGCGGTCCTACACCCGAGGACGTGGTGAGCCAGACCCGTCTGGTGCTCGACAACCTCGGCCGTATCCTCGGCGATCTCGGACTCGGATACTCCGACATCGTCAAGACCACCATCTTCCTGTCCGACATGGGCGACTTCGCCGCGGTGAACGGTGAATACGCCACCTACTTCACCGATGAGCCGCCCGCCCGATCAACCGTCGAAGTGGCCGCCCTTCCCAAGCCCGAGTTCCTGGTCGAGATCGAGGCGATCGTGGCGCGCTGACCCAACCCGGGAGCCACGTCACCGCTGAGCGGTGACGCGAACCCAGGGTTGACATCACCGCTCAGCGGTGTTCTCCCTCCTGAGAAAGGAATCACATGGAGATGGAGTACCGGAGGCTCGGCTCTGCCGGCATCAAGGTCAGCGTGTTCTCGTTCGGATCGTGGGTCACGTTCGGGAACCAGCTCGGGATCGATCACGCCATCGAATGTATGGGCGCCGCCTACGAGGCCGGGGTCAACTTCTTCGACAACGCCGAGGTCTATGCCGGCGGTCAGGCCGAGCGGATCATGGGCGAGGCGCTCAGCCAGCTCGGGTGGGAGCGGCACTCCTACCTGGTCTCGACCAAGTTCTTCTGGGGGATCAAAGGCGGGGTCAACTCCCGCAGCACCCTCAATCGCAAGTACCTGATGGAGTCAGTGGACAAGTCGCTGGAACGGCTGGGTCTCGACCACGTCGACCTGATCTACTGCCACCGCGCCGACCCCGAGACCCCGATCGAGGAGACAGTGTGGGCGATGTCCGACATCGTTGCCTCGGGTCGGGCTCTCTACTGGGGGACGTCGGAGTGGTCGGCCGACGAGATCCGGGCCGCCTGGGAGATCGCAGAACGCCATCACCTGCGCAAGCCGCAGATGGAGCAGCCCGAGTACAGCCTGCTGCACCGGGACAAGGTGGAAAAGGAGTTCGCCCGCCTCTACGAGGACATCGGGCTGGGCACCACCACCTGGAGCCCGCTCGCCTACGGCATCCTCACCGGCAAGTACCTGGCCGGGATACCCGAGGGCAGCAGGGCCACGGTCGAGCCGTGGCTCGTAGACCAGGCGACCAACCCCGACACCGTGAAGAAGGTCACCGCCTTCCTGGAGGTCGCCAGGAAGATCGACTGCACCCCCGCCCAGCTCGCCCTGGCGTGGTGTGCGTCCAATCCCAACGTGTCGACCGTGATCACCGGCGCCAGCCGGGTGGAACAGGTCCACGAGAACATGTTGGCGCTCGAGGTGCTCGACGTGTTGGAAGCAGAGCACTTCGACGAGATCGAGAGCATCTTCTCGTGAAGTCCCAGTTTGCGGTGGCTGCGTTGGTGGTCGCCGGTTTTGCGATGGTGGGGTGGGCGGTCACGTCGAGGAACCTGGTGATGGTGGTCCCGGGCTCGCTAACCGTGATTGCGGCCGGTCTGTTGTTCGCCCAGTTCGGGACCCGTCGTTCCTGAGGTCCTCGAGGCCCCGGTGAGGCCGCCGTGCGATAATCGGAGGGATGTCGATGGCATCTCGTTTCTCCGTCCCGGGAGGGCTTCGTGACTCGTGACCAGATCTTCGCTGCGCTCGGACTTTCCGAGCACAACCCAGGCGCCTTCGCCGGCGGGTGGCTCGCACCCGAGGGCCCCGTCATCGAGGTGACCAACCCGGCGACCGGCGAGCGGCTCGCCTCCGTGGCCCAGGCGACGCCCGCCCAGTACGAGCAGGTGGTGGCGAGTGCCGCCGAGACCTTCGAGCGGTGGCGTCAGCTGCCGGCTCCGAAGCGGGGCGAGTACGTGCGTCTGCTCGGCAACGCCCTCCGTGAGAAACGCGACGAGCTCGGCGGCCTGGTCACCCTCGAGATGGGCAAGATCTTCCCCGAGGGCGTGGGCGAGGTCCAGGAGATGATCGACATCTGTGACTTCGCCGTCGGCCTCTCCCGCCAGCTCTACGGGTTGACCATGGCCAGCGAACGGCCTCAGCACCGCATGTACGAGCAGTGGCACCCGCTCGGGCCCGTGGGGATCATCTCGGCGTTCAACTTTCCGGTGGCGGTGTGGAGCTGGAACTCCACCATCGCCGCCGTGTGTGGCGACACCAACGTGTGGAAGCCTTCGGAGCTCACCCCCCTCACCGCCATCGCCGTCACCCGCATCGCCGCTTCGGTGATGGAGGGTTCCGGTTTCGAGGGCGTATTCAACCTGGCGGTGGGCGCCCGCGACATCGGAGAGCTGATGGTGGCCGACGAGCGGCTGCCGCTCATCTCGGCGACGGGGTCGATCCGGATGGGCAAGGAGGTAGGCCCGGCCGTGTCCAAGCGCCTCGGTCGCTCGATCCTCGAGCTGGGCGGCAACAACGCCATCACCGTGATGGACGACGCCGATCTCGAGCTGGCCACCCGGGCGGTGCTGTTCGCCGCCGTCGGCACCGCCGGCCAGCGCTGCACCTCGCTGCGACGCCTCATCGTCCACGAGGCGATTGCCGACAAGCTGATCGACCGACTGGTGCAGGCCTACGGCACCATCCCGATCGGTGACCCGATGGATGACGGCACCCTGATGGGGCCGCTCGTCCACCAGCGCGCAATCGACGCCTACCTGGCCTCGCTCGACACCGCCCGCCATCAGGGGGGAACGGTGCTCACCGGTGGCAGGGTGGTGGACCGTCCCGGTCACTACGTGGAACCGACCATCGTGGTGATCGGCAAGGACGCCCAGATCATCCAGGAGGAAACGTTCGCCCCCATTCTGTGGGTGATCAGGGTGAGCGACCTGGACGAGGCGATCGCCGTGCAGAACGGTGTGAAGCAGGGACTCTCGTCTGCCATCTTCACCGACTCGCTGCGCAAGGCCGAGCGGTTCCTGTCGCATCTGGGTTCGGACTGCGGCATCGCCAACGTCAACATCGGAACGTCGGGTGCTGAGATCGGCGGCGCCTTCGGCGGCGAGAAGGAGACCGGCGGCGGCCGCGAGGCGGGGTCCGACGCCTGGAAGGCGTACATGCGCCGTCAGACCACCACCATCAACTGGGGCGACGACCTGCCGCTCGCCCAGGGCATCAGCTTTGGCTGATCTCTCGATCGTCAACGGGCTGGTCTTCGACGGCGAGTCACCGGATCTCATCGAGGCGACGGTGCGCGTCGTCGACGGCGTGATCGTCGACATCGGTGGAGCGGCCGGCGACCAGGTGCTGGACGCCCGGGGACGGGTGGTGACGCCGGGGTTGATCGACGCCCACTGCCACGCCTACGGCATCGGGTTGAACCTGCTCGACATCGAAGCCACCCCCATGAGTTACGTCGCCCACAAGGCCGCCCGCCGGCTGGGAGGAGCGTTGCGGCGCGGGTTCACCACCATCCGTGACGTGGCAGGTGGTGACATCGGGCTGGCCAAGGCGATCGACGAAGGCTTGCTGGCATCCCCCCGCTACCTCTACACCGGCAAGGCGCTGTCACAGACCGGCGGACACGCCGACCCCCGCCCGGCCGACCGCCATCTCGACTCGTGCTGTTCGCACATGGGAGAGGTGGTCGACGGCGTCGACAACCTGCGGGCTGCCGTGCGTGAGCGGTTCCGCACCGGCGCCCACGCCATCAAGATCATGACTTCGGGCGGGGTGGTGTCGCTCACCGACCCGTTGCGCATCCCGCAGTACTCGGCCGAGGAGGTGCGGGCCGTCACCGACGAGGCGGCCCGACGGGGGAGCTACGTCGCCGCCCACGCCTACTCACCCGAGGCGATCATCCATTCGGTCGCCAACGGCGTCCGCTCGATCGAGCACGGCAACCTGATCGACGATGCCTCGGCCAACCTGATGGCCGACCGCCACGCCTACCTGGTCCCCACCCTCGTCACCTACGACGGCATGGGCAGGCGCGGCGCCGAGTTGGGACTGTCGAAGGTGGGCCAGGAGAAGAACGCCCAGGTGCTCGAGGCCGGCATCCGTTCCATCGAGATCGCCCGGGCCGCCGGTGTGAGGATCGGGTTCGGCACCGACCTGATGGGCGACCTCGAAATGGACCAGCTCTACGAGTTCCGCATCCGCACAGAGGTCGACTCGGCGTTGCAGGTGCTCCGCTCGGCAACCTCCGTCAACGCCGACCTGCTGCAACGACCCGACCTGGGTCGGGTCGCGGTCGGATCGCCCGGGGACCTGGTGGTGTTCGATCGGAACCCGTTCGATGATGCGTCGGTGCTGTGGGACGAGCCCGCCCGCACCGTCGTGCAGGGCGGGCTGGTGGTCTAGCGGTTCGCCATCGAAGAGGCGATACGCCTGGCGGCGTGGTCAGCCTGTGAACCCGGCCTCCTTGTGCGACCCGTCGCACAACGGCTTCGATGCCGAGTGCCCGCATCGGCACAGTGTGACGCGGTTGCGTGTCTCGAGCACGGTGCCGTCGGCCGTGGTGATCTCCACGCCCCCACTGACCCAGAGCGGACCGTCGGGGATCACGGCGATCTCCCGAGGCAGGTCTGGTTCGATGAGCTCGCCGTCGACCGTGTAGCTCAGTGCACCCGATGGGCACCGCTCGATCATCGCCATGGCTTCGGCACGGATGCGGCTGTCGCTGGTGGCCGCTGCCATCTTCCACACGTTCGTGACCTGGTTGCCGCAGAAGCCGGCGTGCACACAGATGGGTCGATCGTCGAGCACCTCCATGCCGTCGCCGCCGTAGTGCTTGGCCCGCTCTGCGTAGGTTCCCTCGGGAGCGTTCCCGGTGTCGTCCCACTCGACGTCTTTGTGGGTGCCGTCACAGAACGGCTTGTTCCCCGACTGACCGCATCGGCACAACGCCGCCGCCGCCTTGACCTCGTTGGCCGGCGTGGTCTTCCAGGTGAGTGGCTCGCCGTGCTCGGAGACGATCGGCGTCTTGGTGGTGATGGGGACGCCACCACGGACGAGGTACGGCCCACCGGGGGCGACGGTGATGCTCTGGTCGGTGCTCACATCGGTCTCCTACATCTGGATGCGGTCTTGCGACTAGGTTCTTGACAGGTCAAGTAGATAGTTGACGCGTAAGATATCGCAACGTTGTTGTCGCGTCAACGACTGATGTGTACGGTTTTCCTGTGACAGACACACGGTGGCTCGACGACAGTCAGCAACAGGCTTGGCGTGCATTCCTGGTGATCGTCAATCGCGGACTGCCGGAACTCGAACGCACGCTGAAACAGCACGGCCTGCTGGTCGTGCACTATTCGATCCTGGTTGCTCTGTCGGCGGCGCCCGACGACACCATGCGGCTCTCCGAGCTCGCCGACAGAGCGAACGTGTCGCAGAGCCGGCTCACCCACCGCCTCCGAACGCTGGTCAGCCGCGGCGACGTCTCGATCACCTCCGACACCGACGACCGTCGCGGCAAACATGCCACCCTCACCGCTGCCGGCCGCCGGCGGCTGGAGACGGTCGCACCGCTGCACGTCGAGGATGTCCGCCGCCTCTTCTTTGATCACCTCGACGGCCCCGAGACCGAGGCGATCGCCTCGGCACTGGCGAAGGTGGCGGCGGCCCTCTGTGACCACGAGGACTTCCTGCCCAACAGTCTCTGAGCGAGAGGTGTGTCACCTATAGGCCGCCGGTCCAGAGGGTCTGCCGCCGTCGTAGCCGGTCACATGATTCGATCGACCTGTGGTGTATGCTTGGTGTATGGCTCGCACCAACGTGGACATCGATGACGAGGCCTGTGCGGTCGTCATGCAGCGGTACCAGCTGAACTCCAAGCGAGAGGCCATCAACTACGCCCTGCGCCTGGTCGCCGGCGAGGCGCTCGACGTCGAGGAAGCCCGCGCGCTGCGCGGGACCGGCTGGGAGGGCGACCTCGACGAGATGCGATCCAGTCGCTCGGCGTGATCCTCATCGACACCTCCGCCTGGGTCGAGTTCCTGCGGGATACCGGGTCGCCCGTGTGTCTCGAAGTGGATCGGCTCATCGGCGACGAGATCGCCACCTGTGACGCCGTGCGTATGGAGGTATTGGTGGGGGCGCGTGACGACGGTCATCTCCGTTCGCTTCGAGGGTTGTTGGCACGGGCAACGACCCTCCCCACAGGACCCGCCGACTTCGAGGCGGCGGCCTCGCTGTACCGCAGCTGCCGCCAGGCGGGTGGGACGGTCCGCAAGCTCATCGATTGCCTCATCGGGGCGGTTGCCCTTCGTGACGGCGTGCCCATCCTCCACGCCGACGCCGACTTCGACATGCTGGCCCGACACACCGGGCTCCGGGTCCATTCGATCGGGACCTGACCGATCGGCTCGCCGACGGTAGCCGTGACGGCCAGGTTCAACCTCGCCCATGACGGGTGTACACCACGCCTGAGGCGAAGCGCTCGCTGTCGATCAGTTCGACATCGAAACGGACCCCCGTCGGGATCCCCGGCTTGCCGCCGCCAACCACCACCGGAAACCAGAACAGGTGGAGTTCGTCCACCAGCCCGGCCCGGAATGCGTGCTGCGCCAGGCCCGGACCGCTCACACTGATGTCGCCCTCCACCGATTCCTTGAGGCGGGCCACCGCTTCGGGCTCGAAACTGCGCTCGAGTTTGGTTCCCGGTGTCCACACGGCATCGAGGCTCGTGGAGTACACGACCTTGGTCAGACCCCGCCACAGCTCGGCATAGGCGATCTCTTCGGCCGTTGACCCGGGTTGGTCGCCGAGCGTCTCCCAAACGGCCATCGTCTCGTACATCCGACGGCCGTAGAGATGTGTGCCGATACTCGACTCGAGACGGTTGACGAACTCGTGCAACTCGGGATCCGGCACGGCCCAGTCGAACCGGCCGGTGTCGTCCTCGATGAAACCATCGAGCGACATGAGAGCGGAGTAGAGCAGGAGGGCCATGACGATCGAGACTACGTGAGTGACTGCGACAAGCTGCCAGCTGCCAGCCAGAACGCGTTGCGGCATGTTGCGTGTTGCGTCGGTCGCCGGACGTTCCGAGCCAGCAGCCACTCGATGCGCGTCCGGCTGGAAGCCGGCAGCTGGAAGCTTTCTGTTCCGATCTGTCGATATTGCGTCGCGCTACGCGTCATGATCATGTCGGCGATGGTCGCCGGCAGTGACGGAAGGAATCGACATGAAGTACTTCGTTCTGCTCGCCGGTGAAGGCGAGATGGCTCCGTGGGACCAGCTGACCGCAGAGGAGCAGGAGGCGGGGATGGCCAAGCACCACGAGTTCGGCGAGGCCTGTGCCGCTCGGCCAGGCGTCGAGATGCTGGGTGGTGAGGCACTGGGGGATGGTTCGTCGGCAACGACGTTGCGAACCCGGGGCGGCGAGATGACCATCACCGATGGTCCGTTCGCCGAGGTGGCCGAGCAGATCGGCGGCTACTACGTGATCGAGGCGCCTGACATCGATACGCTCATCGAGCTGTGCCGGATTCTGCCTGCCTATGACATCGACATCAGACCCGTCATCGACATGTCCTGAAGCGGCGGTCGAGCGGACCTACCGGGAGGATTGGGGTCGGCTGCTGTCGCTGCTGGTGGCGCGTACCCGTCGGCTCGATCTGGCCGAGGACGCCCTGAGCGAGGCCTTCGTCCGTGCCGCCGCCCGGTGGCCCCTCGACGGTGTCCCGGCCAAGCCTGCAGGGTGGATCTTCACCACAGCGTCCCGGTTGGTGGTGGGGATGCTGAGAGCAGAGGCGATCGCCGGGCGCAAGGCTCCGTTGCTGGCGGTCGGGCCGGGGTGGACCCCGCCCGACCGCCTCGACGAGCTGGCCGACGAGCGGTTGCAGCTGATCCTGCTGTGCTGTCATCCGGCCCTGCCCCGGGAGTCCCGCTCGGCGCTGGCGCTTCGGCTGGTGCTCGGCACATCGACCGAGCAGATCGCCCGCCTGTTCCTCGTGTCGCCCGCCACCATGGCGGCGCGGATCACCCGGGCCAAGAAGAAGATCGCGGCGGCCGGCATCCCGCTGGCCTCACCGGTGGAAGACGAACTCCACGCCCGGCTCGAGGAGGTGTGCCGAACCATCTACCTGGCATTCACCGCCGGGTACACCCCCGGTGTTGGTCCCGACCTGCACCGCACCGACGTGGCGGGGGAGGCGGTTCGACTGGCCGCCGTGCTGCATTCGTTGGCACCGCAGGTGATGCAGGTGCGGGCGTTGCTGGCCATCCTGCTGCTCCAGCACTCCCGTCGCGACGCCCGGGAGGCTGACGGCCGTTTGGTGACCCTCGCCGACCAGGATCGAACGCAATGGCATGGCGATGAGGTGCGGGCCGGTCTCGAGCTCGTCGCCGGTCTGGAACCCGGAACCGGATACGCCGAGGAGCTGCGGCTCCAGGCGATCATCGCCGCCGAACACGGACGCGCCCACACTGCCGTCGACACCGACTGGCGGGCGATCGCCGCCCACTACTCCCGGCTCGAAGACCTGACCGGCTCACCGATCGTGCGACTCAACCGGGCGGTGGCGCTCGCCGAGGCCGATGGTCCCCGAGCCGGGCTGGCCCTGCTCGAAGGGCTCGAGAACGAGCTCGGTGGCAACCACCGCCTGGCTGCGGTGAGGGCCGAGCTGGCACGGCGGGCGGGGGACATCGAGGTTGCCCGAAGTTCCTACCGGGCAGCCCTCGAGCTGTGCGCCAACGAGGCTGAGCGCGCCCACCTGACCAGCCGGCTCGACTCACTCGAGCTCTGTGACATCCAGGGGGGCGACCCCCCTGACCCCCCGCCGGTGCTGGTGGCGGGGTGCGTTCGTGCTTGGCCGGGGGTATAGGAGTGCTTTACGTTGGCAGTTGCCACGTTCGTCACTCTTCGGTGAACGGTGAACGTTCAACCAGCCACGTATTCCGCCAGGTGCTCGCCGGTGAGGGTGGAGCGTGCCGCCACCAGGTCGGTGGGCGTTCCCTCGAAGACGACCCGGCCTCCGTCGTGGCCGGCTCCGGGGCCGATGTCGATGATCCAGTCGGCGTGCGCCATCACCGCCTGATGGTGCTCGATGACGATCACCGACTTGCCCGAGTCCACGAGTCGATCGAGTAGCCCGAGCAGATGTTCGACGTCGGCGAGGTGCAGACCGCTGGTCGGTTCGTCGAGCACATACATCCCACCCTTCTCCGCCATCTGGATCGCCAGCTTGAGTCGCTGACGCTCCCCACCCGACAGCGTCGTCAACGGCTGTCCGAGCGTGAGATACCCGAGCCCGACATCGGCGAGCCGGTCGAGAATGGCATGGGCGGCTGGTGTGCGCGCCTCGCCGCTGCCGAAGAAGTCCTCGGCCTCGGTCACCGACATGGCCAGCACCTCGCTGATGTCGCGTCCGCCCAGGCGGTACTCCAACACCGACGCCTCGAAGCGTTTTCCTCCGCAGTCCTCGCAGGTGGTGGCGACCGTGTCCATGAAGCCCAGTTCGGTGTAGATAACACCGGCGCCGTTGCAGCTGGGGCAGGCTCCCTCGGAGTTGGCGCTGAACAGGGCGGGCTTCACACCGTTGGCCTTGGCGAATGCCTTGCGGATCGGCTCGAGCAGCCCGGTGTAGGTGGCTGGATTGCTGCGCCGTGATCCCCGGATTGGGGTCTGGTCCACCGCCACCACCCCGTCCCGATTCGACACCGAGCCGTGGATCAGCGAGCTCTTCCCGGAGCCGGCGACGCCGGTCACCACCACCAGCACGCCCAGTGGGATGTCGACATCGACGCTCTGCAGGTTGTTGGTGTCGGCGCCACGCACCGCCAGCCCTTCCGACGATGTGCGGACGGACGGCTTCAACGAGGCGCGGTCGTCGAGGTGGCGCCCGGTGAGGGTGTCGCTCGACCTCAGCTGTTCGATGGTGCCTTCGAACACCACCTCTCCGCCGGCGGTGCCGGCGCCGGGGCCGAGGTCGACGACGTGATCGGCGATCGCCATCACCTCGGGTTTGTGCTCCACCACCAGCACCGTGTTGCCTTTGTCGCGCAGTTGCAGCAACAGCCGGTTCATCCGTTGGATGTCGTGGGGATGCAATCCGACCGTTGGCTCGTCGAAGACATACGTGACGTCGGTGAGGGACGACCCGAGATGGCGGATCATCTTGGTGCGCTGCGCCTCGCCGCCCGAGAGCGTGCCCGAGGGCCGGTCGAGGCTGAGATAGCCCAGCCCGATCTCGACGAACGAGTCGAGGGTGTCGCCGAGGGCGGACAGCAGCGGCGCGGCAGACGGCTGATCGAGTCCCCGCACCCAGGCGGCAAGATCGCTGATCTGCATGGCGCAGGCGTCGGCGATGCTGATCCCGTCGATCCGGCAGGACCGGGCCGGTTCGGCCAGTCGGGTTCCGTCGCAGTCGGGACAGGTGGTGAACGTCATCGCCCGCTCCACGAAGGCGCGGATGTGGGGCTGCATGGCGTCGACGTCTTTGGACAGGAAGGACTTCTGGATGCGGGGGATCAGGCCCTCGTAGGTGAGGTTGATCCCGTCGACCTTGATCTTGGTCGGATCCTTGTGAAGCAGGTCGTGGAGTTCGGTCTCGGAGAACGCACCGATCGGCTTGTCCGGGTCGAAGAAGCCGGAGCCGCTGAAGATGCGGCCGTACCAACCGTCGGTGGTGTAGCCGGGGATGGTGAGAGCGCCCTCGTTGAGGGACTTGGTGTCGTCGTACAACTGGGTGAGGTCGATGTCGGATACCTTGCCGCGGCCCTCACAGCGCGGGCACATGCCACCGGCGCGGGTGAAGGTGCGCTTCTCGGCCTTGGGCTTGCCGGCGCCCTTTGTGACGGTGATGGAGCCGCTGGCCTGCACCGACGGCACGTTGAACGAGAAGGCGTTGGGCGGGCCGATGTGGGGTTGTCCCAGCCGGCTGAACAGGATGCGCAGCATGGCGTTGGCGTCGGTAGCCGTTCCGACGGTGGAGCGGGGGTCGGCGCCCATCCGCTCCTGGTTGACGATGATGGCGGTGGTGAGCCCGTCGAGGACGTCCACCTCGGGCCGTGCCAGCGTCGGCATGAACCCCTGCACGAAGGCGCTGTAGGTCTCGTTGATCATCCGCTGCGACTCGGCCGCGATCGTGTCGAACACCAGCGAACTCTTGCCCGAGCCGGACACACCGGTGAACACCGTCAACCGGCGCTTGGGAATCTCGATACTCACGTCCTTGAGATTGTTGACGCGAGCGCCGTGGACGCGGATCAGGTCATGGCTGTCGGCAGGATGCGATGCACTCGATCGTGTGTCGGTGCTGGTGGTTGTGGTCATGCGGTCTCCATCGTCAATCCGGCGCCGCCTCCATCGGCGGTCAACGCGTTCCGCGCCAGCTTCGATCTAACCACCTTCGCAGTGGTGCGGAGCCGGCCACGGTTCGGACCGCTCCTGCGACGACCGGCAACTCCGACGTACGGGGCAGGTCCACCTCCGAGTCCTTCCATGCCAGCCGGGCGACCCTCGATCCACCCTTGATTGGCTGTGGGTGCCGATCCGGTTCGCCGATTGGCGATGGGCAGGAACCCGGTACACACTCAGGACGACATGAACAGCATGAACCGCACGATCCGCGCTGTCGCGCTGTGCGCCCTGATCCTTGCAGCATGTGGCGGCGAAGAAACCGTCGAGCTGTCTCCGGCCGCTATCGAGGGCCGCCAGATCGCCGGCGACCTCGGATGCGCCGCCTGTCATGGAGTCGACGGGCAGGGTGGGGTCGGTCCCGCCTGGGTCGGGTTGGCCGGGTCCGAAGTGGAACTGGCGGATGGGTCGGTGGTCCTCGCCGACACCGAGTACCTCCGACGCTCGATCACCGATCCCGAGGCCGAAGTGGTTGCCGGCTACACCACCAAGATGCCCGAGAACACCTTGAGCGACGACCAAGTGGATGCGGTGGTCGCCTACATCGAAGAGTTGCGATGATGGGGCGGGGCGGCGTCATGGGTGTGGCGGTGGCCCTGTCGGTGCTGGTGGCCGGTTGCGCCGAGCCGGAACTGGCCGGCTTCGTTCGTGAGCCCACGCCGGTGACCGCCGACGTCGGTCTGCCCGACGTCAGTCAGGGCGGCACGCCGTTCGACTTCGTCGCCGACCCGGGCGAACTGTTGTTGGTGTACTTCGGATTCACCTCGTGCCCCGACGTGTGCCCCACCACGCTGGCCGACACCAGGACCGCCCTCTCCCGGATCGGTGACGACGCCGAGCGGGTCTCCTTCGCCATGGCCACGGTCGATCCCGGGCGCGACACCGACCAGGTGATCACCGGATACGTCCAGTCCTTCCTGCCCGAAGCCCACGCTCTCCGCACCGACGACGACGCCGCTCTGCGGGCGGCCGTCACCCCTTTCGGGGCCGATTACGAGGTGTCAGTCGACGACTCCGGAGACATCGAGGTGATTCACACCGGCGCGCTCTACGCCGTCGATGACCAGGGTCGCCTGCTGGTGACCTGGCCGTTCGGAATCTCCGTCGAGGACCTCTCCAACGACCTCGAGCTGCTGCTGGGGTCGTTGTGAGACGGGTGATGGTGCTGGCCCTGATCGGTTTGGTGCTGGTCGGGTGCTCATCCGAGTCCGAGTCGCTGTTCGCCGACGACGGGAGCGCCGAACAGGCGGACTACCTCTTCACCATTCCGGTCGGGTCGGGCGAGGCCATCGATCGCGGTGAGCCACTAGAGATCCTGCCAGGGGAGCTCGAAGTGACGGTGGGGGAGGTGATCGTCATCGTCAACCAGGACGATCGTGGGCATCTGGTCGGCCCGTTCTTCGTGAGTGCCGGGGAAACGCTCCGTCAGCGGTTCTCGTCTCCCGGGACGTTCATCGGGGAATGCACCGTCCATCCCAGCGGTCAGATCACCCTCGAGGTGGCGGAGTCGTGAACCGGCGACTGGCCGCGACGGCAGCCCTCTCGGCGGTCCTGGTGCTGGTTCCGGCCGGCTCGGCGCTCGCCGACCCGCCGGGGCCGACCGAGTACCGGACCGAGGTCGTCTCGATCGAGCCGCCGGTGGAGGCACTCCAGATCGAAGTGATCGGCGGCGACACATTCCTGCAGATGACCGTGGCCACCGGCACCACGGTCGACGTGGTGGGATACCAGGGCGAGCCGTTTCTGCGGTTCCTCCCCGACGGGATCGTCGAGGTGAACGAGAACTCGCCCACCACCTACCTGAGCGACGATCGCTACGGTGACGTAGAGCTGCCACCCAATGCCGACCCCGCTGCCGAACCCGCCTGGCTGCAGGTATCGAGCGACGGTTCGTATTCATGGCACGACCATCGCTCGCACTGGATGAACCCCGACCCGCCACCGGGCGGTGCCCGTGGTGAGCAGATCCTCGAAGCGGTGGTGCCCATCGTGGTGGATGGCGAGGCGGTGGCGATCACCGTCATCTCGTCATGGGAGCAAGCGGCTTCACCGGCCCCGGCCATCGCCGGGGGCGTCGTCGCCATTGCGTTGGTCGCCCTCTTCCGTTCCCGGGGAACCAGGGCCATGGGGCTCGTGCTGGGCGGTATCGCCCTGCTGGCGGCCGTCGTCGGCCTGGTCGCCTACTTCTCGGTGCCGACCGAAACCGCCCCGTCGGTGGTGCCGTGGGCCGTGGCGGCGGTGGCGCTGCTGCCGTTGGCGACGGTCCTGCGGTTTCCGGCTGAGCAGCCCCCGTTGTCGCTGGTGGTCATCTCCATGGTGCTGGCGGTGTGGGGAGTGCTGCGCTGGGACTGGATGTGGTCGGCGATCCTTCCCACCTCACTCCCGATCGTGGACCGCTTCGCCACCGGGCTCGTCCTCATGGCGGGGGTCGGTTTCACGGCCCTCCTGGTGTGGAAACGACTCACCAACCCGACCCCGACCTAGAACCGTCTCACGGGGCTTCTTCCCGGACTTCCACCGACACCACCTGCTCGCCGGCGTTGGCGAACGTCAGGGTCAGATCGAATGTCTCGCCCGTTTCGAGTGGGCCGGGAAGGTCGAGCAGCATGACGTGATAGCCGCCCGGTTCCAGCGACACGGTCTCTCCGGCCGGGAGAGTCAGCTCTTCGATCTCCCGCATCATCATGGCCCCCATCCCTTCGGCCATCGAGTCGTCATCCATCGAGTGGTCTCCCATGGAGTCATCGGCCATGGAGTCATCGGTCATGGCGGTGTCGGCCGGCACCACCTCGTGGATCTCGACCGTGCCCGCCACCGAGGCGTCGACACTCGCCGACACCAGAGCGTCCGCTTCGGATGCGGTGATCTGCATGTAGGCGGCGCCGGCATCGGCCATCGCCGGGCTCGTGCGGGCCCACGCCCCATCGATCTCGATCCCGGCGGCGTCTCCACCCCCACATGCGGCGAGGGCGACCGCGGTGGCGGCGGCAATGGTCAGTCTGTTCCTCATCTGGCATCTCCCGGAGTCGTACCAGTGCATGTCGATGCCGGGGCTCGATCGGTTCCACCTATTTGCGCGTTGAGTGCTGGCGGACAGGGATGACGGATTCGAGCCTGGCCCAGCGATGTCAACGAGTGCTGTTGACCCGTTGACCTGTTGACCCTGTTCCTTCAGGCGTGGCGGCGGTCGAGGAGGGTGGGGTTGTCGAGGAGTTGCATCCGGGCTCGGGCCACCCGTGAGCGCACCGTGCCGATGGGACATCCGATGGTCTCGGCGGCCTCCTCGTAGGAGAGGCCCAGGAACTGGGTGAGCACGAAGGCTTCGCGGCGGTCGGTGTCGAGCGTCGCCAGGAACTCCTCGACCTCGATCCAGGCGCCATCGATGTGGACGTCGGGGGCGGTGTGGGCCGTTATCCGATCCGCCAGGCGTCGCCGGCGGCCGCTGCGGCGGCCGGCGTCGATGCACACCCGGCGGGCGATCGAGAACAGCCACGCCCTGGCCGGTCCGTCGCCGCGATACAGATGGAGCGTGCGCAGGGCTCGCTCGTAGGTCTCCTGGACGAGGTCGTCGGGTTCGGCCGGTCGGCCGAGGTACCGCACGAGCTTGAGTACGTCGGGACGCGTCTCGGCAACGAATCGCTCCAGCGCCGGGCGACTGCCACCCTTCGCCCGCAAGGCAAGTACCGTGAGTTCGTCCACGGCGTCAGTCTTCCACGGCGGGAACCGTATGACCACATCCGACGACACCAACCGCATGACGTGCGAGCACGCCCGCGAGCTGATCTCCGCCGAAGTCGACGGCCAGCTCGCAGAGTCCGAGCGAGCCGAACTTCTCGGACATCTGGCGTCGTGTGGTGCCTGCGCCGATTGGCAGTCCAGGTTGGCCGACAGAACCCGCCTCGCGGTGGTGACACCGGTGGGCGCCGTCGCCGCCACCCGTCCCGCACCGCTGCCCGATCCCAGGCTGGCGCAGCGGAACCGTATCATCAGGGTCGCGCTGGCATGGGCCGGGGTGCTGCTGATCGGATGGCACGTCCCGGCCGTGTTCACCGCCGGGGCCGAGAACGCCGTGCACCTCTCCCGGCATCAGGCGGCGTTCGCCGTTGCGCTGGGCGCCGGTTTCGTGTTCGTGGCTGCCCGGCCCGAGCGGGCGTTCGGGGTGATTCCGTTCGTGGCGAGTTTCACGGTTGCGCTCACCGTCACCGCGGTGGTCGATCTTCTCAACGGCTCGAGCAACCTGCTCACCGAGTCACGGCATCTGCTCGAGATCGGCGGGCTGGTGCTGGTGTGGATCCTGGGGGTCGGCTCCGGTCCGCGTCGGAGACGCCGGGCCAGCACGCTCCGGGACGCCGATGGCGGCACGGATGTTGTCACCGGTTCTCGATAGCGGCGATGCCCGAGAGCAGATTCCCCGACTCCATGGACAGCTGGAACGGGATCGTCTCTCCCTCGAGGAAGTCGCGATCGGGATGGATGCACATGACGTGCATGGCTCCCGGCACCATCGATAACTCATCGCCGGCTTCCACCGTCATCGCCTCCGCTGTGGCCGGCCGCATTCGCATCACACTCTGATCGTCGATCGAGGTGGCGTGCAGCTCCGCCGTCTCACACCGTTCCGACGAGAACGCAACGATCCGGTCATCGGTGCCGGTCCCATTGGTGATCGTCAGGTAGATCGCTGCCGTATCGACTCCCGGTGGTGTGGTCCCCGCCCAGGCGTCGGTCACCTCGATCACGCCACTCCCGCCGCAGGCGGAGACGACCAAGGCCAACGTGACCAACCGGGCTCGCATCGGGCGAGTGTAGGAAGAGCCTGAGAAGGCAGGGCACGAGGCATGAGGCCGGAGGCATGAGGCCCCTGTCCAATTGGGGACGGATTCAACCGTGTAAGGGTCGGTTTTGTCCCCAGAACCAGGGATCGGGCCTTCCGGCTCGTCGAAGAGGCAAGGCCGGAGGCATGAGGCAGGAGGCATGAGGCCTTGCTCGGTGGAGGCAGTCGCCGCTCGAGGCGAAGCCCCCCACCCAACTGGGGACAAATTCGACCGTGTGAGGGTCGATTCTGTCCCCAGAACCAGGGATCGGACGTTCCGGCTCATCGCTCCTCGCTCCTCGCCCCGTGGCCTTCTTTCTCTGCCTGTGGCGATTAGGGACTTATGCCCTCTCCTGCATATGCACACATCCGCATAGTGTGCAGAAGAGGCAGGAGATAGGCATGACACAGGAACTTCTGACTGCGAGCGAACTGCAGCACCTCTTCGATCTCGACCGCTCGACCATCTACCGGATGGCTGGTGACGGTCGCCTGCCCGCCGTGAAGATCGGCCGGCAGTGGCGATTTCCGGCCGACGCCATCCGGCGGCTGGTGACACCGACCGAAGCGCCGCCACCCGCTGCCGCCACAACCCTCGCCGGCGAGTCCGCCACCAGGGTGGTCGAGATGGTGGCCGAGGCGTTGGGCGTGATGATGGTGATCACCGATCTCGACGGTCGCCCCATCACCCCGGTAATGAACCCCTGCTCGCGCTTTCTGGCTCTCCAGGACGACCCCGAGGCGGTGGTCCGCTGCGCCCAGGAGTGGCGTGAGATGGCCACCACCTCCGACCCCCACCCGCAGTTCCGTCCCGGCGCGTTCGGATTCCTGTGCGCCCGGTCCTTCATCAGATTCGATGGCCAGCCGGAGGCGATGGTGCTGGCCGGTGGCGTTGCGCCCGAAGGTGACGCCGCCGACGACCTCTTCGTTCTGTCCGACGAACAACGACGTCGGGTCGTGTCGACCCTCCCCAGGGTTGCGGCGGTCCTGGCCCGACTGGATCAAAGGAGCATCTCATGAAACGACTCGTAGTCCTCGGCGCCGGAACCGCCGGCACCATGGTGGTCAACAAGCTGAGACCGCGACTGGCCGCCGACGAGTGGCAGATGACCATCGTCGACCAGGCAGCCGAGCATCACTATCAGCCCGGCTACCTCTTCGTGCCGTTCGGCGTCTACGAACCAGAGGAGATCGTCAAGCCCACGCGTCGCTTCATCCCCGAAGGGGTGGATCTGGTGATGGGCCAGATCGACCAGGTGAAGCCCGAGGAGAACGTGGTTGTGCTGGCTGACGGCACCCGGCTTCCTTATGACCAGTTGGTCATCGCCTCCGGGACGACCCCCCGCCCCGACGAAACCCCCGGCATGGCCGAGGAGGAGTGGCGCAAGAGCGTCCACGAGTTCTACACCTTCGAAGGTTCCCAGGCGTTGGGCAAGGCGCTCGAAACCTTCACCGGCGGACGGTTGGTGGTGCACATCACGGAGATGCCCATCAAATGCCCGGTGGCGCCGCTCGAGTTCACCTTCCTGGCCGACGCCTGGTTCGCCGAGCGGGGGATGCGCGACCAGGTCGAGATCGTGTACGTCACTCCCCTCGACGGAGCATTCACCAAGCCGGTTGCGTCCAAGGCGCTGGGCGGCATGCTCGACGAACGCAAGATCATCCTCGAGACCGACTTCATGATCGAACGGGTCGACACCGAGAGCAAGGCTCTGGTCAGCTTCGACGAGCGCGAGATCCCCTTCGACCTGCTGGTGACGGTCCCGCTCAACATGGGCGCCGACTTCGTGGGTCGTTCCGGCCTCGGCAACGACCTCAACTATGTGCTGGTGGACAAGCACACCTTCCAGTCCACCGGGTTCGACAACATCTTCGCCCTGGGAGATGCCGCCGACGTACCCACCTCCAAGGCCGGCTCGGTCGCCCACTTCGCAGTCGACGTGTGGACCGACAACTTCGTGCGCCACGTCGCAGGCCTTCCGATGCTGGGCCGCTTCGACGGTCATGCCAACTGCTTCATCGAGTCCGGCTCCGGCAAGGGCATGCTCATCGACTTCAACTACGACACCCAGCCGCTGCCGGGCAAGTATCCACTGCCCGGCGTGGGCCCGTTCAGTCTCCTCAAGGAGACCGAGATGAACCACTGGGGCAAGCTGATGTTCAAGTGGATGTACTGGAACGTCCTGCTCCCCGGCAGGGAGCTCCCGCTGCCTGCGCTGATGACGATGGCGGGCAAGGAGGTGGCGGAGGCATGACCGTCACCATCACCCAGACCACCGAGGAGCGGCTGGAGCAGCTGTCCCGGCAGGTGGCGTTCCTGGTGGCCGATGCCGAACGGCGCAACTCCGAACGGGAACGCTGGTCCGAGCTCACCCACGACCTCGCCCCGATCGGCAAACAGGCGATGGGCACCATGACCGGGACCTTCGAGGA
>JBHJOH010000033.1:0-3981 GCA_050329955.1 Acidimicrobiia bacterium | reverse complement strand
GTGGGGGGTGGGGGGAGGCACGTCGGGTAGTCCGGTGCCGGAGTCGGAGATGATGGCGGCCTCGCCGCCCACGGGCCAGGGGTCGAGTGGTCGTTCCCGCCACGCTTTCGAGAACGGGGTGAACACCCGGTACACGCCACCTTCCGCGTTTCGGACCGACGCCGGGGGGTGGACGGTGAGTCCGTCGTGCCAATCGACTTCGATCGGCACCGACCGATCGCGCTCGAGTGCGTACGGGGTGTGGTCCCGGTTGGCCACCACTTGGGCGGATAGACGATTCGCCAGCTCCGGCACCACCACAGCCGGATCGCCCTGTTCGATTCTGAGGCGACCGCCCCGGACCTGCAGGCTCCGGTCGAGTCGGTGCAGGTGCTCGGCGAGCAGTGCCACCCTGGGCTGGGAGCAGCGGTCCCACAGCCGTGGGTCGACCACGAACAGCGCCGTGACCCGGTCGTGGTCGGAGGTGGCAGCCGCCCACGCCGGGTTGTCGTTCAGTCTCAGGTCGCGCCGGAACCACACGATGGCCTCGGTCACCGTGCACCCGTTCGTTCGCTCCGCACCCATCTGTCGATGTCGCGCCACATCTCGAACAGCCACTCCACCCGTTCGCTCCGACCTTCCGGGATCTCCGATCGGGGGATCCGCCAGAAGGCGATTTCGACATGTGTACGGACCATGGCGCCCTTCCAGATGTCGGCCACCCGGGCGAAGCCGTCGAGGCCACGATGTGCCATCACCACCACGTCAGCCGTCGATGACTCGAGCAGGGCGAGCACGCCCGAGGGGCGGGGAGGCAGCACCACGGTGAGCTCGGTGGCGATCTGCTGGAGACGGGGAGACTTCTCGAGGCGACGAACCGCTGCGTTGAGTTTGGCGGGGGTGAACCGGGTTCCCTCGGGATAGATGAGGACACCCTGCCCCTCGACGAGTTCGGCCCCGAGCGTCCGGATGGCAGCGACGTCCCGTTCCGCCTCGCCTGCGCCCCGTTTCACGAACACATTGGGGAGGCGGTTTCCGGCCACATCGAGGCAGGGGTCCACGAGCAGTTCGGACTTCATCACGTAGGCGATGTGGGTCCCGTGGGGCTTGGTGATGTAGTGGGCGGGGAGCAGGTTGTCGATGATCGAGGCATGTCGGGCCACCAGCAACACCGGGGAGTCCGCCACATGTTCGAGACCCCGGGCCTCGAAGGTGAGGTCGAAGACGCCGCGTACGGAATCGAACACGGCCTCGGCCCACCTCCGCTGCACGGCGAAGGTCCCGCGCCGCAGGGTGTCCTGGTTCTTTCCCAGGCCCGAGGCGAACCAGATGGTGCAGAGTGCGACCAGCCCCACCACTTCGATGGAGAGGTAGGCGAGCAGGAACAACACCAGGCGGGTCGCCATGAACGGGGTGCGGCGGCCGAGCCACCTGAACGCGTCGATGCACACCGCAACCGGGAGCAGGGCGGGGAGCAGGGCCATGACGAGCAGCCATGCTGCCACTACGGCGGGAATGGTCCTGACACGGCGACCGAACGGGGACTCCATACGGGTATCTCTAGCCGAGGCGGTGGAGAAGTGGGGTCACGTCTCCGGGAACCACGCGGCGGCGGCGGGCTGCTCGGAGACCGCGACACCACCAGCGGCCTCGGCGGTCAGGACCAGTCCTTCGAGGAGTTCGGGGTCGATGTGGAACGAAGCGACGTGGGGATCGGATCCGAACACACCGGCTGAGATCACCTTGCCGTCCTGCACGGCCCACAGCTGGTAGGTCTCGCTGTCGTCGAGCGGTGACAGACTCTCCGCCGTCAGGTATCCGGTGCCGTCGGGAAGAATCGTGACGATGCCGGATCCGGCGTCGCCGCTGAGGGCGAGCGTGACCGCGCCCTGGGCGGCGGCGGCCAAGTCGGCGAGCTCCTGGTAATTGCCTTCCGTGAAGGCGGCCTCGATGGCGGCCAGGCGTGCAGCGCTGACCTGGAGATCGTCCCGGGCGGCTTCCAGGCGCACGGTCTGAACCGACACCAGCGCAACCAGGACGGTGACGGCAGCCGCCGACAGGAACGGCAACACCTTGCGACGGGAGTCCAACTGCACAACGTGAGCAGGCTCGGATTGCGAGATACCGGCGCGCACCCGATCCCACAGCCCGTCCGGCACCGGGCTGTCGGCCTGAGCCATCATCGCCGCCACCGCGAGATGCTGGTCGACCTCGCCCCGGCAACCCGTACAGGTGGCGAGGTGACGTTCGACAGCTCCCCGTTCGAAGTCGTCGACCGCGTCGAGGGCGTAGGCTCCGAGCAGTTCCCGGAGTTCGTCGTGACTTGGTTCGGTCATCATTCGGTGCCGCGAAGCTGTTCGTGCATCCGGCGCAGACCGGCTCTGATGCGGCTTTTGACGGTGCCTTCGGGCTGGCCAAGCATCTCGGCGACTTCGCGGTAGGAGTGGCCCCCGAAGTAGGCGAGTTCGATGGCGCTGCGCTCCTGGGGATGGAGTGTGGCGAGCGCGGAGCGAACCTGTTCTGCCATCTGCATCTCGATCACCTCCTCATCGATGGATGGGCCGGCTTCGGCCACCAGTCGTGCTTCCTTGTCTTCACGTGTACGGCGCGCGGCCTCGGATCGGATGAGATCGACCGATCTTCCATGTGAGTGCGCCAGCAGGAACGATCGGAGGTTCCCGCGTGATGGGTCGAACTTGCCCGGGTCTTTCCAGAGCCGCACGAACACCTCCTGGACCACTTCTTCGGCCAGGGTCTGGTTGTGGGTGACGCGCATCGCCAGCCCGAACACCGCCGATGCATGACGCCGGTACGCCTCGGCCAGAGCATCCTCGCGCTTGCGGAGGATGGCTTCGACCAGTTCGTTGTCGGTCGCCAGGGTGGGTGTTGATGCGATGAAGGTCACTGAGACCCTTCCGTGTCGAGAGATCCCAGTTTTAGCAGTAAATGGGGGGAATGGGAAACGGAGGAAGCGAGCGACGAGCGACGAGCAACGAGCGACGAGCCAGAAACCCGTCGAACAGGTCGTGTCAGTCGGAGCGCCCGCCAGTGAGCGCCGCGGACACCGAGCCACTTCGCGCCGCCACCACGAGGTACGCACCGGCGGCGACGCTTCCAAGGGTGGCCAACGCCACCGTCCACAGCAGCGACCGGAGCACGTTCTGTTCCCTCCACCAGATCCAGGCGGCGAACACGGCGAACATGAGGTACAGATCGATGATGGTCACCCGCCCCCAAGCGAGCCCCAAGAGCTGGGACCCCTCGTCGAAGAAACTCCCCCCGCTGAACCCGTACCCGATGGCGCCGAGCATGCTGACGATCACGATCAATCCGAGCGTTTTCAAGACTGCTCCCTCGTTTCTGGTGCGGCGATGCTATCCACAGTGGCCAGCCACCAGCTGCCGGCCGGAATGGGCTCGAGGCTCGCTCGTCGCTCGTCGCTCGTCGCTCGTCGCTCGTTTCCCACTACTCGGCCGATCGCGGGTAGCGTCGCTGAGATGCGACGGCCACTTCGGATCGAGCCCGGGCCGGGCCAGGAATCCGTGTGGGACTACCCGCGGCCTCCTGCCCTGGTTGCTTGCTCATACCTGGTCGAGGTGCGTTGCGGCGATCAGCTCATCGCCTCGACCACCGGCTCGTTTCGGGTGCTCGAGACGAGTCACCCTCCCAGCTTTTACCTGCCTTCCGACGACATCGCAGCTGGGTCGCTTCGGGTGGCCGGGGGTGGTTCGGTGTGTGAGTGGAAGGGCCGCGCCTCCTACTGGGATGTCATGGCCGGTACCGGGGTCATCCCGGGTGCCGCCTGGTCGTATCCGGCGCCGACTCCCGCCTTCGCCGCCATCGCCGGATTCGTGTCGTTCTATCCGGCCATGGTCGTGTGCACGGTCGACGGCGTTGTGGTGGAGCCGCAGGCGGGTGGCTTCTACGGCGGTTGGATCACACCCGACGTGGTGGGGCCGTTCAAGGGGGAGCCGGGCACGACATGGTGGTGACCACCGCGGT
>JBHJOH010000032.1:0-31202 GCA_050329955.1 Acidimicrobiia bacterium | reverse complement strand
CCCTGTCCCTGGCCCTGGCCCTGGCCCTCTTCCAGTCGATCGGCGGCCTCGGCCGCCGCCGCTGATCCTTGTGCTGCTGCCGCCGCCTCCGCCGCCGCCGCTTCCGCCGAGGCCACCGCATCGGCGGCGGCTGCGAGGGCGTCGGACGCCGAGCCGGCGTCTCCCAACCCGGCTACCTGGGCATCGAGAGCATTGGCGGCAGCTGCCAGGGCGTCGGCGACCTCGGGGGACACCCCGGCGAAGTCGTCGGCACGGTCGTGCAGCTCGGCCGCGGTCTGAACGATCTCCGACGTCGACATAGAGGGGTGGGCTGCAGCCATGGCCGCCAGCGCCTCGGAGGCGGCGCCGCCTTCCGACATGCCCGCCTGCTCGAGGCGCTGCTGGAGCCCGGCCAGCGCCGTGCGCTGGGCCAGGTCGCTGGGCTCCATGGCCTCAGCCAGTTCCTCCTGGGCGGCCCGGAGGCGTTCGATCGCCTCCGCCGACGTGTCCAGTTGGCGAAGATCGGTGGCGAGGTCGGTGAGTTGCTCGGCGATCGGCTCGGGAGCCGTCTCGGCCAGCTCTTCCAGCCTTTCCGCCTCGGTGGCGATGGCCGCCACCTCAACCCTCCGCTGGTCGCCCATCGCGTCGGTGAGGGAAGGCGTGAACGTGAGCACCGCCGCCCCCAGTACCGCCCCTGCAACCAATCGGATCACCGGGCGAGGGGGCAGGATCGAACCCATCCCCGACAGGTCGCGCCGTTCGGCCCACTGTTCGGCGGCGTCCACCTGGCGGCGCTCCATGACCGCCAATGACCCCTGAGCCCGCAGCTCGACGGCGGTGGTGAGCCGGTCCCGCCCGTCGAGGGCAGCATCGACGGCCTGTGCCACCCCCAGATCGGTCTGGCGCCGCATCCATCCTGCCGCCGCCCCGACCGAGGCAAGGACAGCGGTGAGAAGCCACCCGCCCGGCTCGCCCCAGGACAGGAACCACACGTGGGCGGCGCCCGCCAGTGCGGCGGTGACGCCGGCGCCGACTCCCAACCCGGTGGTCGCCCCCAGCAACACCCGGCGATGTCGACGACGCCGACGCGCCTCCGTCAGCAGCGCATCGATCATCGGCTCAGCCATCGTCACCCTTGTGTCGCTTGACGCGCTTGATGTGGGTCGAAGGCGCCCGAACGTTCATCGACGCCCGCCACAGCGACAATCCGGTGATCCCCAGATAGATGACGGTGGTGTAGATCCACACCGGAGGCCGCTTCAGATCGATCGGCTCGCCCACTACGCCGCCGACCCCGAAGTTGTCCAACGAGTCGCCCTGTCGCAGATGGAGCAGTGCCTGAAACGGGGCGAAGATGGTGTCTCCGGCCGAACCTGCGCCCAGCGGATGTTCCACCGCCGACACCAGGCCGAAGTACGGGTTGGGCAGGGCCGAGATCCACTCCCGATCCTGATTGGCGTTGACCCCACCGTCAGCGAGGAGTTCGATGGCGAGGAACTCGGCGCCGAGGGACACGAACGAGAGGAACGCCAGCGAGAACGCAACCGCGTAGGCACCCATCACCGAGCCTCTGGTCGACGCCGCCCGCGACGACGTCCAGGTGGCCACCGATGCCAGCGTCAGCGAGGTCAGCACCAACATCGCCACCACCGCCAGCACGTCGCCCACTGAGGCGCCGCCGAAGAGGAGCGGGATGGCGGCTATCGGGACCACCGCGATCAACAGGATCATGGCGAAGGCCATCGAGGCGGCCAGCTTGCCGAGTACCAGTTGCCACGGCCCCATCTGGGTGACCTGGAGGATCTGGAACGTCTGGCGCTCGCGTTCACCCACGATCGACGGGGCGGCGATGGCCGGCACCACCAGGATCACGGCCGTCAGCAGCAACAGCGCGATGGAATGGAACATGAATCGGCCCATGAAGGCGGTGGCGGCCAGTTGGCCCACCCCGAACCTGTTGATGGCGACCTCACGCGAGGCGATGTAGAGGAGGAAGGTGAGGGCGCCCAGTAACCCCACCCAGAACAGGATCGTTGCTCCGGCGCGGCGACCGCGGAATCGCTGCTTGGCCTCTCGTGCCAACACCGGGTTCATTCGCCACCCCCGTCCGTCAACTGCATGAACAGCTCCTCGAGACCGGCCGACTCCACCCGCCACTCCGAAACCGCCACTCCCGCTTCGATCAGCTCACGCAGGATCACGGCTGAGACAGAGTCGTCGCCGCTCATCACGAACCGCACCATCCCGCGTTCCACGGTGACGTCGGAGACGTCGGTGCGGGCGGTGAGGTGGTCGACGGCGGTGTCGACACTGGCGTCGGGCACCCGGGCAGCGATGGCGAAGTTCGCCGTCAGCAGGGTGCGCATCTCGTCGAGTGGCCCTTGGGCGACCGCCTTGCCGCCATCCACGATGGCCATGTGCGAACAGATCCCCTCCAGTTCGGTGAGGATGTGTGACGAGATCACCACGGTCTTGCCCAGTCGGGCAAGCTCGGCGATCAGCTCGCGCAGCTGGACCCGGGCTCTCGGGTCGAGCCCCGACGCCGGCTCGTCCAGGATCAGCAACTGCGGGTCGTGTAGCAGCGCCCGGGCCAGCGACAGTCGCTGCTTCATGCCACGTGACAGCGAGTTGACGTCGGCGTTGGCTTTCCCGGTGAGATCCACCAGCTCCAGCAGGTCGCTGATCAGGCCCGGTCGCTTGGCGGCGGGGATCTTCTGGGAGGCCCCGAAGAAGTCCAGGTACTCCACCGACGTGAGCGACTCGTAGAACCCGAAGAAGTCAGGCATGTACCCGAGCATGCGGCGGACTCCGGCGGCATCGACGGCCGGATCGAGGCCCGCCACCCGCACGTGGCCGCCGTCGCGTTCCAGCAGGGTGCTCATCACCAGCATGGTGGTGGTCTTGCCGGCACCATTGGGGCCGATCAGACCCAGCACCGCCCCCTCGGGAACGGTGAGGTCGAACCCATCGAGGGCCTTGGCGGCACCGTAGGACTTGTCGACACCGGCGAATTCGATCATGTGCCCGCTCCGTACTCCGCCCACACCGAATCGATGGTCAGCCCTTCGCCGTTGTTGTTCGGCGCCACCCGGATCACCGTTTCTCCCCGGGGAGACATGAGTGTGGCCACCGGAACCGTGCGGTTCAGGGTGACGGTCTCGAAGGTCCCGGTCTCCCAGTTCCAGACCTCCAGCTCGTTGTTTGGGTTAACCAAACCGCCCCGCCGGAAGGTCACCTCGGCGGCGTCGGTCGGGCCCCGGAAGCTGAGGGTGATCCGGTCGCTATCGATCCACGGGGAGCCCTGCCCGATGTCGGCGCCGCGCAGTTGACCCAATCCCACCAGGGTGCCGCCCACCCGGGCTCCCACGGTGGGCTCGGCCACCTCGTCGAGCGGGACCATCCACACGGTGGGGCCTTCCACCGGTGTCAGTGTGCCGTCGACCTCGGTCATGATCGTGGTCTCGGACGCGATGCCGAACACGAACGGGCGACCCGGGCCCATCTCGTTGGTCCCGGCCCAGCCGAGCGGGGAGATCACCTCGTAGCCTCTGTCGTTCCACAGCTGGTGCTGGTCGACGACGGCGTCCCCGAAGGACATGCCACCATCGAAACGAGAGTCCTGGGAGCTCGCCGAGTCCGACCCGCCCGGCGGGAGGCCCCCTGACGCCACCGTGATCTTGCCGGCGGACACGATTCCCCAGTGGTCGATGGCGACGTCGGACCGATTGGTGACGGTCACCGACACCGCTCCGGCGGTGGAGGTGACCTCGACATCAAGGACGTCCTCGGCGGGTGCGGTGGCCTGGAAGGCTCCCACGCCGAGCTTGGGCAGGTCCCAGCCGACCCCCTGCTCGGTGATCGATCCGGTGGCCGAGGAGATCCCAGGTCCGCCCCCGAAGACGCTTGCCACGTCGGCCACCACGTACTCGGAAGCCCCCGGCACCCCGATCCGGTACTCCCGGGCGCTGCCTGCCGCCACCACCACCATGGAGCGTTGGTACTGGTCCTCACCGTCGACCACCACCGTTGCATGACGCAGTGCGGTGCTGTCGAGTCGCTGGCGGCCGGCCATCCAGAACCCGGCGAGGGCCACCATCGAAACCAGCGGAATGGTGAGCCACGCCCAGTCGCGTTTGCCGACCCGCTTGAGGATCCACAGGTTGAACGGCCCCACCGCGATCAGGTAGCTCACCATGGCGAACGGCAGCCAGGGAAGATCCGCCAACCCCCCGTCCCCGGAGTTGGTGGCGGCCTGGACGAGGGAGTTCTCGACCGTTCCCCACGTATCGTTGGGGACGAGATGGATCGGAACCGGGCGGAGCACGCTGCTCCAGTCGATGGCGGCGAGGCCATCGAGCGCCACGACGACTTCACCGGCACCGAAGGTGTAGGCCTCGAGACGCTGACCGGATGTCCCGATCGGCTGCAGCGGGAGGGTCGAGGCTTCCAACGCCCGCGAGGTGGTGACGACCCGCCCGCCGTCTTCGACCCAGTCCCACACCTGCTCGGAGGGTTCGTCGGTGACCACGTATCCCAGGGCGCTCAGTAGGGAACGATCCGTACCCGGATCGATCGGCACCGCCACCACCGGCTGGCTGTCGATGGCGGTCTGCACGGCTGACAGGGTGGCGGCGAGTTGTTCGTCGTCGGCGCCCACCAGCACTTCTTCCATCGCCACCTGCGGGCCGACGGTGTCGCGGGCGAGCCGGTTGTCGTCCCGGTCGGAGAGCGTCACCACCACGTTGCCGTTTCGGGTGGCCGATCTCACCGGAATGCGATAGGTCTTCTCGCCGCCGGCGGGAACGTCGACCAGAACCTCGGTCGACGAGCCCCCGTAGGTGATGAGCAGCGAACCCGAGACCAGGATGTCGGCGGTGATCACCACATCGACCAGGATCGCCCCCCGGGCGCTCACCCACGAGTCGATACCGACGGTCGTTTCCATCGAGTATCCGGCTTCCTGCGCCAGGGCGGTGGAGGGCGCCAGCATGAGCGCCAACGACAGCGCGGCAACACGGACGAACCTCGATCGCATGCCCTTCAGACGCACCACCGGTACGAATGGTTCCCTCACATCCGACCCCTCACTGGGTGGCCTCGCACCCGTGCCGGGCACGCTAGCCGGTCGAGGTCCCCGGCAAGCCCGGATCACGGGCCTGGACGGGCCTTGGCGTCGATCGCATGGCGAGCGGGTAGCGTCACGATCATGTCGCCCAACGCCGCCGAGTGGTCGCTCGGCTACCGCTCCGAACGCACCCCGTGGGACATGCGCCGCCCCCACCCAGAGCTGACCAGACGACTCGAGGCCGATCCTTCCCTGGGCTGTGAATCGGTGGGGCGGGTCCTCGTCCCCGGCTGTGGACGCGGTCACGATGCGTTGGCGCTGGCGTCCGCCGGCTGGGATGTCACCGCGGTCGACATCGCCGATGCTCTCGAAGGCATCGCCCGACCCACGCTGGAGGCGGCGGGGGTGAGATTCGAACTCGGCGATGTCTTTTCGATCGACCCCCTCGCCATCGGCGGACCCTTCGACCTGGTCTTCGACCACACGTTCTTCTGTGCCCTCGAGCCGGGAGAGCGGCCCCGCTTCGGAGAGATGGCCGACGTCATGCTCGTCCGGAAGGGGGTTGTCGCATCGCTGGTGTTCCCGTTGGGGCGACCTCCGCTCGAAGGAGGTCCACCCCACGGGATGACGCCGGACGATATCTCTGCGGCGCTCGGCAGCGGATTCGATCAACTCGGGCTAGGTGAGCCATTCACCACCGGGCGCCGCTCCTGGCCCCACCAATGGGCGTCGTGGGAACGACGTTGACCAGCGACCGTGCCGGCGTCAGCTCAGTTCGACGCCACCTCGGACGTCTGCTGGGCCATGGTGGCGATCAGCTCGGCTGACTTTTCGATCTCGATGGTGTTGGTCGCCAGGTCGGAGACGGCGTGGGTGATGCTCGAGAAGCGGTCCACCAGGACACCGGCGGTGGTGTCGATGGCGGTGAACCGGTCCCGGGCGGTGACCGAGTATTCGGCGGATGTGGTCACCTCGGCGTCGGCGCCGTCCAGCGCCGTCACCACCTTGCCGACGTTGGCCTCGGTCTTCGCCACCAGCTTCGAGATGGTTCCCAGCGAGTCGGCGGTGGACTCGGCGAGGGACTTCACCTCGGTCGCCACCACCGCGAATCCCCGTCCATGCTCGCCGGACAGGCGGCCTCGATGGCGGCGTTGAGGGCCACCAGGTTGGTCTGACCAGCGATCGAACGAGAACCCGACGATCGACTCGATCTCGCGGGCGTTGTTGGTGAGGTCCTCGACCTCACCGCAGACCACCGCCATGCCGTTGGGGGCCCGGGTGATCCGGTCGACCAGCGCCTCCATGTCGGTGTGGCCGGCGGATGCGTTCGAGGAATGTCGCCCAGAACCGAGTCGGCCGGCTTCACGTCCTCGGCGATGAGGCGGGCGGCGGCGGGCATCTCCTGGGGTGCCGCCAACGCCTCCTCCGAGGTGGCTGCCAACTGCTCGGACACGGTCAACAACTCGGTGCGCTGATGCTCCATGCGCGAGACCTGCTCCTCGATCTGGGGCGGTGAAGCCCTTCACCTTCTCCTGGCGGGCGTCGGCCAGGGCCCCCGTGGAGATGGCGGTGGCGAACAGCACCAGCACCGTGAAGGCCCGCATCACCCGGTCGTACTCGGCCATGGAGACCTCGGCGGTGGTGGAGGGCGTCGGCGACGGCCTCCTGGAAGAAGCGGTACATGGCTGCGTACCAGAGCGGGCCGAGATCGATGCGGTCGTGCACCGCTCCCATCCGGAGCCGACTGTCGATGTTCTCCTCGTCGATCGAGTTCTGGAACATCGACCTGAAGTACGCCTCCAGCATCGGCCGCTGCCGCTCGATGGTGGTGTTGTCGTTCCGGATCTTCGAGGTGTGGGGAAACGACTTGAGATGGGCGTAGAACCGGTCTCCGAGGACGCCGGTGCGCGACAGGCAATCCTCACCCCAGGCCGCCACATAACCGAGTACCTCGGGTGGGACCCCGGCGTACCTGAGCTGATCGAGGACAGCCCGATCGGATACGGTGATCCGACCCGGTGGGTACTCGCGGGTCGAGGCCGGTGCGGAGTTGGTCGTGGGGGGTGCGGAGCGACGCGGCATGATTCGACCCCAGGTTGTAGGGCACGCCTGTGCCCGAATCCAGTGGGCACCGCCGGCTCGAGTTGCATGATCACCCGCAGGTCTGGAACAACCAGGAGTAGGGGAGCGCCAGCGTCTCCTGGATCCTGGCCGGAGTCACCAGTGGCTGGCGCCGCCGTGCCGGTGCCGCCACCGCTTCGATGGTCGCGTCCGTGCAGGACCGGTCGAGCATGCCCGCCCGACTGACGTGGTAGTCCGAGGTGACGACGACGACCCGATCCCAGCCCCGTTCCGCCATCAGATCGCCCAGCGCTCTTGCCTCGCCGGCGGTGTCGACGGTGGGCGGTACCACGCAGATCACCGTCTCGGTCGAGCCGCACAGCCCGGGTGGAACCTGCGACGACCGACCACCCGGATTCGACACGACGATCACCTTGGCGACGCCCTCCTCGAACAGAGCCACCGCCGTTCGCAGCCGTTCCCCGTTGCCGCCGGCGTGAACGAAAATGGCATCGCCACTCGGGGTAACCGCTGTCGCCGGGTTGACCACCAGAAAAGCAAGACCGAGCGTGGCTCCGGTGAGAGCGGCGAACGTGAAGGCGAGGATCCGACGCACGGAGTCAGTCAACCAGGTCCTGAAGCTCTGCCGTGCTCAGCGGTTGCCGGGATCGCGCCGCAACCCCCGGCCGGCTCATCGGCGAGCGGCCGTTCCGGTCCTCAGATGACACGCCGCCACATGATTCGGTTCTGTCGGATTGGCGGCGAGCTGCGGGACCTCGACGTCGCACAGCCCGGGACGGGCGATCGGGCACCGGGGGTGGAAGTGACAGCCCGACGGTGGGTTCACCGGGGACGGGATCTCGCCCTGGAGGATGGTCCGGTCGCGGGGACGGTCGGGGTCGGCGATCGGGATCGCCGACAGCAGGGCCTCGGTGTAGGGGTGAAGCGGAGCGCGATAGAGCGTCGTCCGGTCGGTGACCTCCACGATCCGACCGAGATACATGACCGCTACGCGATCGGAGATGTGCTCGACCACCGCCAGGTTGTGGGCCACGAACACCAGCGTCAGATTCAACTCGCGTTGGAGTTCCTTCAACAGGTTCAGCACCTGGGCCTGGACGGACACGTCCAGAGCCGAGACCGGCTCGTCGGCGACCACGAAGTCGGGGGCCAGGATCAGGGCCCGGGCGATGCCGATCCGTTGGCGTTGCCCACCGGAGAACTCGTGGGGGTAGCGGTTGGCCTGCTCGGGTTTGAGACCCACCAGGTCGAGCATCCGGGAGACCCTTGCCCGGCGCTCGTCGGCGTCGCCGATACCGTGGATTCGCAGCCCCTCCGCGATGGAGTTGCCCACCGGCGCACGCGGGTCGAGCGAGCTGAAGGGATCCTGGAAGATCATCTGCACCCGGCGGCGGAAGGGCGTCAGCGTGGAACCCTTCATGTGGGCGATGTCGACACCGTCGAACTCGATCTGCCCGGAGGTGGGCTCGAGCAGCCGCACCAGCATCCTGCCGAGGGTGGTCTTGCCACACCCGGATTCGCCGACCAACCCGATGGTCTCGCCCCGTTGGATGTCGAGATCCACACCGGCCACCGCCTGCACCTGGCCGACTGTTCGCTGGAAGACCCCGGCTTTGACCGGGAAGTCCTTGCGCAGGTGGCGGACGCGAATGAGTGGCTCGGTCATTGGTTCGCTTCCGACGGGGATACCGGCGCTGTCTCGGCGTCGTAGAGCCAGCACCGCACCTTGTGGCCTTCTTCGACCTGGAAGAGCCCGGGCTCTTCGACCGTGCATCGCTGGAGACCGTGGGCGACCCGGGCCTCGCAGCGGGCGGCGAACCGGCAGCCGGGAGGGAGGTCCACCAGGGCCGGCACGACCCCGGGGATGGTGGCCAATTCGTCCTTCACCTCTCCGAGCACCGGGATGGATCCGATCAGGCCCTGCGTGTATGGGTGCTTGGGGTGGCGAAAGATGGTGCGGACGTCGGCCTCCTCCACGATCCTGCCGGCGTACATCACGGCCACCCGGTCGGCCATTTCGGCGACGACGCCCAGGTCGTGGGTGATCAGGATGACCGCAGTTCCGAAGTCCCTCTGCAGCCCCCGCATGAGATCGAGGATCTGGGCCTGGATGGTCACGTCGAGGGCGGTGGTTGGCTCATCGGCGATCAGCAGCATGGGCTCGAGTGCCAGGGCCATGGCGATCATGACCCTCTGCGCCATCCCACCGGACATTTCGTGGGGATAGGACCGTGCCCGGCGTTTGGGGTCGGGGATACCGACCTCTGCCAGCATCTCCACTGCCTTCTCGTCGGCGACCTTGTCGCGGATGTCCCGGTGCAGTTCGAACACCTCGGCGATCTGCGCCCCCACCCGGTACACGGGGTTGAGCGACGAGGTGGGCTGTTGGAAGATCATCGAGATCTGTTCGCCCCGCAGCTCGGTCATCTCATCCTTCGAGAGCGACAGCAGGTCGCGTCCGTCGAAATCGATGCTGCCGGACACGATCTTCCCGGGGTGGGGGATGAGGCGCATGAGCGACAGCGACGTGATCGATTTCCCGCATCCGGACTCGCCAACCAGACCCAGCACCTCGCCGCGGTCGACGGTGAGATCGATGCCGTCGACCGCTTTGACGACACCGTCACGAGTGAAGAAGTGTGTCCTGAGGTCCTTGACCTCGAGAAGCGGACGGTCAGGAGCATTCATGCGTTGAGCCTGGGGTCGAGGGCGTCGCGTAACCCGTCACCGAGCAGGTTGAACCCGAGGACGGTGAACATGATGGCCAGGCCGGGGAAGAAGACCAGATGGGGCGCAGCGAAGATGAGGCTGCGATGCTCCGAGAGCATCGCGCCCCACTCGGGTGTGGGAGGTTGCGCTCCGATCCCCAGAAACCCGAGCGCAGCGGCTTCCAGTACGGCGCCGGCGATGCCGAGTGTCCCCAGCACCACCAGAGGCGTCAACGCATTGGGAACGATGCGGGTTGCCAGGATGCGCACCTTGGATGCACCCAGTGTCTGGGAGGCCGCCACGTAGTCCAGCTGTTTGATTTGAAGGACCGAAGCGCGCATAACCCGCGCGTACTGTGGGATCGTCACGATCGTGATCGCAAGCAGGGCGTTCTGCAGTCCCGGCCCGATCACGGCAACGATGGCGATCGCCAGCAGCAGTGAGGGGAATCCGAGCACCACATCCATGATCCGCATGATCAGGTTGTCCACCCAGCCGCCCCAGTACCCGGCCACGGCTCCGAGGGCAGCGCCGACGATGATGGCGAAGGAAACGGTCGTGAAGCCGATGAACAAACTGACCCGGCTGCCGTACACGATCCTCGAGAACTCGTCACGGGCGTTCTTGTCGAGTCCCATCAGATGCTGGGACTGGTCCTCGTCGCAGCCCAAGAGGTGGATGCACGGTGGCGAGTTGCGCTGGGCGCCCTCCACCTCGCCGAGCAGGCCGTTCTCTGGGTCGTACGGGGCGATGAGTGGCGCCAGCAGGGCCACCAGGATCCAGAACCCGATGATGACCATCCCGGCCACCCCTGTCTTGCGACGTCGCAGCCGTCGCCAGCCGATGCGCCACTGCGACGCCGGGGCACCGGTGAGACGGTCGGCGGTCGGTGCCAGCTCGAGCGCGGCGTCGAGCTTGTGTCGTCGTCGTGGCATGGGTTTCATTCCAGCCTGATCCGTGGGTCGAGATAGGCGTAGGACACGTCCACCAGCAGGTTCACCACCACATAGCCGACGGCGATCACCACGGTGACGCCCTGGACGATTGCGAAGTCGCGGGCGAAGATCGCCTCCACCAACGCCGTTCCGACGCCGGCCAGCGAAAACACGCTCTCGGTGAGGACGGCGCCACTCAGGAGCAGGCCGAGTTGGAGGCCGACGATGGTGACCACCGGGAGCATGGCGTTGCGGAGCGCATGCCGGCCCACCACCCTCCGCTCGTGGGCCCCTTTGGCCCGCGCCGTCCGCACGTAGTCGGCGCCCAGCACCTCGAGCAACGAACTCCGTGTGATGCGGGCAACGATCGACATGGGGATGGTCGACAGCGCCAGCGCCGGGAGTATGAGATGGCGGATCCCGTCGCGCAGCGTTTCCCAATCACCGGTGATGAGGGCGTTCAGGATGAAGTGATTACTGATGAACTCGGCGAGATTGCCCCGGAACGTTTCCGGGTCGATGGTCCAACCCCACACCTCGAAGAAGGGGACCGAGGCGACACCGGGGGAGAGCCTCCCCGATGGGGGGAGAGCGAACGGCGTGTCCTTGAAGACGATGGCGAACAGGTAGGCGAGCATCAGTCCCAGCCAGAACACCGGCATCGACACGCCGATGTTGGCCACCGCCATGGTGGCGACATCGGTGGCGGTGTTGTGGCGCATGGCAGCTAGCAGGCCGAGTGGGATCCCGACCGCCACCGCAATGACGAGAGCGGTCACGGAGAGCTCGATGGTCATGGGCAGTCGTTCGATCAGGATCTGGCTGACGGGGCGGGAGAAGCGGATGGACTCGCCCAGGTCTCCGCTGGCGAGGTTCCTCAGGTAGATCCCGAGCTGGACCGGGATCGACTCGTTGAGGCCGTTGGCCTCGTTGAAGCGGTCGCATGCCTCCTGGGTGGCCCGTTCACCGAGCAGGGCTCGACACGGGTCACCGGGGATCGCCCGCATCAGCAGAAACACCACCACCACGATCCCCAACAGGACGGGGAGCGCCAGCAGCAGGCGGCGAACGACGTAGGAGAACATGGGCGGGATGGGGAGCGGAGGCGCCCGGAGGCGCCCCCGCTCCGTCTCAATCCCGGATCAACCTTCGCTCTCGGGAGCGTTGATCAGCTGACCCCACAGGTAGGCGTAGTAATCGAACACGCCCGTGTTGCCGACGTGCAACGGGTTGGCGGCGTCGATACCGGCCGCAAGTGATGCAACGACGTCATTGGCGTCGAAGCTGCTGCCGTCGTGGAAGGTCACACCCTCACGCAGGCTGCAGGTCCACTCGGTGGCGTCGTCGTTGGCAACGCACTCGGTGGCGAGCGCAGGAACCACGTTGCCGTCCAGGTCGTAGTCGAGCAACGGCTCCACCACCTGCTGGCAGGCCGACAACGACTCGCCGTCGGTTTCGTCGGAGCAGTACAGGCTGATCGGCTCGGCGTTCTGGACGAACACGAAGGTGTCCTTGCCCGGGTTCATCTCGTGGAAGAACGGCGCCCCGAACACCGGGATGGCGGCGTTCTCGACCGAGACCAGCGCAGCGTCGTTGGCGGCGCCGTGGGCGATGGGCACCATCGGAACGATCTCCCGAATGGCGTTGTTGGCCGCCTCGTAGATCGGCGCCGCCGTTGCCGGATCGGCGATCTGGGCGCCCTCGATCAGGTTGTCGTAGATCTCGGGGTGGACGTCACCGAACTGGGGGTTGGCCTCGCCGAAGTGGAAGTCCAGGAAGTTGGTGACGTGCGGATAGTCCGCACCCCAGCCGAGCAGGTAGATGGGATAGTCACCTACCGTCGAGGTGGCGATGAACTCACCTGACTCGACGACCTGGACATTGGCGTTGATACCGAGATTCTCCCGCAACTGCTCTGCGATCTCCAGGGCAACCGAACCCGGCTCGGGCAGATACACCCGGAACACGTCGCGGTAGTAGATGGTGGTGTCGAACCCGTCGGGGAACCCGGCGTCGGCCAGCATCTGCTTGGCGGCGGCGGCGTCGAATCCGTACCAGGCTTCCCCGTTGCACGCGTTCTCGATGGCGCATGGAGTGAAGAAATCGGCGGGGGTCGAGCCCGGGGGATAGAAGTTGTCGACGATGCGCTGACGGTCGATGCCCATGGCGATCGCCTTGCGGACGTCGACGTTGTCGAGCGGTTCGAACTTGGTCGACAGACCCAGGTAGAACACGTTGGGGTTCTGCACCGGGAGGAGCGTCAGGTTCGGGTCGGCTTCAACCGCCGGGATGTCGTCCTTGGACAGGTTGGTGATCATGTCGGCGTTCCCCGACTGCAACTCCACCAGTCGCCCGGCGGACTCGGTCGCCCAGCGGAAGACCAGCGTGTCGTAGGGGGCCGGTTCACCCCAGTAGTCGGCGTTCTTGGTGAAGACCACCGAGTCGCCGCGGTTCCAGGCCTCCAGCGCCCACGGGCCGGTGCCGATCGGGTTCTCGAGCGGAGAACCGCCGGTTGCCTCGAGGTGCTCCTCGGGTTGGATTCCAAACGGTGTGAACGCCACGATCTGCTGGAAGGCCGGGACCGGCGAGCAGAGCGTGAACTTCACGGTCAGCGCGTCGACGGCCTCGATCGAGCTGATCTTGCCGCCGTAGTCGCAGTCGGGTGCCGCCACCATGTCCCCCACGAACTCACCTGCGGGCTCGGTGGCCGCAGTGGTCTCGGATGGTTCGGTGGCGGCGGTTGTGGTTGCGGTGTCGTCACCTGCTGCGGTGGTCGAGGACGTGTCCTCGGCCGAACCGCCACAAGCCGCCACCAGCAGCGCCATCAGCGCCAGAAGCGAGATGATGCGTAGTCGTCCATTGAGTTCCTCCCTCAACGAGCCCACGTGGGCTCTTACCGCCACGCTAACTGGTTCTGTGCCGGAAGCGGCCCCGCGGTCAGGTCAATCCGGTGTGTGGCCGAGGGTCGAGCGAATGAAGCAGTGCCAGTCCGTAGGCGTCCTCGGCGGTGGGCGCTTCGAAGCCGAGCGGCCCGTCGTCGGTGTGGACGTCGCACCGGAACCCGGTGTCGGTGGTGCGGAGCCCGCCGAAGGCCGAACCTAGCCCGTCCCGCAGCTGGGTCTCGGTGGGAAGCCACACAACATCCTGGGTGAGGATGTAGTCCAACGACCACTCCACCGCGCCGTTGAAGGTGATGGCGCCGATCCCGTCGACCAGGGTGGTGACGTCGACCGACAGATCGGCGATGACGAACACCCGGTCGTCGAGGTTGCGTTCGGGGATGTGGAACACGTCGCCCCAAACCGGCTCCCAGCCAAGGCCCGCTCCCCGGAGCTGTTTGGCGAGTGTGATGGAAATCAAGCGAAGGCTCCCGTGTGCGGTGGGACGGGGACGGTAAACGGCCGGCCACCAACGGTCGAGCCGAAACGAGGAGAGGGGGCGCAGTCTGCGCCCCCTCTCGTGAACCGTTACCGGTACCGCCATACGATGCGTCCCCGGGTCGGGTCATAGGTCGAGACTTCGATGTCGACCTCGTCGCCGGGCAGGATGCGGATCATTCGACCTCTTCGCATCTTGCCACTCGGTCGGGCCGTGATCTCCAGCCCGCCGTCTATCTCGACGAGAAACGTTGCACTCCGCAGGACCTTCTTGATCGTCCCTCGCATGCGGATGTACTCGTCTTCGTCAGCTGCCATCAATACCTCCGGTCGCGGTCCCTGTCGCCGCCACCGCCGTAGCCGCCGCGCCGCTCGCCGCCGTAGCCGCCGCCACCACCACCGCCACCGCCACCGCCGCTACGTCCGTAACCACCGCCGCCGCCGCCTTCTCGACGCGGCCGCTCCTCACGCGGGCGGGCCTCGTTGACGGTCAGTTTGCGGCCGCCGGAGTCGGTCCCCTCGAGTTCCTCGATGGCGGCGCGGCCCTCGTCATCATTGGTCATGACCACGAACCCGAAGCCGCGGGAGCGACCCGAATCCCGATCCATGACAATCGAAGCCGACTCGACCTCGCCGTGACGGCGGAACAGCGCCGCCAGGTCCTCATCCGAGAACCGGAAGGGGAGATTCCCCACGTAGATGTTCATGTGTGCTCCTGGATCCGAACCACCCGATGGTGGACACCAACGTTGGTGCACGAGTCGCACACACCGTCGAAACCTTCGCGAGAGCACGTACCCGGCAGCACCTTCAGGTGCTCGAATGTGAGAATACCAAGCTGTGGACAACTCGGTCGGCCGAAGCACGAGTTATGGGCGTCGCTCTATCAGTTGCGCCTGGTTGATCCGTCCGAGCGGGCCGTGGCGGTCGAAGGCTCTCGTGTCGGCGAGACCGATGCCGTGTTCGTGCTGGTGGGCGGCGGAACGCATGCCGAGCCATTCACCGTCGGGGAGTCGGTGGACGTAGATAGTGATGTCCGGGTTCACGAAGAGCCACTCGTTGGGGTCGAGCGCCTGGGAGTTGCCGTTGGACATGTCGGCCAGGGTGGCGAGCCGGACGAATGGCGTGGGTTCTTCCCCGGCGACCAGTGGGATGCTCAGCCGGAACCACGAGGTGCCTGGTCGGAACGAGACGAAGCTGTCGTCGAACGTGCGGATCTCCACGCCGTGGAGATGAAACCGGGTGAGGCCGTGGGTGGTCCCGAACACTCCGCTCCACTCCGCGGTGTGAGCTGATTCGGGGCCTTCCGGCTGAACCCACGGTTCCTCCTCGCGGGCGCTCAATCCGAGGTGGTCGGTGACCCGGATCTTCAGGCTGGTAGCCCTCCCCACTTCGAGATCGCCGTCGAGCAGTACCGCATCCACCACCTGAATCCGGCGGCCGTCCCGCCGCACCGTCGTCTCGACCGTCAGGGGCGTCATCGGCACCGGCCGGAACAGGTCGATGGTGAACCGGACCACCTGCATCCGCACCGCGGTCGGCACCAACTCGACCGCCCGAGCCAGCAGTCCGGAAGGCGGGCTCCCGTGTTGGGCGTCGTCTGACCATCCACCCCGGGTCAACTCGCTCGGGACGAAGCGGTTCCCCTCACGGCTGAACAGAGCATCGGTGGGCATGGGAACAGCGTATTCGGGTGGGAGTGCGGAGCGAGGGCCGAGGAGCCGGAACACCGATTGGTGTTAGCCAGTAGCCAGTAGCCAGCAGCCCTTTCTACAGCATCCTGCCCGGCACGTCTTTTCTGCTCGGAGAGAATGCTCCTGCCAAGGGCCTGGCTGTGATCGAGGCCGATGCCACGTAGGCCTGGCCATCGATGAGCGTGACCGGATCGAGGATCAGCTCGGTGATCTCCGGAATGTGCTCGACCAGCAGGGAGACCCGGAGGATGAGCTCCGCCAGGGCGTGGCGGCCGGTTCCCTCGCCGATCAGCGCCGCCGATCGGACCTCCGAGATCATCTCGATGGCGTCGAGGTCGTGGAGGGGGTTGATGCGGAACGACTGATCGCCGGCCAACTCTGCCAGCCGACCCGACATGCGGAACACGATGAGCGGCCCGAAGAGCGGGTCTTCGGTCATCGACACGGCTCCCGCTACGCCGCCGGCGGGGCCTTCGGTGGGGATCCGGTAGAACGTGAGTAGCTGGGTCACCTCGGACGGGTCGAGCGAGCCGCCGCTCTCACCGAGGCGACCGAACGCCCGGTTGACGAGGGCGGCCGCCTCGGCGCGCTCGACGTCGGGGAACTCGGGGACCTCCCCTTCCGGCCTGCTCCGCCACTCGGAGTAGCGGACCGCCGATGCCAGGGCACGGGCGGCCGGTTCGGGGTACCCGTATTCGGGGGTGGACCCGCCCTGCAGCGGATCCCCCATGCGCACCGACAGCACCGGGATCGTGTCACCGGTCCGGGTCACGGCGGCGTCGAACCCCACGCTGGGGATGTCGACCACCACCACGGCGTCGACGGCGGCAGCCGCGGCGATCTCATCCACCAGTTTCTGGTGCCGGTCGGCGGTAGCCAGGATTGGGTTGTCCACCTCGGCGCCCGCCAGGGTCAGCTTGGCGGGAACCTCGAGGCCGTTGGCCTCGAGGGCCCCGGCGGTGAGCGATGCCGGGCCCGGTGCCTCGGCGATCACCGCCACCCGGCGACCGAGCGGAAGCGGTTGGCGGCTGAGCAGGGCGACGATGTCGAACATCTCGGTCATTGTCTCGGCCCGGATCACACCTGAAGCCCGGAACAACGCCTCCACCGCCGCCTGACGCCGGCCGTCACCGCCGTGATCCACGGCGGATCTCCCGCCCTTCACAGCCACGATCGGCTTGGTGCGCCCCACCCGGCGGGCGAGGCGACCGAACCGACGGGCATTGCCGAAGGTCTCCACGTAGAGAGCGATGACCGAGGTGAAGGGGTCGCCCTCCCAGTAGATGAGCAGATCGTTGGCGGTGATGTCTCCGGCATCACCGAGAGACACGAAGCTGGAGAGGCCGCATGACAGCCGGGCGGCATCCGACAACATGGCGGTGCCGAGCGCTCCACTCTGGGTGGCGAGACCGACCCTCCCGCCCGGGACCGAGGCCTTCCCGGTGTGGCCGTGAAAACTGACTTCGGGACTGGTGACCACGATGCCGGCGGAGTCGGGGCCCAGCATTCGCATCCCCACCCGGCGGGCGGACCGAAGCAGCCGATCCTCCCAGGCGGCACTTGCGTCTGTTGTCCACGAGGTCACCACCGCCACCCGGACCCCCTTGCGCCCGGCAGCCGCGATGGCTTCGATCGTTTCCTCCGGAGGTAGGGAGATGAACGCCAGGTCGATCTCGTCGGGCACGCTCTCGATCGATGGATACGACTTGATGGAGTGGACGAATCCCCGGTCCGGATTCACCGGGTAGGCGATGCCGGTGTAAGAGCCGAACACCAGGTTGCGCAGCAGGCGGCCGCCCGGCACGGTGGGGTCCTGATCGGCGCCGATCACCGCCACCTTGCGCGGAAAGAAGAGCGGTGTCAGCGAGGCCGTCACCGAACGTCGCTCGTGTTCCCAGTCCGCCGATCGGGCCTCGGGCGAGTAATCGGTGGGGAACTCCACCCGGTACACGTCTTCGTCGAGCGACCGTTGCACCTGGTACCCGGAACTGCGGAACAGCCGCATCATCCCGAAGTTGTCGGCCAGAACGAACGCCTCGAATTCCTTCACACCACGGAGTCGCCCATAGACGGTGAGGTGCTGGAGCAGCAGCGAGGCGATGCCATGACCCTGGTAGGCGTCCTCGACCAGGAACGCCACCTCGGCCACCCGCCCTCCGTCACGCATCTTGCCGGCGGTGACGTCGTAGCGACCCACCGCCACCATCTGCTCACCCGAGAGGGCGATCAGCGCCATCCGATCGTCGTAGTCGATGGTGGTGAAGTAGCGCAGCTCCTCGGGAGACAGATCCTTCTTGGCGCGGAAGAAGCGCTGGTACATGCTCTGAGGCCCGACCCGCAGGATGAAGTCATGCTCCAACTGGGCGTCGTCGGGCCGTATGGGGCGAATGTGAACGACCCGCCCATCCTTGAGCAGGACGTCGAACTCGAATTCGTGTGGATACCCGGCCATCTCGGACACAACCTGCCCGATTCCGAGTCGGCGGGACAGGGACTTCGGGCCTTAGAAGTGGCCAGATGGCAGCCCAAACGCAGAACGCAGTACGCAGAACGCAGAACGCAGAACGCGCAACGTTGAACGTACCGGACCGGGCCCAGCTGCCAGCTGCCAGGGTTCGCTCGTCGCTCCCACCTTTTGCACATTGTGCAGAACGCACGCGTTTCGCTCACGTTTTGCACAATGTGCAGAAGGTGGATCGTCGCTCGTCGCTCGTCGCTCGTCGCTCGTCGCTCGTCGCTCGTGGCTCGTCGCTCGTCGCTGGCCGCTCTCCTACCTTTCGCCCGTGTTCCCCGGCTCCGGTTCGTCGTACATTCAGCGGTCATGGCGACGGTCACAGAGCGTGAAGCGGTGGGGCTGGCGGAGCTTCCTGCCGGGGCGGTCTATTCGGCGCTGGACAGCAGCCCGGGCGGACTGTCGGCGGAAGAGGCGGCGATCCGCCTCGCTCGTGCCGGGCCGAATGTGTTCGCCGAGCCGCCCCCGCCGCGGCTGGTGAGGAAGTTCCTCTCCAACTTCGGGCATCTGATGGCGGTGCTGCTGTGGGTGGGAGGGGCGGTGGCACTCGTGGCGGGACTGCCGCAGCTGGCCATCGCCATCTGGGTGGTGAACATCGTCAACGGGCTGTTCAGCTTCTGGCAGGAGTTCCGGGCCGAGCAGGCGACGGCTGCCCTGAGACAACTGCTACCCACCTTCGCCACGGTGCTGCGTGACGGGGTTCCGGTGCGGGTGCCGGCCGAGGCACTGGTGACCGGCGATGTGCTGGTCCTCGAGGAGGGCGACCGGATCTCGGCCGACGCCAGGTTGGTCGATCATGTCAGCCTGCGGGTCGACCAGTCCACCATGTCGGGTGAGTCGCGACCGACCCGCAAGGCTTCCGAGGCATGCGACGCCGCCGGTCGCACCCCCGCCGAGATCCCCAACATGATCTATGCCGGCACCAGTGTCGCCGCCGGGCGTGGCAGGGCGGTGGTGGCCGCCGTCGGGTCCCGCACCCAGTTGGGCCGGGTGGCACGCCTCACCCAGGAGACGCCCGACGCTCCCTCGCCGCTGCAACTGGAGTTGCGTCGACTGAGTGTGGTGGTGAGCATCGTGGCGGTATCGGTCGGGGTCGTCTTCTTCGGATTGGCGGTGGTACTGGGAGGTCTGGCCCCGGCACGGGGGTTCATCTTCGCCCTCGGCATGATCGTCGCCTTCGTCCCCGAGGGGCTGTTGCCCACCGTCACGTTGTCGTTGGCGATGGGGACCCAGCGGATGGCCCGTCGCAATGCACTCGTGAAGAAGCTGTCGGCGGTGGAAACGCTGGGATCGACCAGCGTCATCTGCACCGACAAGACCGGGACGTTGACCCAGAACGAGATGACGGTGACGGCGGCGTTCGTGGACGGTGTCGCCTACCAGCTGTCCGGGGTGGGGTACCGACCGGAAGGTGGTGTCTCGCCGGCCGCCTCACCCCGGCTGGTCGAGCTGTTCGAGGTTGCCGGGGCCGCCTGCAATGCCCGGGTCCACGAGGAGGATGGACGCTGGGTGGCGGTGGGCGACCCCACCGAGGCGGCGGTGGTCGTGGCCGCCGGCAAGGCGGGAGCCCGGGCGGACTGGGAGCGGGTCGGCGAGATCCCCTTCGACTCGGGTCGCAAACGGATGAGCACGATCGACTGTCGGGACGGCACCTATGAGCTCCACGTGAAGGGAGCGGCCGACGTGCTGCTCGCCCTGTCGGTGGGGGGAGCAGGCGATTCGTCCGACCAGACCGGCATGGAGCTGTGGCGGTCCGAGATCGACAGGCTCTCCGCCCTCGGTCTGCGAGTGCTGGGGGTGGCGCGGCGTCGGCTTGCAGTGCGCCCGGCGGGGATGTCCGATGAGGAGCTGGAAGCCGGCCTCGAGTTCCTCGGGCTCATCGCCATGCAGGACCCGCCCCGACCCGAGGTGGCGGCGGCGGTGGCCACCTGTCGGGCGGCGGGCATCCGGATCGTGATGATCACCGGTGACTACGGGCTGACCTCGCAGGCGATCGGCCGACGCATCGGAATGGTGGGGGACGCGGTCAGGGTGGTCAACGGGGACGAGTTGGACACCTTCGACGACGCCGCCCTGGCGACAATGCTTCAGGCCGAAGTCCTGTTCGCCCGGGCAACGCCCGAACACAAGTTGCGGGTGGTGGCGGCATTGCAGGCGCTCGGCCACGTGGTGGCCGTCACCGGCGACGGCGTCAACGACGCCCCGGCCCTCAAGAAGGCCGACATCGGAGTGGCGATGGGCATCACCGGCACCGACGTCGCCAAGGAAGCGGCCGACATGATCCTCCTCGACGACAACTTCGCCTCGATCGTGGCGGCGGTGGAGGAGGGTCGGGCGGTGTTCGCCAATATCCGCAAGTTCACCACCTACATCCTCACCTCCAACACCCCCGAGGCGGTCCCGTTCATCGTGTTCGCCTTCTCGGGTGGGCGCATCCCCATCGCCCTCGACGTCATGCACATCCTCGCCATCGATCTCGGCACCGATCTGGCGCCGGCGCTGGCGCTGGGTGCCGAACCGCCCGAACCCGGAATCATGGATCGGCCGCCCAGGCCGCGAACCGAGCACATCATCGACCGGGCGTTGCTCCTGAGGGCGTACGTGTGGCTGGGTCCGGTGCAGGCGGCATTCGTGATAGCGGCGTTCTTCGGGGCCTACCGACTGATGGGATACGACGGATTCGACTCGCTCCCCGGTGAGGGCGTCACCTACCGGGCCGCGGCGGGGATGGCGCTGAGCGCGGTGGTGGCCACCCAGATCGGCAACCTGTTCGCCCAGCGATCCCGCGGCTTCCGTGATCTCGGCTCCAACCGGTTGATCCTGTGGGGGATCGCGTCGGAGTTGGTCGTGATCGCTGCGCTCATCTATGTGCCCTGGTTGGGCGGCGTCATCGGCACCGCGCCGTTCCCCGCCGTCGGATGGTTGTGGTTGTTGCTGGGTGTGCCGTTACTCCCGTTGGTGGATCACGTCCGTCGACGGTTCGCCCACAGACTCGAGAGGAGTTCGTCGTGAGGGTTGTGGTTGTCGGATGTGGCCGGGTGGGTGCTGGGTTGGCCACCCGGCTCGACCTGAACGGACATGACGTGCGGGTGATCGATCGGGACCCGGGGTCGTTGGCCCGCTTGGGGCCGACGTTCTCGGGCAGCACCGTGATCGGGATGGGTCTGGACCGCGACGTCCTGGTGGAGGCGGGGATAGAGCGGGTCGATGCGTTGGCGGCGGTGACCGGTTCCGACGAGGTGAACGCGGTGGTGGGCAGGGTCGCCGCCCGCCGCTTCGGCGTTCCGAGGGTGGCGGCCCGTATGTACGACCCGAGGGCGGCCGAAGTCTACCGGAGGCTCGGTGTTCCCACCATCTCGCCGGTGGCCTGGGGAGTGGGACGGTTGGCGGAGCTGCTGGTGTTGGTCGACGTGGGCTCGATCACCACCCTCGGCGCCGGGCAGGTCGACCTGATCGAGGTGGTGGTGCCGGCGTTGCTCGGCGACCGTCCCATCGGGGAGCTCGAGATGGCCGGCGAGATCCGGGCCGCCGCCGTCACCCGGGCGGGTCGGACCTTCGTCCCGGACAGCGCCACCCGACTGCACGGCGATGACATCGTGGTGCTGGCCGTGTCGGGTGGCGGCGCCGAGCGTTTGGAGTCGCTGCTGGGGAGGAGGTCGTGATGCGCACCGTACTGGTGATCGGGGCCGGAAAGGCCGGCACCGCCGTTGCGAAAGCAGTTCGTGGCGAGGGGCACTCGGTGCGGGTGATCGAAACGCGCCCGGAACACGTCGCCGAGTTCGGACACCAGGTCGACAGGGTTGAAACCTTCCGCGGCTCGGGCACCGATCCCACCGATCTCGAGGCGGCCGGCATCAGAAGCTGTGACATGGTGGTCGCCGCCACCGGATCCGATGAGGTGAACCTGGTCGCCGCAACGCTCGCCAAGTTCGAGTTCGGGATCGCCGTGGTCGCCGCCCGGGTGGTCGACCCCCGCAACCGCTGGCTGTTCGAGTCCGACATGGGCGTCGACGTTGTCATCGACGAAACCCATCTGCTGGCGGAGTTGGTGGCACGCAGTGTCAACGGTTGAGTCGTACTCTCCGGTCCATGGAGTCTTTCACATGGGGTGTCGGCACGTCCGCCTATCAGGTCGAGGGCGGGCGCCAGGACGGGAAGAGTGACTCGATCTGGGACCGGTTCACGGCCGAGCGCGGGTTGGAGGACGGCACCAGGGCGTGCGACCACTATCACCGCTACCCCGAGGATGTTGCCCTCATGGCCGAGCTGGGGATCGACGCCTACCGGCTCTCGATCGCCTGGTCGCGTGTGCTTCCCGATGGCACCGGCCCCGTCAATCAAGCGGGCCTCAACTTCTACCGGCGTCTGGTCGACGAGCTGCTCGCCGCCGGGATCGAGCCGTGGGTCACCCTGTACCACTGGGATCTACCGCAGGCACTGCAGGATCGGGGTGGATGGCCGCAGCGGTGGATGGCCGACGCCTTCACCGAGTACGCAGTGGTGGTCGCCGATGCCCTGGGCGACACGGTGCAGCATTGGATCACCCACAACGAGCCCTGGGTCGCCACCATGCTCGGACATCAGGAGGGTGTGTTCGCCCCCGGGATCACCGACTGGTCCCGGGCGTTGGCTGCGGGCCATCACATCCTGCTGTCGCACGGTAAGGCAACCCGGGAGTTGCGCCGGACCGCCCCCGGATCATCCATCGGCATCGCCCTCGACTGCCGACCGGTCACGCCCCTCAGTGACGGCCCCGCCGACGTGGCCGCCTGTCGCCACTTCGACGGCTATCGCAACCGCTGGTTCTTCGACCCGGTGTTCGGCCGCGGCTACCCCGAAGACATGGTCGACGCCTACATGGATGCCGGCCGACTCGACCACCACCTGATTCAGCCGGGTGACTACGCCCCCATCGCCGCCCCCATCGACTTCCTAGGTCTCAACTACTACACGAGCCTGCGGATCGGTGCCGGCCAGGAGGAGACCGAGAACAGCGGCGTCCCCCAGGGTGCCCCGGCGGTGGAGGGCCACACCGAGATGGGTTGGCCCAACACACCCGAGGCCCTCACCGGGTATCTCCACCACATCGCCAACACCTACCGACCCAAGTCGATCGTGATCACCGAAAACGGAGCCAGCTACTCCGACACCCCCGACGACGACGACGCCCGCCGCATCGACTACCTCTCCACCCACATCGACGCCGTGATGGCCGCCCGGGAAGAAGGCGTCCCCGTCGACGGCTACTTCGTGTGGAGCTTACTCGACAACCTCGAATGGACCTCCGGCTACTCCCAACGTTTCGGCCTCGTATGGGTCGACCATGAAACGGGTGAACGGACGCCGAAGCGGTCGTACCGGTGGTTCGCGGAGCGGATCGCGGAGAGCTGAGGCAGAACGCAGAACGCAGAACGCAAGAACGCCAGGACCTCCCTCCCGGGTGCATGTGGGAGGTTGGGTGAAGGGGTTGCCGATAGCCTCCGAAGACCTGGGGACGAACAGCCACTCCGGGACCGCGGTTATAGGTTGCCGCCACAGGATCGCCCGGCAGTTGCCGCCGTTGCTCCGCTCGAGGCGTTCTGCGTTCTGCGTTCTGCGTTCTGCGTTTCGTCCCACTCCAACAACACCTTCCCGCACTCCCCGCCGCGCACGATCTCGAACGCCTCCTCGAATCGGTCGACGGGAAGGGAGTGCGTGACGACGCGACTGACGTCGAGGCCGCTCTGGAGCATGGCGGACATCTTGTACCAGGTCTCGAAGATGCGGCGTCCGTAGATGCCCTGGATGGCGAGACCTTTGAAGATGACGTCGTTGATGTCGAGTGTCATCGGGCCGGCTGGGATGCCGAGGGCGGCGATCTTGCCGCCGTGGTTCATCACGTCGAGCATCTGGTTGAAGGCGGTCTCGGCGCCTGACATCTCCAGGCCGACGTCGAAGCCTTCGGTCATGCCGAGTTCGGCCATCACCGGCGCCAGGGGCTCCCTGGCGACGTTGACCACCCGGTCGACTCCCAGCTCGGCGGCCATCTTCAGCCGGTAGTGATTGACGTCGGTGACGACGATGTGGCGGGCGCCGATATGGCGGGCAATGGCGGCGGCCATCACGCCGATCGGGCCGGCGCCGGTGATGAGCACGTCCTCGCCGACCACGTCGAAACGGAGGGCGGTGTGGGTGGCGTTGCCGAGCGGGTCGAGCACCGCCGCCACCTCGTCGTCGATGTGGTCGGGCACCGGGAACACGTTGGCGGCGGGGATCACCAGGTAGTCGGCGTAGGCGCCCTGGCGGCTCACCCCGACGCTGGTGTGGTTGTGGCAGAACTCCCGGCGGCCGCCCTTGCAGTTGCGGCAGTGCCCGCAGGTGATGTGGCCTTCGCCCGCCACCCGCTGGCCCACGCTCAAGCCCTCCACGCCGGAGCCGAGCTCGGAGATGGTGCCCATGAACTCGTGGCCCACCACCATCGGGACCGGGATGGTGGCCTGGGCCCAGGCGTCCCAGGCGTGAATGTGGAGGTCGGTGCCGCAGATCGACGTCTTCGCCACCCTGATTTTGACCTGGCGATCGCCGACGACCGGCTCCGGGACGTCCTCCATCCACAGCCCGGGTCGGGGCTCTGATTTCACGAGTGCTCTCATCGGATCAGTCCCATCTCGCGACCTGCGATGGCGAAGCCGTCGATGGCTCGTTCGATGTCGTCGAGACTGTGACCGGCCGACATCTGGGTGCGGATCCGGGCCGCCCCGCGGGGCACCACCGGGAACGAGAAGGCGATCACGTAGATACCCATCCCGAGCAGCCGGTCGGCCAGTTCGGTGGCGACGGTGGCGTCACCCAGCATGACCGGGATGATCGGGTGGCCGTTACCTGCCAGCGTGAACCCGGCTGCCGTCATCCCGCTTCGGAACCGTTCGGCGTTGGCAGCGAGTCGGGTGCGGAGTTCGGAGGACGACTCGACCAGGTCGAGAGCCGTGAGGGTGGTGGCGGCGATCACCGGAGCCAACGAGTTCGAGAACAGGTAGGGCCGGGAGCGTTGCCGAAGCCAGGCGATGATCTCGGCCCGTCCCGAGGTGTAGCCACCCGAGGCCCCGCCGAGGGCCTTGCCCAGCGTGCCGGTGACGATGTCGACCCGCGGGGCCACGCCGTGCAGCTCGGGAGTGCCCCTACCTCCGGCTCCCATGAACCCGACGGCGTGCGAGTCGTCGACCATGACGAGGGCGTCGTGGGACTCGGCCAGCTCGCAGACTGCGGGCAGGTCGGCGATCACCCCGTCCATCGAGAACACCCCGTCGGTGGCGACCAGGCGGTAGCGGGCGTCGGCCGCCTCCTCGAGGCGGTGCGCCAGCTCGCCCATGTCGTTGTTGGCGTACCGCAACCGGCGCGCCTTGCAGAGTCTGATCCCATCGATGATGGAGGCGTGGTTGAGGGCGTCGGAGATGACGGCGTCGTCCTCGTCGAGGATGGTCTCGAACAGCCCGGTGTTGGCATCGAAGCACGACGAGTAGAGGATGGTGTCCTCGGTGCCGAGGAACGCCGAGATGCGGTCCTCCAGCTCCTTGTGGATGTCCTGGGTTCCGCAGATGAACCGGACCGACGCCATCCCGTACCCGTGCTCGCGCAACGCCCGCCGGGCCGCCTCCACCAACACCTCGCTGTCGGCCAGTCCCAGGTAGTTGTTGGCACAGAAGTTCACCACCTCGGTGCCATCGGCCAACCTGATGTGGGCGTCCTGCGGTGACGAGATCACCCGCTCGGACTTGTACAGGCCATCGGATCGCAGTTGCTCGATCCGCCCGGCGAGATCGGAGAGAAGAGCGGTTTCCATGCAGCGGACGGTACCCGAGCGATCAGCTGCCAGCTGCCGGCCACGAGATTCTGGTCCACGTCATGGAGCATGCACGCGTCGATTGCCGAACTCCGGTCTCGTGCCATCGGATGCCTTCGATCGGGGGCGAAGGCATTCGTCCCGGGCGATTCGGCATGCTCGGCGACGACTGCACCCCTAAGGCGCTGGCGCGGACTGCGAAGTCGAGGTCAGTGGAGAACCGGCCTGCGTTGCCTGCCCGAAACTTGCGGAGGGCGGTGCCGCCCTTGAAGGTGACACCCAGCTCGAACACGCCACCGTTGGCGAGAATCCTGAGAGCGTGGTCCTGGGCGATGTCGATGAGGGATGGGCTGCGGCCACCGGAGCGCCCCTGGTAGTGGCGGTTCAGGTGGCCTTCGGTGATCATCTTGCTCTCGGTGCCAGGAGGGAGTCGACGACGCTGAAGACCCGATCGTATGTTCCGGTGTGATTGGTTCCAAGGAAGTATGGGCCAGTTCCTTCTGGGGCGTCATCGCGGATCCGAGTTGCCGTATCGGTGTCACCACCCCGAGAGATGAGATAGCAGGTGCGCATCCACACGGACCGGGGTTGAGATTCGAGTTCTACCCGCAGGTCTTCTTCGGTGTATCTGCCGACGATGTCTCCAAGCCACTCTGCGACGTTGGGCCAGTCCCGGTAGGTGGACGGCCGGGCCGCCATGGATGTGAGCAGTGACGCCTCAGACATCACTGGCAGCCCGTCGCGGGTTCGGGAGGGGAGCCTGGGCTGATGCCGGATGATCCGGTATCCCGAAAGGGCCGGCGGCACCCGGTAGTCGGCCGGAGCGGCAAGGACGTGCCGTGTTGGTGGTCGGGCGCCCAAACCCAAATGCCACGCGGCCGATTCAGCCGCGATGATGACCGGGGTGTGGGGTTTCCTTACGAGGTGGGCGCGGAGCTCGATGTGGGTGTCCCCGGCCGTGTGAGCCCCCGCTCTGGCTGCCGGAGCGAACTCCCACACTCCTCTGGTCCGAAGCGTAAGTAGCCAACCGTTCTCGATGAGGACCCGGATGGCGTAGTCAACGCTGGTGTCGGTGCCGGATTCCCCCCGGGCCCGGTCGATGTCGGCGCGGGTCACAATTCTGGGCTGGTCGAGCTCCAGCTGCTCGAGTATGCCGGCGATTGCCGGGCTCACGGTCCGCATTGTTGTTTCCTTGCATCTTCATGCTCGCTAGGCGCAGATTAGTGCTTTCGCACGACAAGTGGGCCACCAGGAGTGCCTCCGAATCGAGTCTTGCTACTCGCTGTCTCGGCTGGCAGCTAGCACTCACAGTTGTCCCGCATCACTCGATTCGATCGACGCCAGGTAGGCGGGATCGTCGAAGCGGGTGGGGGAGAAGGCTTCGGCCCAGGTGGGGAGGTCGTGGTTCAGTATGTGCTGGGCGGCGAGTTCTCCGGCGGCGGGGGCTGCCATGACGCCGTAGCCGGACAGGCCGCCGCACACGTGGAAACCGTTCGGACCGATCGGCCCGACCACCGGAAGGTTGTCGGGGGCCTTGGTGTAGTAGCCGCCGTCGACGAAGGGCTGGGGCAGGCGGTCGAGGTAGGCGGTGAGGCCGGGAAGCATAGTGGCCATGCCCCGCATCACCACCTCCGGGTACAACTCGTCGTGGGGCATCGGCCAGGCGGGCTCCATCACGGTTCGGGTGTGTTCCCAGAGGGCGAGGACCCAGTCGGATCCGTCACCGCCTTCGGGGCGGCCGTGGCAGAACGGGGGCATCGTTGCTGTGAGCTCGGGGCGTCCCGCCTCGACGAGCATGCCGGCCTCTTCGGGCGACCACGGGATCTGCTGGTCGTCGCACCAGATGAGCATCGGTGCGGAGCGCTCGACCACCCCGAGATGGTCCCGGAAGGCGACTTTGTGATGGGCTTCCGACAGCATTGGCAGTGCGACGCCAACCAGTTCGGCGACCGGTCCGACCATCGGCCCGGCGGCGTCGACGAAGAAGCCGGTGGGCAGGGTCGATCCGTCCGACAGTCCGACCGCGGCCACTGCTTCGTCATCGACTTCGACTGCCACCACGGCGTGGGGGAGAAGTCGCACGCCGGCGTCGATCGCCCGCTCCAACATCCACGCCCCCAGCTGTTGGGCCGACATCCAGCCGGCTCGGTGAACGAGCAGGCCGCCGACCGCTTCGCCGGTCAGGGACGGATATCTGGCCACGAGCGTTCGGCGATCGAGCAGGTCGGCACCATCTGGCCCGCCCGGCTCCGGTGGGAATCGCCGGAGCGGTCCGGCACCGTGGCCCACTACGGCGTCGGCCTCCGCTTCCATCGCCGCCAGACGCTCGGGGCTGGCGGTCACATACAGATAGCCGCGGCGGTTGAGATGAAACGCACCCTCCGAGCGCCGGTCGAGCTCCTCGAGGATGTCGATGGAACGGTTCATGAAACCGACCATGTTCCGGTTGGGCCACCAGTTGCGGTAGCACTCGGTGCTCTTGTCGGACGTCAGGGTCAGTGGGGGACGGGGATCACACACGACCACGTCGGCCAGGCCGTGCTCGACGCTCAGGTGAAAGGCGGTCGCCACCCCGGCGATGCCTGCTCCGCAGATGACGACCGACATGGCGGGAAGCGTACGCAGTCACGGCCGAGTGCGGTTCGCCATCGTCCCCGCCTACGCTTCGTCACGATGCTGGAACTCATCGAACCCGGACCGTTCGTCACACCGGCACTGGTGGTTGCGCTCGACGGGTGGGTGAACGCCGGCTCCGCCGGGACGTTGGCGGCGGCGGCGGTGGCGCCTGCGGGGCAGGTGGTGGCCCGTTTCGACCCCGATCGCCTCTACGACTACCGGATGATGCGCCCAACGGTCGACTTCGTGGACGGGGTCATCGACGGCATCGAGTGGCCCGAGCTGACAGTTCTCAGGACCACCGTCGGAGGTCGGGACCTGTTGGTGCTGACGGGGCCCGAGCCGAACTGGAACTGGCGTGAGCTTTCGGCCTCCCTCATCGCCGCCTGCCGGAGTTGGGGTGTGGTCGAGTTCATCGGCATCGGCGGAGTTCCGTGGGCCGCTCCTCACACCCGTCCGATCACCGTCATGTCCACCGCCTCGTCGCCGGAACGCCTCCAGCAGTGGCCCGATCAGCCGGAAGGCCTGTTGCGGGTTCCGGCTGCGGCGGTGACGGCGATCGACTTCGAGGTCGCCAGTGCCGGAATCCCCACCATCGGCTTCTGGGCGCGGGTGCCCAACTATGTGGGGTCGGCCTTCCCGTCGGCGGCGATGGCCCTGGTGGAGCGGCTGTCGGCTCACCTCGCCGTCCCGTTCGACCTCGACGACCTGAAGCGTCAGGTGGCCGAACATCTGATCCAGGTCGAGGCGATCATCGAACAGCGCCCCGATGTGCGCACCATGGTCGAACAGCTCGAGCAGGTGTACGACTCCACCACCGGCGTGACGGGTGAAGACCTGGCGGCTGAGATCGAACGGTTCCTGCGCGATCAGCGCTGAGGCCGGGATCGGGGGTCACGGCCTGGGGTGTGCCGGTTTGTGTCTGCCGTCAGTTGGTTTCCCGCTTCAGTGTCGGGTACGGACCACGGTGGTCTCGCCAGTCTGACGCCCCTTCTCCATCCGGGGATTGAAGACCATTCTCAGGATCCTTCATCCGGGGACGCAGATGGCTCCGTATGTGGGTGGTCGCGGGAATCGAGAACCGAGGAGGTACACATGCGACGAAAGATGACCACCGCCCTGGCCGCCATGTTGGCGCTTGGGATGCTCGCCGGACCGGCAGCAGCAACTCAGCCGAGCATCACCGATATCGCCGTTGGCGACGGGACGTTCGACAGGAACCAGAACGACACCGACATCCTGGCCGCAGCCGTTGTGGCCGCTGGTCTGGCCGGTGCCCTCGACAGTGACTCGGTGAACTACACCGTGTTCGCCCCTACCGATCGGGCGTTTCGTCTCCTGACCCGTGACCTCGGTGGTCCGTGGAAGGCGCACGAGGCTGAAGTTGCCACCTGGCTGGTCGAGAACGTTGGAGTGGATCTGCTCACCGATATCCTGCTCTACCACGTGGTGGAGGGTGAGGTCTTCTCGAGCGACGTCGTCCCGGCGCTGCAGGGAGCGAAGGTTCCCACACTGGGTGGCTCCGCCTTCGAGGTGTTCATCCAGTTCAAGGGCAATGGTTCGCTCAAGGCCGTGTTCCTGCGAGACCTCGACCACGACGACCTCAACGCCAAGCTCAAGCTGAACGCACTCGACATCGATGCCTCCAACGGCGTCGTGCATCTCATCGACCGCGTGATGCGTCCGATCGATCTTCCCTGATCCGATTCGCATCTGAAACGCGGCAGGGCCGGCTCCATGAGCCGGCCCTGCTGCGCGAGGAGCGAAAGAAGGCTGCTGGCTCGGAACGTCCGACGTCCGACGCAACACGCGACACGCCCGAGCGCGTTCTGGCTGGTCCGGTACGTTCAACGTTGTACGTTCTACGTTGTACCTTCCGGGCGTTCTGCGTTCTGCGTTCTGCGTTCTGCGTTGCTGCTGGCTGGGGAAGTCCGACGTCCGACGCAACACGCAACACGCCCGAACGCGTTCTGGCTGGTCCGGTACGTTCAACGTTGTACGTTCTACGTTGTACCTTCCGGGCGTTCTGCCAGCTGCTCGCTGCTGGGTAGGACGCGATGGAGGCCGACCCCTCATGGCCGGCCTCCATCGATGACTTCGTGTGAGGTGAGCCTCAGCCCCAGCTGACTCCCCGGGAGGAAAAAGTGGTGGTGGTCTTCGTGACCGTGGTGGTGACGGTGGTGTCGGTGGTCGACGTCGTGGTGGGGACGGTACGTGCCTGGGCCACTCCCGGGAGCACCATCACCGCGGCCAATGCGAATGCCGCAATCGTCCGCTTCTTGCCGCCGTCCCAGCTCAATCCTTTGTGCTTCATGTGGTGTCTCCTGTGATCCGGTTGCCTACCCCCAAGTGATCGGCCCCAGAGCCACACAAACCGGAGGACCAGAGATAGTCCGCACGCGAGGACTAGATAG
>JBHJOH010000031.1:0-11983 GCA_050329955.1 Acidimicrobiia bacterium | reverse complement strand
GCGCACCAGCAGGACGATTCGGAGGGTGCCGAGGCTGACATCGGCGAGACGCATGGCGAAGATGAGCAGAGCGGAGAAGAGGAGTTCCACGATGGTGAGGGTATCGGCCGGATCCGGTTGGGGTTGAGGAGAGGGGAGATCGACCCCACCATCATCCCTCGGGAGGTGACCCCACCACAGGGACGGGCCGGAGTCGCACTATGAGACGAGCGACCCATCGGGTTTTTCCGACGAAGTGTCTAAAATCACCAGTCGACCGCCTGGCACGGCAATGGCTCCCGAGTCCCAACCTCCGGCGCATGCTGACCAGGCGGTCGACCTGTATCTCACCAGTCACCCCGGATCTCCCAACGATCCGGGGCAATGACTCCCGAGTCCCAACTTCCGGCTTTCGCCGACGAAGGTCTTCACCCTTCATGATGAGAGTCCCTGTCGACCGACCCCCGTTACACCTCCACGGGAAAAATGTCCGGCTGGTGCCCACCTCAGAACTTCTCCGCCGCCGTCGACGGTTTCCGGCCCTTCGCTCCTCGCCCATGCGGGCCTGGCGGGTCGTCAGACACCCAGCGCTGCAGCGACCAGGGCGTCCTGCTGCTGCAGGTGCACGCGCATCGAACCGGTCGCCGGGCTGGCCGACGGGGCCCTCCCTGCGTACTGGGGTTCCCGGCCGAAGATGCGACGCAGCGGATGCCACAGGAAGCGATAGGCACCGAAGTTCTCGTTCTCCTCCTGGCACCACACCAGGGTGGCCTGGGGGTGGCGTGCTGCCAGGTCGGCGAGCTGCTGCTCAGGGATCGGGTACAGCTGGGCGACCCGCACCACCGCCGCGTCCTCGACGCCGTGCGCTGACCGCCCCTTGATGATGTCGTGATAGACCTTGCCTGCACACAGCACGACCCGGCTGGCGCCGGCTGTCAGCGTGGGATCGTCCACCATCGGCTCGAAAGCACCCGTCGAGAGTGATACACCCGGGCTGAACGCCTCCTTGGTGCGAAGCAGCGACTTCGGCATGAACACGATCAACGGCTTGGAAGGACGAAGCAGTCCCTGCCGTCGGATCAGGTGGAAGTACTGACCTGATGTCGCAGGCACCACCACCCGCATGTTCTCGTCGGCGCACAGCTCGAGAAACCGCTCGATCCGGGCACTCGAGTGCTCCGGGCCCTGGCCTTCGTAGCCGTGCGGCAGCAGGAGCGTCAGGTCGGTCTGCTGGCCCCACTTGGCCTCGCCTGCCGCGATGAACTGGTCGATGATGACCTGGGCGCCGTTGGCGAAGTCACCGAACTGCGCTTCCCATAGGACGAGAGCCTCGGGCCACTCGACCGAATAGCCGTACTCGAAACCGACGGCGGCGAACTCACTGAGCAACGAGTCGACGATGCGGACCCGGGTGGCGTCGGCGCTGATGGTCTGCAGCGGGGTCCACTCCTCGCCGGTCTGATAGTCGGTCAGCTCGGCATGCCGGTGCGAGAAGGTCCCACGCCTGGAATCCTCACCGGCCAGTCGGATCGGCACACCCTGGCGGGCGAGGGACCCGAACGCCAGCGCCTCGGCGGTACCCCAGTCGACCACGTCTTCCACCAGTGAGTTGGCGCGATCCTTCAACATCTTCGCCAACTTGGGATGGGCGGTGAAGCCTTCCGGTGGAGTGGTGATATACCGGAGCACCTCGTCGAGTTCGGAACGGGGGACGGCCGTCACCGCCGCACCGGCGGGGGCGGGTGCCACATTCTGTGGCCGCTGAGCCGGACCCGACTCACGGGTCTCCTGGAATGCGACCTCCATCAGCTCACGGAACTCGTCGAGCAGTTGCTCGCCGTCCTCCATCGAGACCACACCGGTGTTGACCAGCCGCTCCAGATACAGCTTCCGCACCGACCGGTGACCCTCGATGATCTTGTACATGAGCGGCTGGGTGTAGGAGGGCTCGTCTCCCTCGTTGTGGCCCCGCCGCCGGTAACAGATCATGTCGATCACGACGTCCTTGTTGAACGCCTGCCGGAACGCAAAGGCGAAGCGGGCGACCCGCACCACCGCCTCGGGATCGTCGCCGTTGACGTGGATGATCGGCGCCTGCACCGTCTTGGCGACGTCGGTGGCATAAAAGCTGGACCTGGCGTCGAGGGTCGAGGTGGTGAATCCGACCTGGTTGTTGATCACGATGTGGACCGTCCCGCCGGTGCGGTAGCCGCGAAGCTGTGACAGGTTGAAGGTCTCGACCACCACGCCCTGACCGGCGAAGGCGGCGTCACCGTGGATGAGTAGCGGCAGCACCCTGGTGTGGCCGTCCCCGCCCCGCCGCTCCTGCTTGGCCCGCACCACCCCTTCCAACACCGGATCCACCGCCTCCAGATGGGAGGGGTTGGCCACCACCTCCACCTCGATCGGTCCCTCCACGGCGTCATACTTCCCGGTGGCTCCCAGGTGGTATTTCACGTCGCCCGAGCCACCGGTGGTCTCGGGGTCGAGGTCGCCTTCGAACTCGCGGAAGACCTTCTCGTAGCTCTTGCCGATCACGTTGGCGAGGACGTTGAGACGGCCGCGATGCGCCATCCCGATGACGACCTCCTCCATCCCCTCCGACACCGCCGAACCGATCACGGCGTCGAGCATGGGGATGAGGCTCTCGGCGCCTTCCAGCCCGAAGCGCTTGTGGCCCACGTACTTGGTGTGGAGGAAGCGCTCGAAGGCCTCCGCCTGGTTGAGCTTGCGGAGAATGCGGAGACGCTCGGTGCGATCCATCTCGACCCGGGGAGCCTCGGCCCGGTCCTGCACCCACTTCTTCTGATCGGTGTCCTGCATGTGCATGTATTCGATCCCGGCGGTCCGGCAATAGGCGTCGCGCAGAGTCGAGAGAATGTGGCCGAGGTCCATGACCTGCTGGCCCCGGATCCCACCGGAGGCGAACTGGCGGTCCAGGTCCCACAGCGTCAGCCCGTAGTACAACGGGTCGAGCTCTGGATACATCTGCGGCCGTTGCTGACGGAGCGGGTCGAGGTCTGCGATGAGGTGACCGCGGACCCGGTAGGCGTTGATGACCCGAAAGACGTTGGCCTGCTTCTCGGCCCACTGCGGCGACCCGATCGGCGGGTTGTCGTCGACGGCCCACCTGGCAGGCGTGTACGGGATGGCGAGGGCATGGAAGATGCCATCGTAGAAGCCGTCTTCACCGAGCAGCAGTTGGTGGATCCGACGAAGCAGCTCACCCGACTGGGCCCCCTGGATGACCCGATGGTCATAGGTAGAGGTGATGGTCAGGACTCGGCCGATGCCCTGGCGAGCCAGGTAGCCGGGGTCGGCAGCCTGATACTCGGGTGGGTATCCGATGGCGCCGACGCCGACGATCACGCCCTGCTCAGGCATGAGACGCGGCACCGACTGCACCGTGCCGAGCGTGCCGGGGTTGGTGAGAGTGGCGGTGGTTCCGGCGAAGTCGTCGAGACCGAGTCGGTTGCTGCGCGCCTTGCCGATCAACTCCTCGTAGGCGAGCCAGAACGCCTTGAAGTCGAGTTGTTCGGCGCCCTTGAGATTCGGTACCAGCAGGACCCGGGATCCATCGGGTCGTCCCACGTCGACCGCCAGGCCGAGGTTGACTGAGCCATGGGCCAGCATGTGGGGTTTGCCGTCGATCTCGGCGTAGCTCACGTTGAGATCGGGCATCTCCCCCAGTGCACGGGCAATGGCGTACCCGATGATGTGGGTGAAGCTGACCTTGCCACCCTGGGTCAGCCGCTTGAGCTGGTTGTTGATGATGAGACGGTTGACCTCGAGCAGCTTGGCCGGGATGTCCCGCACCGAGGTGGCGGTGGGGACCGACAGCGACTCGTCCATGCGCCGGGCGATGGTGGCGCTGATGCCCTTCATCTGCCTGGCGCCTTCGACGGCGGTGGACTCGGGAGGAGCCGCCGGAGTGGACTCCGCCGGCCCGGGAACTGACGGTGGTTGGGTCACGTGTGCAACGGCTGGTGCCGGGGCAGGCGCCGCCGCCGGAGTCGGTGCGCCGTTGGCGGAGTGCGGCGTGTAGTCCTCGAAGAACTCCTTCCACGCTTCGCTCACCGTGTGGGGGGCGTCGAGGAACCGCCGGTACATCTCATCGACGACCCATACATTGGGCCCGAAGTCCGCACCGGGAGCGGGGGTGTGTGTTTGGCTGCTCATGAGATCTCCCGTCGATGGTACCGACCCGCCGCACGGTCACGGCGCCCTTCCCGGATGGGCGAGGTCTTCCCGTTGGCAGTCGCCAATGAACACGGGGTTCCGGGGACCACTTCTGATCGGCGTCTTCCAAATGCTCCTTGACACACATTTCGGCATGGCTAAATCCGCCCGACATTCGGACGACGGGTGGTGAAACCGCCATGGGGGTCGGATTGAAGACATTCGCAGCACAGCTCAAGACACCCGACCACCTGCTCGACGTGGTCATCCGCCTCGGCCTCGATGACGTCGAGATCCGCTCGGCCGCCACCTCATTGGGTCGCTGGCCTCGGGCAGACGTGACCTTTGAACGCCAGTCGGAAAGCTCCTACCGGTTCTCGGCCGATGGCGAGACCGTGGCAGTCCGCATCGCAGACGACACCGGGTTCCGGGACGCACTCGATCTGATGAGGGCCGAACACATCCCGCTGGTTCCGCGATCGCTTGGGATCGCCGGCGTGGCGGCCATCAGCGCAGCCATCGCCTTCATGACCCTCACCTCCTCGGAGGCGCCGGTCGCCGCCGACCCATCCCCAACGGTCTCCTCGACCCTGCAAGCGGCGACTGCCGACCCCGTTCCCACCACACTCCCCCCCGGACCCGACCCCGAAACGCTCTCCGGCGCCGAGCTCCTGACCGCTCGCTGGAACGGCTACGCCGCAGGCACACCGATCGCGCTTCCCGAATCGGGCAGGCATGTGGTTTCGGGGCATCTCACGATCGAGACGGCCGCCGACGGCATCGAGGTGACTGCACTGCCATCTGCCGATGTCATCGCCTCGGAGCGCCTGATCACGGCCCTCGGCCTGACCATCGCCGCCGCAGACCCAACCTTGGAGCCCAGCCAACGCGCCCGGGTGCTCGAGGACCTCGGCCTGGACATCGATGGTGACAACACCGCCCCGCTCGCCGCAACCGCATCGCTCAACGGAGTCACGTACACGTTGCAGTTCGAGCCCGGGGAGCTGCTCGTGTTCTCGGCCGGCCTGGAGTGGTGATCCACCAGGCCCGGTGACGCCTGACGATTGGTGGCCGGACCTTCGGGACCGGGTGCCCTCCCGATCCCGAACGGTCCGACCTCTGGCATGCGGCACCGGTCGCCGCTCCCCCAGCCTCTTCGCATGACCCTGGCCGCCCGGGGAAGTTCCGTGAAACTCGGCGGTGGCTTTCGTGTCATCATCTCCAGGGACAGCGAGGTCCCGCCGAACACGAAAGCACTCTGTGCCCACAAGCACTCCGAACCGAGACCTGGAGGACGTCGATGACGTCGAGCTCCTGCGAAGTTCATGGGACAACCCCCACGCCTTCGGCGAGTTGGTGGCGCGTCACCAGGCATTCGTCTTCGGTGCCGCCTTCCGCATCACCCGTGACCACTCGCTCTCCGAGGACATCGCCCAGGAAGCGTTCCTTCGCGCCTACCGCACCGCGTCGGACTACCGGGCCGACGGACCAGTCAGAGCCTGGCTGTACCGGATCGCCCACAACCTCGCCATCAACGCCGTCACCCGGCGACGGGAGATCCCCTCGGAGACATCCCTCGATGTCCCCACCGACCGCACCCCTGAATGGCATCTCCTGCGGGCAACGGCCATCGACGACGTCCGCAAGGCGATCGCGGCTCTCCCGGAGGTACTCCGCACCGTTCTCATCGAACGCGAGTACCACGACGGCTCCTACGAGGAGATCGCCCACAAGTTCGACCTCCCTCTCAACACCGTGCGGACGCGCATCCACCGGGCACGCAAAGCGCTCGAGGAATCGTTGGGGGACCTGGCATGAGTGATCGACTCACCCAGGCGGATCTTCTCCGCTTCGCCTACGGCGAGGCAGACGAACTCGAAGAGTTGATCCTCGCCGACGCCAACTACCTGGAGGCGGTCGAGGAGATCTGGGCTTCGGAACTCCCCCACGACCTGCGCACCCCGATCGTCAGGGCGCTGCAGATGCAGAAGTTCGTGGGCGACACCTTCGGCGCTGCCATCGACGTGGCCATCAAGTTCACCGAGGCCATCCCCCATTACATGGCGGCCGGATCGTCCGAGCCAGAAGGCTCTGCGGATCCCGACGAGACGGATCCCACGGCAACGGGCGACGGCTGATCCGGGCCGGCACCACCGCTGCCGCGGTGGTGCCGTAGACTCCCCGACGCATGATCCGCTTCGCCTACGAACTCGGCTCGATCGTCGTCATCACAGTGGCGGGCCGTTTCCTGATCTCCGCCCTGCTCGGCAAGGGCCGTGTCGGCGCCACCCTCGACGAAGGGTCACGCAAGACGATCACCAAGAGCCTCACCATGCTGGTGGCCGTCGTATCGGCGGTGGTGATCCTGTCCGGGCGAAGCGCCATCATCCGCCAGGACCTCCTCCTGGCCACCATCGCCTTCATGCCCAAGCTGGTGGTGGGCGTCATGGTCTTCATCGTGTCGTTCGTGCTCTCCAGACTGGCCGGAGTAATCGTCGAACAGAGCATGCGGCAACGCTCCCCCGTGCTGGCGACGCGGATGAAGGGGCTGGTCGCAGGATCGATCATCGTCATCGGCATCCTCCTCGCCCTCAAGCAGATGGGGATGGAAACCGACGTGCTCATGCTGGTGCTGGGTGGCGTCATCGCCACCGCCACCATCGCCGGCGGGCTGGCCATCGGACTCGGCTCACTGCCACTGGCCCGCAACATCGCCGCCGGACGCCACGTCGAGGACCGCTTCCGCATCGGCCAGCGCATCGACCTCGGAGAGGTCTCCGGTCGACTGAGCGAAGTCCACCTCGCCTCGGTGAAACTGATCGCCGACGACGGCTCCGGCTACGAAGTGCCGCACACGCTGTTTCTCGATGTCGCGGTGAAGACGAGCGAGGATTAGCTGACAAAGTAGCTGCTGGCTGCTGGCTGCTCTTCGCTCCTCGTCCAGCCCGGTACGATCACTCTCTGTCCGATCATGAGGTGAAATGTGGAGTTCGAGAGGGGACGGTTCTATCTCGGTGGCGTGATCGACCCGGCGACGGGGGAACGTACCGATGAGCCGGTGGTGTACGACTCGGCCGATCTCACCACCCACGGGGTGATCGTCGGGATGACCGGCTCGGGGAAGACCGGGCTCGGGATCGGGCTGATCGAAGAGGCGTTGGCTTCCCAGATCCCGTGCCTGGTGATCGATCCAAAGGGCGACATGGGCAACCTCATGCTCAACTTCCCGGACTTCGCCCCTTCGGACTTCGCCCCGTGGGTCGACCCGGGCGCCGCCAAGCAGGCGGGGACCACGGTCGACGAACTGGCCATCAAGACCGCCGCTGATTGGAAGAACGGTCTGGAATCGTGGGGCATCTCGGCCGATGCCATGCGCCGACTGGCCGCCGACGAGCGGGTCACGATCTACACGCCAGGGTCGTCGGCAGGGGTGGGCCTCGACATCCTCGGCTCACTGCAGGCACCGGGCGTCGATTTCGACTCCGAAGCCGAAACGCTGAGAGACGAGATCGAAGGGTACGTCTCGTCATTGTTGATGCTGGCCGGTGTCGAAAGCGACCCGGTCTCGGGGTCCGAGCACATCCTCATCGCCACCATCATCGAGTCGGCGTGGCGGGGCGGCTCCGATCTCGATCTGGCAGGCCTGATCGGTCAGATCATGAAGCCTCCGTTCCGTAAGCTCGGCGTGTTCGAGATCGACACGTTCTTTCCCGAGAAGGACCGCACCGCCCTCGCCATGCGGCTCAACGGCTTGGCCGCCTCACCCTCCTTCGCCTCGTGGATGGAGGGTGAACCGCTCGACATCGCCGCCCTCCTCCACCGGGACGGGACTCCCCAGGTGGCGGTCGTCTATCTCTCCCACCTCTCCGACGCCGAGCGCCAGTTCGTGGTCACCCTGTTGTTGTCCAAGGTGGTCACCTGGATGCGGAGCCAGTCGGGCTCGTCCGAGCTGAGGGCCCTGGTCTACATGGACGAGGTCTTCGGCTTCGCGCCGCCCACCGCGGAGCCGCCGTCGAAGAAGCCAATCCTCACCATCCTCAAACAGGCCCGTGCCTTCGGGGTGGGGATGGTGCTGTCGACTCAGAATCCGGTGGACCTGGACTACAAAGCGATGTCGAACGCCGGGACCTGGATGATCGGACGCCTCCAAACCGAACGCGACAAGGCCCGAATCCTCGAAGGGCTGCAATCGGCGTCGGGTTCGGTCGATGTGGCGTCGTTCGACGCCCTGATATCGGGACTGGGTAAACGCCAGTTCGTGCTGCAATCGGCCAAGGCGAACCGGCCCGCCGTCTTCACCACCCGATGGGCGATGTCCTATCTCGCCGGTCCGCTCACTCGCGACCAGGTGCAGAGGTTGAGCGGGGGGAAAGCCCCTACCGCACAGGTGATACCGCCGTCAGCGCCCGCCAGTTCACCCGCCGATCCAACCCCGGCCGGAACGATCACCCCCAACGGTCCGGCCAGCGACCCGGCTCCTCCCGGAACGATTCCCCAGTCATCCGATCCCGACGCCACGCCGGTGGCGCCCAAGGTGGCGGAGGGGCTGACGGTTGCGTACCTCGACCCGGCAGCCGACTGGCGAGCCACCATCCCCGCACCGTCCGGAACCCTGTGCGCTGCCGCCGTCGCCACCGTTCACCTGCTCTACGACGACACCAAGGCCGGAGTCGAACATCGGGAGACCTTCGAAGCCGTCATTCACCCACTCGGGCCGATGGTGGACGCATCGAACCTGCACGTGGTCGATCACGATCCCCGGGACTTCAGGCCTGAACCGCCGACCGGAGCCACCTATCGGTTGTCGGATGCGCCGATCGGAACCAAGACCTACTGGACCGGTCTGGAACGGTCGCTGGCCGATCATTTGGTGAGAGAGCGGCGGGTCACCGTGTGGCGCGCCGTCGGCCTCAAGCTGTACTCGCGGGTCGGCGAGACCGAGGCCGAGTTCAACGCCCGCTGCCAGGCGGCGGCCGAAGATGCCGCCGACGCCGACATGGCCAAGCTGAAAACGACCTACGCCGCCCGGATCGACCGGGTGCGCGATCAGATCTCCACCGCCGAACGCCGCGTGTCCGAGCTGGAGGCAGATGTGTCGTCGCGACGCCAGAGCGAAGTGATGTCAGGAGCCGGCGACCTGCTCGGCGCCTTACTCGGGGGCCGTCGCCGGTCGTCGTCCATCTCACAAGCGGCATCGCGACGCTCCCAGACGAAGCGGACCGAGGAGCGGCTCGACACCGCCATCGACGCCATGCAGGCGAAGGCGGCCGACCTGCTCGAGCTGGAGGACGAACTCGAGACCGCGGTGCTGGCGATAGAGGACAAGTGGAACTCCGCCGCTCAGACCATCGAGCCGATCGAGATCCCACTCGAGAAGAGCGACGTCAACGTGGCTCCGCTCATGCTGATCTGGATCTAGTCCGTCGGAGCGTCCCTGCATCCGAACGTCAACGATCCGGAAACGCCGAAAGGCCTGGGGCCTCCGCCCTTTGGCGTTGAACAGCTAACCTCGCTTGGTGACCCCGAGTGGGTGACATGCTGACATAGGAGGAAGGAAACCAATGCGCATCAACAAACTGCGCCTGCCGGCTCTGCTGGCGGCGCTCGCGCTGGTCGCGGCCGCATGCGGCGGTGGCGACGCGGAATCGACTGAGACCACCGAGGCTTCAGCCGACACCACCGCCCCCACCGAGGCACCGGCCGATACCACCCCAACGACCGAGGCGATGGTCGAAGAGACCACCACCACGGCCGCAACCGGATCCGCTTCGGCGGATGGCACCCTCGTCGTGGGCACCCTGCTGCCCGAGACCGGCGACCTGGCGTTCCTCGGACCACCGGAAGTTGCCGGTGCCCGTCTGGCCGTTCAGGACATCAACGATGCCGGTGGCGTGCTGGGCAACGACGTGGTGCTGGTCGAAGGCGACTCCGGCGACACCAAGACCGACACCGCCAACCAGACCGTCGACCGCCTTCTCGCCGAAGGTGCCGACGTGATCGTTGGTGCGGCTTCGTCGGCAGTGTCCAAGACGGTGATCGACAAGATCGTGGGGGCCAACGTGATTCAGTTCTCGCCGGCCAATACGTCGCCCGACTTCACCACCTACGCCGACAACGGGCTGTACTTCCGTACCGCCCCCTCCGACCTTCTCCAGGGTCGGGTGCTCGCTCAGCAGGTGGCTGACCAGGACAATGCGACCGCTGCGGTGATCTACCGCCAGGAGTCGTACGGTGAGGGCCTCGCCAATGCCTTCAAGGAGAACTACGAAGGCCTCGGCGGAACCATCCCCGAGTTCATCGCCTACGCCCCCGACACCACCAACTTCGACGCAGAGGTCGACGCCCTCGTGGCGGCCGCCCCCGAGGCCATCGTGGTGGTCGGTTTCGAGGAGTCGGCCACGATCCTCGAGACCATGGTGTCCAAGGGCATCGGGCCCGACGCCAAGAACGTCTGGGGCGTTGACGGCAACATCGGCGGCATCGGTGGCCAGGTCTCGGACCCGACCATCCTCGCCGGCCTCAAGGGCACCGAGCCTTCGGTGGACCTCAGCACCATCTCCGACTTCACGGCCCGTCTCGACGGCGCCTACGAAGGCGGCGTGGGCGGCGTGTTCGCCTATGGTGCCGAGACCTACGACGCCATCATCATCACCGCCCTGGCGGCAGTGATCGCAGGCACCGACGATCCGCTCGCAATCGCGGCCGAGATCAACGGTGTCACCAAGGACGGAGAGAAGTGCACCGACTTCGCCTCCTGCCTGGCGATCATCGAAGCCGGTGGCGATCCCGACTACGACGGTCTGGGCGGACCCTACGAGTTCGTCGACGCCGGTGAGCCGGCCGCGGCCTCGTACCGCATCGCCACCTACGACGGCGGCGAGACCCCCAACACCGAGCTCGACGAGTACGTGTTCGCTTCCTGAGCGAACCGACCGTTTAGCCACCGAAAGCCCCCCGGCGTTCACGCCGGGGGGCTTTCTCGTCGCTCGTCGCTCGTAGCTCGTAGCTCAATCGACTCTTGCGAGCGTCCCGAGGTAGAGCTCGATCACTTTGGGATCGTTGAGGAGGGCTGCTCCGGTATTGGTGTAGGCGTTGCGCCCCTGGTCGAGGACGTAGCCCCGGTCGCAGATCTGGAGGCACCTGCGGGCGTTCTGCTCGACCATGATGACGGCTACGCCGGTTCGGTTGATCTGACGGGTTCTGATGAACACCTGGTCCTGGAGTGCGGGGGACAGGCCGGCGGATGGCTCGTCGAGCAGGAGCACTTTCGGGTCCATCATGAGGGCTCGACCCATCGCCAGCATCTGGCGCTCGCCACCTGACAGCGAACCGGCGCGTTGTTTGAGTCGTTCACCGAGACGGGGGAACAGCTCCGTCACGAACGCCAGGCGCTCGCCGTACTTCTTGGGGGCGAGGAAGACACCCATCTCGAGGTTCTCGGCGATGGTGAGGCTGGGGAACACGTTGTTGTTCTGGGGGACGTATCCGATCCCGCGCTGAACCAGGACATGAGCTTTGAGGCGGGTGATGTCCTCGCCGTTGTACGTGACGTCGCCGGAACGCACCGGAATCAGCCCGAACAACGACTTGAGCATGGTGGACTTGCCGGCTCCGTTGGGGCCGATGATCCCGACCAGTTCGCCGTCCCGGACATACAGGTCGGTCCCGTTGAGGATGTTCACGCCGGGGACGTATCCGGCCACCACGTTGTCGCAGCGCAGCAGGGCGCCCTCGGCTCCCGCCTCGTGGGCCTCGCGGCCATGGATCTCGGAGCCGCCGGGAGCGACCGCCACCTCGGCGGCTCGGGTCACCGCTGTCGCGCCGG
>JBHJOH010000030.1:0-12604 GCA_050329955.1 Acidimicrobiia bacterium | reverse complement strand
TTCAGCCTGTTCTCGCTGGCGATCGGGGCCAGGGCCGGCGCCAACGCCACCACCGCCATCCTCAACGCCATCCTGCTGCCGTCGGTGATCATCTCGGGGATGTGGTTCCCGTTCGAGATCATGCCCGATGTCGTGCAGCGCATCGCCGGCTTCGTCCCGACCTATCACCTGGCACAGCTCGCGGCTGCCCAGGTCGACGGCTCCGGCTGGATGGACCACGTGGTCTTCCTGCTCGGCACCACGGCAGTGGGGGCGGTGGCGGCCGGACTCGCCTACCGTTCCGCAGGCAGATGACCGCCACGAACACCAACCCGGGAACCGGCCAGTCCGACGTCCTCCGCTGGGCGTACCTGGTGTTCTTCGGGTTCGTGTTCATCGGCCCGGCGTTGAACCCCGAGACCACCACCGCCACCTGGATCACCGAGGTGGCGGTGGTGGCGGTTTGTGCCCCGCTGTATGTGGTGGCGGAGCAACGACGTTGGGTGGTGGCGGGCCCGGCCGCACTGTTGGCGATCGGTGTCGGCGCCACCGTCCTCGGTTCGGGCTCGATGGCGATCCTTCCGCTCTACGCAGCCGCCCTCGCAGGTCTCGACCCGACCAGGCGGGTCGTGATCAAACGGCTGGCGATCATCTCGGTGGTCACCCTGGCCACACCGACTCTGACTTCCATCCCATGGCCCTTCGTCGCCTTCCTCCTCATCCCGGTGATCATGGTGTGGGTGATCGCGATCGGCGTCCACGAGAGCGTGGCGCTCGAGGCGCACGCCGGGTCATTGGCCGGCGAGAACGCCCGCATCGCCTACCTGTCGACGGTGGCCGAACGTGAACGGATCGCCCGCGACCTGCACGACCTGGCGGGTCAGGCACTCACGTCGATCATCATCCGCAGCCAGTTGGTGGCCCGCACCGCCCAACAGGACCCGCAACGGGCGATCCAGGAGGCGGCCGAGATCGAGTCGACGGCCCGCGACACGCTCCGCTCGGTGCGTGAAACCGTGGCCGGCTGGCAGCGGGCGTCGCTCACCGACGAGCTCGATGTGGCAGTGCGCTCGCTCGACGCCGCCGGGGTCCAGGCCCGCGTCGTTGGCGACTGGGCGGTGGACCTCGCCCCGCCGGTGGAGTCGGTGATGGCGCTCGCCCTGCGTGAAGCCGTCACCAACGTGGTCAAGCACGCCAGGGCCGCTCAGGTGACACTGGGATTGGAGACCCCCGGCACGGGGGTTCGTCTCACCGTCAGCGACGACGGCATCGGCATCAGTGGCAGCGAAGGCTCCGGTATCCGGGGCATGCGCGAACGGGTGGTGGCAGCCGGCGGCAGCGTGGCCTTCGACGGAGACAAAGGCACCCGGGTCTCGGTCGAGATGCCCTTCGGGGCGGCGGTCCCGTGATCAGGGTGGTTCTGGCCGAAGACCAGGCCATGGTGCGGGGCGCCTTCGCAGCGCTGCTCGCACTGGAAGACGACATCGAGGTGGTGGCGGCGGCGGCCGACGGCGTCGAAGCGATGGAAGCGGTCGAGTTGCACCGACCCGACGTCCTGCTCACCGACGTCGAGATGCCCCGGCTGGGAGGCATCGAGCTGGCCGCCCGGGTGCGCCAGAGCTTCCACACCCGGGTCGTGATCGTCACCACCTTCGCTCGCGCCGGATATCTGCGACGGGCACTCGACGCCGGTGTCACCGGCTACGTGCTGAAGGACTCCCCCATCGACCAGTTGGCGACCGCCCTCCGCACCGTGCACGCCGGCGGCCGGGTGATCGACCCCGAGCTGGCGGTGGCGGTGTGGGGCTCGGCCGACCCGCTCACCGATCGCGAACGGGATGTTCTCCGCCTGGTCGGAAACGGCCTGCCCAACTCGCAGATCGCCGACAACCTGAGCCTGGCCGAGGGCACCGTCCGCAACTACCTGTCATCGGCGATGCTGAAACTCGACGCCCGCAACCGCACCGAAGCGTTCGCCCGAGCGAGGGACGCCGGCTACCTCTGACAGATCGAGCTACGAGCCTGCTGGTTGGGAACGTCCGACGCAACACGCTCGGAACGTCCGACGCAACACGCAACACGCCCCGAGCGCGTTCTGGCTGGACGCTGGCTGGAGACGTCCGACGTCCGAGGCAACACGCAACACGCCCGAGCGCGTTCTGGCTGGCAGCGGGAAGCTGGCAGCTGGCTGGAAAGGTCCGACGTCCGAGGCAACACGCAACACGCCGGAACGCGTTCTGGCTGGCAGCTGGGAGTACGAATGAGCGTCGAGTCCACCTTTTGCACATTGAGGTTTAGCGGATAGGGGACTGATGGGCGCTGTTGGAGTCATGAGCTTTGTCCCCCACGCAGTGGGGGAAGGGGCCCCCGCGAGGAACGAGCGGGGTAGGGGGGTTGAAAGCCTGCGAGATGACCTCCGCACGCGTTCCGGAACGCGTCATGAGGCCACGGCGATGGCTAGGAACGCGTCATCATGCTCGCGAGGGATAGGCACCCCCTACCCCGCTCCTTCGTCGCGGGGGCCCATTCCCCACTGCGCTGCGTGGGGGACAAAGTTCCTGGCTTCCTGCGTGGTGCCCATTCGCCTATCCGCTCAACCTCAATGTGCAGAAGGTGGATAGCCGCTCGTCGCTCGCTTCCAGCCAGGAGCCCGGGGACGTCAGCCGAGTCCCCGGGCGAGCGTCACGGGCTGGGCCGCCGGGGTCTGGGCGTCCTCCTTCGTCGGTCGCCCCTACGCGTGCTGACCAGTCGCCAGCAGCGCTTTGGATTGGCTGGCAGCTGCCCATCACTCGTCGCTCATGTGCCAGGATGGTGGCATGATCGATCTCGCCCTCGAGTTCGCCGATCTCCACGCCCACATCTGCAAAGGCCTGGCGGATCCAAAGCGATTACTCATCCTCAACGCCCTTCGCGACGGGGAGCGTTCCGTGTCGGATCTGGTCGAGGAACTGGCCCTGCCACAAGCGAACGTATCCCAACACCTTGCCGTTCTCCGGGACCGGGGACTGGTGGAAACCCGCCGCGACGGTCAGAGGGTCTTCTACTCGGTCACCTCGGTCAAGATCATCCAGGCAATGGACCTCCTGCGCGAAGTCATGCACATGCAAGCGGACAAAGACCCGGAGTTCCTGACGAGAGCGGGATAGCCAGCTGCTGCCAGTTGGTCGCTCCGCTTGATCCCACCTTTACCGGCTGTGCTCTACCGTGGGGCCCATGACCCCGGGCCGACGAATCCCCACGGGCAGGTCTTGGCGCGACCTGCCTCCCACGCCACCGACATCGTTCGTTCCTGCGCCGATGCCGCCTGAAGTGGCGGTGGCTGCTTCGAGCAAACGTCCCAAACTGTGGCCGTTCGTGCTGGGTGGCATCGGGATCGTGCTGGTCGGCTTCGTCGTCGGGCTGGCACTGCCGTCCGATCTCGCCGACTCCCGACCGGTGGACACCTTCGCTCTCCCTGACCTGATCGTTCCGCCGCCGCCGACTTTCCCCGAGGACGACTCGAGCGCGACCCCGTCGGTTCCCAGCACCGACCGGCTGTTCTCGGTCCCCAGCCTGCCGCCTGGCTTCAGCGAGACCGCTGATCTGTCGCGAGCCAATCCGGATCGGGTCGAACAGCAGGTGATCCTGGAGGATGGATCGGACGAGATCGTCATCTTCGGGTTGGCGTCCGCCGATGTGCCCGAACTCGGCGAAGGCGAATCTGTCGAGGTGCGAGGCCAGCAGGGTGTCGTCACCGAGGGAGCCGGTGGAGAGATCGTCCTGACGTGGATCGAGCCGGGCAACATCCTGATCGCCATCAGCGCACCCCCATCGTTCGGGATCGACCAGATGGTGCTGCTGGCCGAGTCGCTGGAGGTGAGATGACCGAGTTCGAAGATGCCGCCGAGCTGATCGCCACGGCGCGGGAAGAGTTGCACCGGGTTGTGGTGGGTCAGGAACGAATGCTCGATCGGATCCTGGTGTCACTGCTCGCCGACGGGCATTGCCTGTTGGAGGGCGTTCCCGGACTCGGAAAGACCCTCACGCTGTCGACCCTGGCCCGGGTGATGGGTGGGTCGTTCTCGCGCATCCAGTTCACTCCCGACCTGCTGCCGTCTGACATCGTCGGCACCCGGCTCTACCGGACGTCGACCGAGACCTTTGATGTGGAGCCGGGTCCGGTGCTCGCCAACTTCGTGCTCGCCGACGAGATCAACCGGGCCCCCGCCAAGGTGCAATCGGCCATGCTCGAGGTGATGGCGGAACGTCAGGTGACCATCTCCGACCGTACCTTCCCCGCCCCCCGCCCGTTCCTGGTGATGGCCACCCAGAATCCGATCGAATCCGAGGGCGTCTATCCGCTTCCCGAGGCCCAGCGCGACCGGTTTCTCATGCGCGTCCCGGTGGACTATCCGACCCTCGACGAGGAACGGCAGATCGTCGATCGCATGGATCTCGGAGCCGGCGCCGCCAGTGAGGTGCTCGGTGCCCAGGCAGTGCTCGATCTGCAACGGGTGACCCGTTCGGTGGTGGTACCCGAGGCGGTCAGGGAGTACGCCCTCGGTCTGGTTCAGGCCACCCGTCACCCCACTGCTGCCGGCCTCACCCACCTCGATGGCATGATCGCTTTCGGGGCGAGCCCGCGGGCATCGATCGCGCTCGTCCGATGCGCCCGGGCGCTCGCCCTGCTGCGCGGACGCGACTCGGCCCAGGTGCAGGACGTGTACGACGTTGCCTACGACGTCCTCAACCACCGGCTCATCCTGTCGTTCGAGGCGGTGGCCGACGGGGTCACGCTCGACGACATCCTGGTCGAGGTTCTGTCCCGGTACCCGGCCCGGGACGGTTGGCTGGGGGCCAGGTGACTCCAGAGCTGACCGCCCGCCTCCGAGGAATCGAACTGGCGGTCCTCGGCCGGGTGGAAGGTCTCCTCCAGGGCGATCACCGCGGCCTGCTCCCGGGCCCGGGGGGGGAGCCGGGTGATGCCCGGCCCTACGTGCCCGGCGACGATGTCCGCCGTATCGACTGGAACGTCACTGCACGAGCCCGTCGGCCCCATGTGCGCGACACCACCGCCGACCACGAGTTGGAGACCACGCTGGTGGTGGACGTGTCCGGTTCGATGGGGTTCGGGTCCACCGCCGACGACAAGGCCCAGGTGGCGGTTGCCGCCGCCGCTGTCTTCGGATTCCTCACCGACCGGGCGGGCGATCGGGTGGGTGCCCTCATCCTGGGGGCGACGCCGAAGGCGATTCCGGCCCGCCCCGGCCGCAACCACGTGTACGCCATCCTGTCGGCCATCGAAGCTGCCGTGCCCGCCGGCGGCCGTGCCGACTTGGGGCAGGGACTGCACCGGGTGGCCCGTCAGCGGACCCGCCGTGGTTTGGTGGTAGTGATCTCGGACTTCCTGGAGGAGGGTGACTGGATGGGGTCGATGCGTGCCCTGGCCGTTCGCCATGACGTGGTTGCGGTCGAGGTGACCGACCCGCGGGAGTCGGTGTTGCCGAACGTCGGGATGGTGCGCATGGTCGACCCGGAGACGGGCCGTCGGGCCTGGATCGACACCGGCGATCGCGCCGTGCGGAGGGGTTTCGCAGCCGACGCCGCCCGTCGCCAGACCGAGTTGATCAGGGAGCTGAGATCCGCCGGCGTCAGCCACATCCGACTGTCGACGGGGCGTGACTGGGTGGCGGATGTGGTGTCGGCCGTGCTTGGTCGACGCCGGACGATGTCTGCAACGGGACGGGCGGGATGACATTCGAAGAGCCCGTCAGGCTGGTTGCGCTGCTCGCCCCGCTGCTGCTGGGTGCCTTCTATCTCTTCGGGCGGATGCGGGGCGAGGCGACCATGATCCGGTTCTCCGCACTCGAAGCGGCTCGCCGTGCTTCGTCGGGCAGCGCCTGGAAACGCCATGTTGCCGCCGCCCTCGCTCTGGTGGGCGTGGTGGCGATGGTGGTGGCGTTCGCCCGTCCGGTCATGGCCGTGCAGGTCCCGGTGGAACAGGCCACCCTGGTGCTGGCGATGGACGTGTCGCTGTCGATGGAGGCCGATGACGTTTCCCCGTCCCGGCTGGCTGCCGCCCAGCAGGCTGCCGGCCGATTTCTCGAGTTGGCACCGGAGACGCTCCGGGTGGGCCTCGTCGCCTTCGCCGGCAACGCCCTACCGGTGGCGCCACCCTCTGCCGATCGTGCCCTGGTCAGGGCAGCCATCGAACGCCTGGGGTTGGGTGAGGGGACCGCGGTGGGCGAGGCGGTCTTCGCCTCGCTCGACCAGATCCGCCTGTCCGCCCCTCCCGAAGGTGTTCCCGCTGCCATCGTCGTGCTCTCGGATGGGGAGACGACGATGGGCCGTCCTGACGCCGATGCCGCCACCGCCGCCATCGAAGCCGGCATCCCGGTGTACACCATCGCGTTCGGCACTCCCGATGGGCAAATCGTCTTCGACGGCGAGATCGTGCCCGTGCCGGTGAACGACGGAGCCCTGCAGCAGGTCGCCGAGATGACCGGCGGGGCCTTCTTCGAGGCCGCCTCCGAGTCCGAGCTCCGATCCGTCTTCGATGCCCTCGAGTCCCAGATCGCCTTCGAGCCGGAGGAACGTCAGGTCACTGATCGCTTCGTCGGTGCCGCCCTGGTCGCGCTGATTGCTGCCATGGCCCTCTCCATCCGCTGGTTCGATCGGGTGTAGACCGGCCCCCCGATCGACGACCGCGTCGGCGGCGCCCAGCAGCAGCCATGAGACCTGGCTGGGCGGTTGTCACGCCCCCGGCACCGCCCGGTGCGACGCCGGCTCTCCGGGCCGGGCGTCGAGTGCCGCTTTGCCCACTACCGCCGTCAGGATGATCGCCGCCCCGATGAGGGTGATCAACCCCGGCTGCTCCCCGAAGGCCAGGAACACCCACACCGGCACGAACACCGTCTCGGACTGGGCGAGCACCGTCATGGCAACGGCGGGCACCGTTCGGGAGGCGATGTTGAACAGGATCGTTCCCAGCACGATCAGCACCCCACCGTGGAAGAGGGCGTACGCCGCGTCGATGGCGGGCGGTACCAGGGGGCGGCCGTTGAAGATGGTCACGATCGAACAGATGACGATCATCATCGAGCCGTATCCGGGCAGCACTGGCGACCAGTCCTGAGCGGGCCTCGCTCGGATGCACACGGTGTACGAGGCGAAGCCGACCGAGGACAGGACGGCGGCGACGTTGCCGGACATGCGGCCCGCGCCGAGGTCGGCGCTCACCATGATGGCGAGGCCGACCAGGGCGAGGGCAATCGCTCCGACCGTGACCCGGGTGAGTCGCTCGCCCAGGAAGATTCGGGCGAGGATGACGGCTACGAGGGGCGTCACCGACGCCAGGAACGCGGTATTGGCGGCGGTCGTGTTCTTGAGGGCGTAGATGAACGCCACCGATGCCAGCCACAGCGACAGGCAGGCCGTGATCATCAGCCACCCTGAGGTGTAGGCCTCGACGAGGGCGGATCTCCGCCCCCGCAATCGGGTGATGACCTCCATTACCACCACGATCCCCACCGACCGCCAGATGAGGTACTGCCAAGCGTCGGTGGATGTCGACAGGCGGGTGGTCAGGGCACCGAGACTCCACACCAGGCCTGCCCCGAACACCATGAGCGACGCCAGGATCGGGACCCGTGTGTGGGCAACCAGCGGCGCCGCCATCTCAGCCATCCGGCGCACGCTACTCGGTGTCGGGAGGACCCCCGGGTTCTCTGTTGAGGCGTTCGCCCTCATGAGAGAAGACTCATGCTCCGCTCACGTTCGGTTCACGTCGACGCGGTCTAGTGGTGGTGTGCAGAGAGCACAAACGGCCAATGAGAGGAGTTCCAACATGGCCATCGACTTCAAGCGCAACGCAACCCGAATCGCTGCAGCCGGTTCGATCATCGGTCTCGGGGCAGCCGTCGCCGGAGCCCAGGTGGCGGGTGGCGGGGACACCAACGTGGAGCCGATCAGCCTCGTAGACGCCACCAGCACCACAAGCACCACCATCGACGCCCCGACACCCGACCCTTCGGTTATCACCTCGACGACGCTCATGGATGACCTGCTCGACCGGGTCGACGACTCCCCCGACGACTCGGTGGATGACTCGCCTGATTCGGTTGACGTGTCTCCTGATTCGGTGGATGACTCGCCTGATTCGGTTGACGTGTCTCCCGACTCGGTGGATGACTCGCCTGATACGGTTGACGTGTCTCCCGACTCGGTGGATGACTCGCCGGACTCGCCGGATGACTCGCCGGCCGACTCGTCGGACGACAGCGCAGGCTCGGACGACAGCGACGATTCGAATGACAGCTGATCGACAGACCACAGAGACGATTGCTCCGGATCCCTCGCTCGAGGGATCCGGAGCCCTTTTCGCCGACCTGGCTCGGCAGTCCGTCTCCGACATAATGACGGCGAACGGTTGGGCGGTTGAGACCGTCAAGCCGGTACAACTGCTCTATAGGCCGGGTCGGCACGCTCTCGTGCGCAATGCCGTGTGGGCGGGACGCGGGGATACCAGTCGTCGTTTCTCGGTGACCACCGAGCTGGCCCGAAAGCCACGTGGTGGCTCCGTGCCGGCACCGACCACCGATCAGGTGCCGGTGGCGATCCTGCAGGAGAGCGAACTCCGTCGTACCTGGGTCTTCCCGTTCGATCCGGTGCTGTCGGGCCTGTCGGAGGTGCTCTCGGTGGAGGGAGCGCGGCGCATAGCCGAGCCGGTTTTCGGCCGACCGTGTTCGGTGCGGTCAACGATCGTGCGGTACCGGCCGACCAAACGGGCCGTGGTCCGCTTCGAAGTTCGCCCACGCGGGCGGAGCGACGGGCCGCCGATGATCCTGTACGTGAAAGTGTTGCGTGCCGACGCCGCCGACACGATCATGCAACTCCTCCCGGTGATGGCCACTGTGGGAGACAGCTACGTTTTGCCAACCTACCGGCCGGCCCCGGACATACTGGTGTATCCGGCACGAGCGGGCACTTCGATGAGAGCGGCTCTCACCGGCCGCAACTCAGCGGCGATCCCGCATCCGGACGTGGTCCTCGATGTACTCGACAATCTGGGTGCTCTCGACGATCCGGGCACGCCTGGGCCATCGTCGCCGGCGGCCCGCCTCGATCGTTCCGTTGACCTGCTCCGAGCGGCGGTCCCTCACCATGCGGCGGTTCTGTCCGAGCTCGCCGATTTGATCCGTGGAGCCCTGGGTCGAGACGTGATCCCGCCGGTGGTGGTGCACGGGGACTTCTACGAAGGACAGCTCCTGATCGACCAGGCGGGTTCGGTGGCGGGCGTGCTCGATATCGACGACGTCGGGATGGGTGACCCGGCCATGGACGCCGCCAACTACACCGCCCACCTGGTGGCGCTCGGCGAGTCCCACCCCGAGGTAGTCGAACGGTTGGACGCCCATCGCCGGGCGTTCCGCACCGCCTACCTCGAACGTTCCGGTGTCGAAGAGCGGGCGCTGGGAGCGCGCGAAGCGGTGGCCGGGTTGGGTCTGGCGACCGGCCCGTTTCGCGTCCTGTCCCCGGGATGGCCCGCCAGGGTGGAGAGACGCATCGCCCTGGCCGCCCGGCCGGTTGGGGTGTCGGTCGGCTGACCCGGGAGGTGGCCGGCGCGTGTGACGCTCCGGCCCTTCGGGTTCCGATCAGCCGCCTCTCGCCCGATCGGGTTCCTCACGCCGCCGCAGTCGCAAGCTGCACCGGCTCGAGCTACCGGCCGAGCCTGAAACGTGAGAGCATTCTCATGTTCCACTCATGGCCGGTTCATCCAACGGAGGGAAGCTCACACCCGTGTTCAGTCGTCTCGCCCTCGTCGTTGTTCTCCTGCTCGCCGTGGTCGGCGCTCCGGCGGTGGCATCGATCGTGGCGGACATGCTTCCCTCGCATGCCCCCGTCGTCATCAGGCCCGTGATCGAACTCGAGGGTGGCGCGGAGCCTGTGGTGCCCGGGCCGGTCGTGGCCGGTACCGATGCCGTCGACGGAGCGGTCACCACCAGTACCACCGCCCCCCCGCCGCCACCCGCAACCGCGCCGCCGGCAGACATCCCTCCGGCAAGCGTCCCGCCGGCCACGGCCCCGCCTGCCACCGCCCCGCCTGCCACCGCCCCGCCGACCAGCACCCCGCCGACCACGAGTCCTCCGTCGACGGCTCCGACGAACCCTCCTGCACAACCCCCCGGTGATGGCGACGACGATGACGACGATGACGACGATGACGACGATGACGATGACGCACCCGGTGTGGGTGGCCCGGGGCCCGGCGATGACGACGATGACGACGATGACGATGACGACGACGATGACGACGGTGGTGGCGACGATGACGACTGAGTCCACGACACCCTTCGTTCGGTCTTGGCGCGGTCGCATGTTGGGGTGGTACGTGATGCTGCTGGCGGTCGCTTCGCTCTCGTCGCTGTTCATCCTCCGACTGGTCACGCTCGTGGAGATGGAGAATCGGATCGATGCCGACTTGGCGCAGGAGGCCGAAGAGCTGCGAGCGCTGGCCCTCGGCAACGATCCGCAGACAGGGGAGCCGTTCGCGGGGGATGTGGATGCGATCTTCCGGTCGTTCCTGGTTCGCAACATACCCAACGAGCATGAGACGTTCATCGCCATCGTCGAGGGTGAGCCGATACTGCGCAGCTCGCGCGAAGTCGCGGTACGTCTCGATCTCGATCCGGTGGCCGTGTCGACGTGGGCAGCCATCGCCGGGTCCCAGCGAGGAGAGATCGAAACCGAGGCGGGCACGGTCGACTACCTGGCGGTGGAGCTGGTGGGTTCCGAGGCAAAGGCAGTGTTCGTAGCGGCCCAGTTCACCGATTTGCTCCGCGCCGATGCGGAGCGGCCCGTTCTCATCGCATCCGCCGTCGAGGGAGCGGTGGGTCTGGTGGTGGCCTCCATCCTCGCTTGGGTTCTGACCCAGAGGATGGTCAAACCGGTCAGCGAAATGACGGACACGGTGCGCTCCATCACGGCCGGGGATCTCACCAACCGCGTCCCGGTCACCGGTGACGACGAGTTGGGACGGTTGGCCGAGACGTTCAACGGGATGCTCGACCGGCTTCAGGAGTCGTTCGAGATGCAGCGCCGGTTCCTGGCCGACGCCGGTCACGAACTCCGCACTCCGATCACGGTGGTACGCGGTCACCTGGAACTGATGGGAGATGATCCTGACGAGCGGGAGAGCACGCGGCGACTGGTCACCGAGGAGCTGGACCGCATGGGTCGCATGGTCGAAGAGCTGCTCACGCTCGCCCGTTCCGAGCGGCCCGACTTCCTGGCGCGACGGTGGGTCGATCTCGACGACCTGGTCGAGACCACGTACCGCAAAATGCGGGCTCTGGGTGATGTCGACTGGCGTCTGGGACCGGTGGCCGTGGGTATCGCCTTCCTCGACTCCGAGCGAATCGGCCAGGCGCTGCTGGCGCTGGCCGACAACGCGGTGGGTCATGGTGGGGGCACCGTCACGATCGCCTCGGAGGTCGTCGATGGCCACCTCAGGCTGTCCCTGTCCGACACCGGCCCAGGGATTCCCGAAGAGGAACTCGCGGGTCTGTTCGAGCGATTCCACCGGGGGAAAGGATCGAGGGGGCGGCCCGGATCGGGGCTGGGACTGGCGATCGTACGCAGCATCGCCGTCGCCCATGGGGGAGATGTCGAAATCGAGTCGATGCTGGGGAAGGGAACCACGTTCACGGTGTCGGTCCCGGTGTCGATGCCCGAGCCAGCACATGAAGAAGACGAAGGAGACGAATCATGAAGCGGGCATTGATCGTGGAGGACGAGCCGCGCATCGCCGCATTCGTCGACAAAGGCCTCCGAAGCGAGGGGTTCGCCACCGCCTTGGCAGCCGACGGTACCACCGCCCTGGAGAAGGGTCTCTCGGGAGAATTCGACCTCGTCATCCTCGACCTGGGCCTTCCGGACATGGATGGCTTGGACGTCCTCAAGGAGATGCGACGGTGGGATACCAAGGTTGCGATGATCGTCCTCACCGCCCGGGACGGTGCAGCCGTCGCCGCCCTCGACGCCGGAGCCGACGACTATCTGGCCAAACCCTTCAGCTTCGACGAGCTGCTGGCCCGCATCCGGGCCAGGCTCCGGGACGCGCCCGTGCCGGAATCCACCCTCATCACCGAAGGCGACTGTTCCCTGGACCTGCGCACCCGGACTCTCAACGTCACCGGCAAAGTGGTCGAGCTGACCGCCCGCGAGTTCGCACTCGCCGAACTGTTCTTCCGCAACACCCGCCAGGTGCTGAGCCGTCAACAGATCCTCAGCCACGTCTGGGGCTACGACTACGAGCCCGACTCCAACGTCGTCGACGTCTACGTCGGCTACCTCCGCAAGAAGCTCGGCAAAACCCGCCTCGTCACGGTGAGAGGGATGGGATACCGGTTCGATCCGAACTGAAGCAGCCAGCCGGAACGCAGAACGCCGCTTCCGCCTCGCTCCTCGTTCTGTCTTGCCTGATGCGTAGTGCGTGGTGAGTGGTGCGTCGGACGTCGCGCCCACCTTTTGCACAATGTGCAGAACGCACGCGTTTCGCCCACCTTTTGCACAATGTGCAGAACGCACGCGTTTCGCCCACCTTTTGCACAATGTGCAGAAGGTGGATAGTCGCTCGTCGCTCGTC
>JBHJOH010000029.1:0-5239 GCA_050329955.1 Acidimicrobiia bacterium | reverse complement strand
CGTCGACCATGTCCTGACTATCTCGAACGAGATCCCAACGGCTGCCGGAGTGCACCCGACGGTGGGGTTGAAGGTTCGTGCCAACTCAAAGGTTGTTGTGAGTCACCTCTCGTGGAGTGCGATTCTCGCGGCCGCCATTCGAGTCAAACAGCACAAAGGCGTCGTCGACCCGGAACAGGCTTGGATCCTGGGGGAGCTGATCCGATACCTTGAGCACCCCGCCTCGGGTGCGCTCGCCTTCGACGACATGGGCGCTCATTGGGTTTCGGTGCGAGACGGAGCTCGCTCGGCGAGCCTCAACCGAAAGAGCGACGGCCTCGAGGACGTGGCATCTCGGTGGGATCAGTTGCTGCAGTACATCTCCCTTCGGCTCAGCTCCGAGATCGGTTCCGATGTGACGCCCGTCGTCGCCAAGAATCTTCGGGATCCGAAGCTGCGGATGGCCTATCTGACAGATCTCCTCTGTCGAGAGGGTCGACTCGACGGAGCCCTCAAGATTCCCAATACTGCTGGCGACCTCGAGGTGTTCGCCGACCTGCGCGGGCAGACGGTTCAGGTAGCCGTTGACCTGCTCGCTCCCCAGGACAAGGGAGCCAAAGGACGTGTCTCGTGGCTCGTAAACCAACTCAAAGAACCGCCAGTTGGCCTCATCGTCGAAGCCTACCCTCGCAATGCGAGAGTTCCGAACTCGGCCCCGTTCGAGGTGTTGGTAGAGGACCGCATGGCGATCGTCGGCACCGACAAGAAGGAGCCGTATAGATTCAGGCTCTTGTTGAGGTTGAATCTTGGTGCCGCCCGCAAATCGGGTGTCAAGCAGTCGAGCTTCATCGACTCGGTGGCTGGTGCCGTGAGCCTGTTCTACGGCTCTGTCATGCAGTACGTCACGCCGTGGCAGCCCTCCGCACCTAGGCTGGCTAGGCCGGTTGAGGCCACCGAAGCGGACGAAGATGGCGGAGTCGTAGCGCCGGCGTGGCCGAACCTTCCCACCCGGTGGGAGTCAACGCCTCCCGAGAGTGAAGAGACGGCAAGTCCGTCGCAGCCAATAGCGTGACGCTGCAGGCTCGACGCCTACAGATACAGCCCGGTGGGCTCCTGCTGCTGCGGGCCGCCGCCCTGACCGATGGCCCTGCGCTGCATCTCTGCGAGCTGGGCCTGGGCCGCCATCTGCTGGCTGAACAATGACGCCTGAATCCCGTGGAACAGACCCTCGAGCCAGCCGATCAGCTGGGCCTGGGCGATCCTCAGCTCGGACTCTGAGGGGATGTCGTCGCGGTGCAGCGGTTCGAAGATCTCGTTGAACTCCTCCTGGAGGTCCTGGGAGAGCACTTCGCGCAGCTCGTCGAGTGAGCGCTCGTGGATGCGCATCAGGCGCTGGCGACCCGGCTCGTCGAGCGGAGACTGGCGCACCTCCTCGAGCATGGCCCGGGTCATCGACGCGATCCGGATCAACTTGGTGGGCTGCAGGATCGAGGGGGCGTCGGGGTCGGATCCGAGGTCGAGTGTGTGGGCGGCCGCAGGCGGCTCAACCGCATCGGGCCTGATGGCGTCTTCGGTCATGCCCTCCAGCCTAATCTGGAACCGTCGCTGCAGGTCGCCCGCCTCCGTCGTACAGTCCTGTCACTCGTATGCTATCGTTGAGCAACGCCACTAGTTGCGAAAGCAGTCGTGACGAAGACCGTGTAGTTGTGAAAGAACCGATCGGTTCGAAGGAGGATCTCAGATGGCCGGCTTGGACGACTACCCACCGATTCTCGATGCCGCCCAGGTGGCGGACCTGCTCGGTATGAACATCCAGATGGTCCGGCGCTACGCCCGCGAGGGCCGTATCCCCGCCTACAAGCTGCCCGGCGGGCGCACCTTCAAGTTCTTCCGTGACGAGGTGTTCGACTTCGTGCGGGCCCACCCGGTCATCCCGGGCGAGATGGAAGAAGACGAGTTGGTCAGCGAGGTCGACGAGGCCTGAGCGCCAGATCGATCAGCTCGGCGGGGAGGGACGTTCGGGTGCCGTCGACATCACGGACAATCACATGATCGGTGGCAACCACCTCGATGGTGCCGCGCACCGAGAAGGCCAGGCTGGTGGCAACCAGTTCCACTGTCTCGCCCGTCTGCTCGTACTCGGACATCCTCGCCTTGAAGGTGATGGACCCTCCTCGGGGCGTCACCCCGCCCTCTCGGCCCGGAGTGAGGACCAGGGCGATCCGGTCCAGCCGGGCATCGGCGTGTTCGGTCGGGGTCTCCACCGACAGATAGTCCCTTCCGACATGCACCACCCGACCGGTGATGGTCCTGCCCTGGATCACCATCGAAACCCGGTCTCCCCGCATCGCTGCCTCCCGGGCCAGGTCCGACGAGGTGCGGTGCCGCAGTCGGCCGATCTCGGTCTCCAGCTCGGCGATCTCGGCCTCGGCGCGCAATTCGGCGCCGGCTCCCTGGCGCAGCTCGCGGGCCAGGCCTTGCAGCGGATCCTCGCTCCACGGTTGAAAAGGTGGTCCTGGGGGCGACGCCATGTGGAACGCATGGATAGCATGCCGCGGCGGGGAGGGGTGGGATGGTGACACAACAGGCTGGGGATGTTCCCCGTACCGATGTGACGGCGATCGGCCGCCGCCCATTCTGGGTGCGGGTGTCCGCCGGGCAGGCGATCATGGTGTTGGCGGCGCTGGGGGCGTTCGTTCTCAACATCAATGTGATCAGGTCCCAGGAATCCGTGGCTCTGGTGGCAGTCGCCGCCCAGGACCTGGCACCGGGCGTCGAACTCCAGGCGTCGATGCTCGAGTTCGTCGAGATCGATGCGGAAAACCCTGTGGTCGAGCGTCTGGTCACCGACATCGGCATGGAGTCGGTGCTCGGCAAAGTGGTCACCAACCGGGTCTTCGCGGGCGAGTTCGTGAGCGCAGCCGTTCTGTCGGAGCCGGCAACCGACTCGAACCTCCGGGCGATGACCGTTCCAGTCGACGCCTCCCATGCCGGTGGAGGCGACCTCATCACCCGTGGGGACCTGGTGGACATCATCGCCGTGTCCGATGGATCGGCCCGGTATGTGGTTACAGGGGCCCAGGTGCTGGAGGTCCCGACGGCCGAAACGGGTGGCCTGGTGGGGGCCACCGACTTTTTCGTCGTGATCGCAGTGGATGCCGACACCGCCCTCGCCGTGGCCGAGGCCCTGCAGGCCGACTCGCTCGAGATCATCCTGTCGACGGGTGCGCCTACGCCGGAACGGCTCACCCTGCCCCGCAGCGCGCCACAGCCCGAGACCGGAGAACCCACCACCGAAGAAGGGGAAGGGACAGGCGAGGAGGGCGGCTGATGGAAACCGAGCTCGCCATAGCCCTATCGGCCCGCGATTGGCCCGACCGCCTCCGACGATTCCTCGCCGACCACGGAGGGGCCCGTGTCCGGGTGGCCGCAATGGGGCCCGAGGATCTCCTCGCCGAGAGCTACGACGTGTTGGTCATCGACGACATGTGTTCGTTCCTGACGCCCCGGCTGGTCGAGATGGTGAACCAACGGGGGCGGGCGGTGCTGGGCGTCTACGACCCGGTCGAGTTCGCCGACGGCAAGGATCGACTGATCGAATGCGGCGTGTCGGATGTGGTCGAGTCCGACGCCGAGGCCGAGGAGTTCCTCGAAGTCATCGGACGGATCATGTCGGGGAGGGCCGCTCAGCCGATTCCCGAGTCCGGATCGCCCCCTGGGGAGCGGCCCGCCGACGTCGAGACCTCCGTGACATCCGCCTCGGTACTGGCGGTGGGAGGGCCCAGCGGCGGGGTCGGCGCAACCGAGGTGGCCATCGCCCTGGCGGCGCGGCTGGCCGGGCACGGGTCCACCGTGCTCGTCGAGGTCGACGAGACCGCGCCCTCGTTGGCGCAGCGGCTCGGTATGCCGCTCTTTCCGAATCTGCGGACCGCCATCGACGTGCTCGAGCACCGGTCCGGTTCGATGGAGCGGGTGATGCATCGCCTTCCCGGTGTCCCCTTCTCGGTGCTGCCCGGCCTGGCGAACACCCGCGATTGGACCGAGGTGCGTCCCAGGCAGGCGGTCGACCTGATCAGGGACCTGGCGCTCACCTACACCCACGTCGTGATCAACGTGGGCAGCCGGATCGAGGCCGAGTCCTTCGGTGAGGGACAGGGACGCCATGCCGTCAGCAGGGCGGTCGTCGAGTGCAGCGACCGGCTGGTGGCCGTGGGTGTGGGGACACCGGTGGGAGTAGCGCGTCTGCTCGAGTGGCTGTCGATCGCCGACGGGTTGCGTCAGCACCGGCGGGCCGACGTGCTGGTCAACCGGGCACCGTCGGATCAGTTCCGCCGGGCCGAGCTGTTGGAGGAAGTAAGTCGGACGTATGCCCCGGCGAGCTTCGGGTACCTGCCGGAGGACCCGAAGTTGGTCGCCGCCGGCTGGGACGGCTCGGTGCCGGTTCGGGGACGGTTCCGGAAAGCGGTGGACCGCTGGACCGACCGATTCCTGCTCGGGAGCGAAGCATGATGGATCGGTCGCATGCCTACGAGGAGATTCGGCTCCGGGCGCTCGAACTGGTCGAGGAGAACCGGATCGACACCGGCACCGACCGCGACGTGGTCCGCGGCATCGTGGCGAGAGCGGTCGACGAATACCAGCGGCGCTCCAACCTGGGAGAGAACCGCGCCCTCCGGCATCCGGCCGACATGGTGGAACGTGTGGTGCGGGCCCTGGCCGATCTCGGTCCGCTCACCGACCTCCTGGCTCGCACCGACATCGAGGAAGTGTTCATCGAGGGAGGGCGCGTCACCTACATCGACGGCTCCGGCCGGCTGCGGGGCCTCGAGGAGCCCACCACGGCCGCCGAGAACCTGCAGGTGATCGAACGGCTGCTGGCCAGCACCGATCGCCGGCTGGACGCGTCCAGTCCCATCGTCCAGGCGCGGGTCCTGGCCGGAACCGCCCGGCTCACAGCGGTGATCCCGCCCATCGCCGACCAACTCTCGGCCACCATCCGCCGTTACGCGCTTCGCAAGGAGAGCCTGGCCTCGTTGGTGTCGCTCGACTCCCTCAGCGGAGCGGCCGCCGGGTTCCTGTGGGCGGTGATGCAGACCAACTCGAGCGTGGTGGTGTCGGGGCCTCCCGGTGCCGGGAAGACGTCGCTGCTGTCGGCCATGCTCACCGCCGCCCCTGCCTCGCACTGTCTCCGGTGTTGCGAAGAGGTGCGCGAGTTGCACTTCCCCCTGCTCCACGGCTCCTTCTACGAATCCCGGCCCCC
>JBHJOH010000028.1:0-8487 GCA_050329955.1 Acidimicrobiia bacterium | reverse complement strand
CGTTGGGGGACTTCGTGGAGGACGGCACCGCCGAGGTACCGGTGGAGGCCGCCACCTTCCGGCTGCTGCAGGGCTACCTGGCCCACGCCCTCGAAAACCTCAACGAACGCGAGCGTCAGGTACTCATCATGCGCTTCGGGCTCGAAGACGGTCGGGTTCGCACGCTCGAGGAGGTGGGCGACCACTTCAACGTCACCCGGGAACGGATCCGTCAGCTCGAGACGAAAGCGCTCGCCAAACTGCGTCACCCCAACAACTCCCGCAAGCTCGAGGACTTCCTCCGGGAGTGACCTCTCTCATCTGGGACGGCCAATGGTAGAATCGATGGTATGCGTTCTACCATTGACAGTGCCGGGCGCGTCGTCGTGCCGAAAGCGATGAGAGACCGCCTCGGCCTGGTCGGCGGTTCCGAGCTGGACATCATCGAAGTCGACGGCGTGATCGAGATGAAACCCTCGCCCATCGCTGCCCGCAAAGTGGTGACGGATGAAGGTGCCGTGATCGCCGCGGACGGGGACGTCTCTCCCATGACCGACGACGATGTCCGCCGTGCGTTGGAACGCACCCGTCGGTGAGGGCCGTCGACACCAGTGTGATCGTCCCGGCGCTGCTGCAGTGGCACGATGCCCACGAGGACTGTCGATACCTCCTCGAGGGCGCGATGGTTCCATCGCAGGCGCTCCTGGAGTCGTACTCGGTGTTGACTCGCATGCCGGGAGGCGTTGACAGTCGCCTCGCCTCAGAAGTGGTACTCGAGCGGTTGGCTCCTCTCGAGATGGCTCAAACGTCCTCGATGGGGGAGACGATCCGTCGGCTCGTCGGGGCGGGGGTATCCGGAGGGGCGGTCTACGACGGCCTCATCGGTCTCACGGCTGCAGCCGGCGGATGCCGTCTGCTCACTCGCGATCGCCGGGCGGCGAGGACCTACGAAGCCCTGGGTGTGGACTACGAGCTGCTGGTCTGAGTCACTCGGCGGCGTCGGCGACTCTGCGAAGTCTGCCCGAGCCCACTTCGAGCCCGCCGGCGACGGCGTTGCGGGCCAGATCGGTGACACCGGTTGCCTGCGACACCACCTGGGCTATCGCCGGGTGCTTGCGGGCCTCACCGGTGAGTCGCTTGATCTGCTCGTAGCGCTGGCGCCCCGCCCTGGCGCCGAGCACGTACCCGACAGCGGCCCCGACGATCAACCCTGCTCGGAACTTCATCCCGCCATTCTGGCAGCGTCGGATTCGTTCTGATCACCCCTCAATCGATTCTTCTCGCGGTCGACGGGTAGTAACATGCCGCCTGCGCGGGATGGCTCGCGCGCCTTCCGGGGTAGCTCAATTGGCAGAGCAACGGACTGTTAATCCGTAGGTTGTGAGTTCAAGTCTCACCCCCGGAGCTCCCTCAATCGCCCGTGATCTCGGGCGAATCGCGGTGTTGAGGATCTCCACCCCTCGACCCACTCTCGGCTTCGTGTCGCGCAGGTGTCGCGAACGCCTCGAGTCGCACCCTGATCGAGCCACTGTGTCTCGCGGACTGCTCGGAGGAGATTGCGCGGGAGCGCTGGCACACCATGGCCACCAACCGCCACCACCCCTCACCTCGAGGACTGAAGTGCCGGGCAGAGCAGGTCGTCGGCAAGTGCCGGCATTCTCGGATCGGTGCCGCCACGCAGGTTGAGAGCGACGACCACTGCGCTGGCTCCGTCGTCGGACACGAGCGCGATCGACGCCGTCCCGTTCATGCCTCCCTCGTGCCCGTAGAAGGTGCCGCAGGTCAGGCGATAGGTGCCGAGTCCGAGGCCGTACGTGCCGTGCGACAGGTCGGTCGGGGAGCGCATCTCGGTGCGCAGCTGTTGGGTGAGCAGGTCGCCGCCCACGATCGCCTGCATCATCGTGACGAGTTCATCGGCCGTCGAGATCACACCGCCGCTCGCGCCGTTCCCGGCGAGCGCAAGGTCGTCGGTGATGTCGACCAGCGATCCGTCGTCGACGTTCGTGCCATAGCCCCGGAATTCGGGCGAGGCGAGGTCCGGTGGCGCAAGCGTCGTGTGGTCGAGGCTGAGCGGTTCCACGATCCGTTCCCCCAGGAGCTCGGCGATCGGTTGTCCGGTGACAGCGTCGAGGACGATTGCGGCCACCTGGTAGTTCATGTTGCTGTAGGAGTAGTCGGTGCCCGCCGGGAAGTCGCGACCGTGCGCCTCGGCCAGCGCCACGAGCAGGGAGTCGGGAACGAGAACCTGCTCACCGGCGGTGTAGCGGGCTGCCAGTTCGTTGGCCTCGGCGATCTGGTCGGGGTCTGTGAGCAGTGCGATGTCGTCGATGATGTCGAGGTTGTTCGTCTCGTCGAAGATCCCGCTCGTGTGTTCGAGCAGCATGCGCACGGTGACGGGTGGGTCCTCGGCGAGTAGGCCGGGCACCAGATCGTTCACGCGGTCGTCGAGCGACAATTCGCCTCGTTGCACGGCATCGAGCACCAGTACGGCGGTGATCGGCTTGGTGATGCTGGCGATGCGGAACCGGGTGTCGGACGTGATCGGCCTCCCGTCGATGTCGGCCGTGCCGGACCACCCGGCCAGGCGCTCGCCGCCGATGGCGACGAGCGCGAGCGCTCCGGGCGCGGGGTACCGCTCCAGGATGGTGGCGAGAGTCTGTTCGAGGTCGGCGGCGTCCGGGATTGGGGTGACGGCCGTCGTCTCGGTCGGCGCCGGGTCGGTGCTGGACGATTCCACCGACGACGGTGCCGGGAGGCCGGCCGGCTCCGATGAGCCGCAGGCGGCCATCACTCCCAGCAACAGCGCACCGATCAGCCGACACCACATCCTTCTCGCGTACGCCCAGAGCCTGGCCGGGAGCCAGGGTCGAATGTCGCTTCGGGGAGCGAGATCGGCACCTTCGGACGCAAGGCGTCGAGGTCTCGGGCTCGGTGGTGGGTCAGCCGCCGAGATCGAGCCAGAGCCGCAGGCCCGCTTCGACGGACCTGGGTGCCCGGGGCGGGAGCCAACAGATCCCTTGGCATCCGCGAAGACCAGGTCGCCGACCATCCGGTGCTGCCACTGCGGTATCACCACGTCGCTGTTGTGGATGCCCAGGCCGAAGAAGTTCTCGAGCCGCTCGTAGGAGTAGAAGCCACCACGGTCGGCGCCGATCTGGACAATCCACGGCCACACGGACCCGGTCCGGCGTCGATGCCGATGGCCCGCGTGTGATGGTGTGCGGGTTCCACCACAAGGTCATCGCCGGGCAAGGACATTCGGACCTCGTCGTTGGTGGCGCCCCACTGCTCATGCCTGCTGGTTGGCCGGTGGGGTCGCGTTGGTCATAGCATCGGGCGCCCTCAGAATCGCACCGTGGACGCGGCTTCCAGAACCCATGGCCACTGCGGATCCGTAGGTTGTGAGTTCAAGTCTCACGCCCGGAGCCCTACCGAGCGCCGTGTTCCCAAGCGCTCCTCGAAGCTCGTCACCAGGCGAAGATCGCGGCGGCGGCCAGCATCACGAGGCTGAGGCCCGTGACGAGGCGTCGGACCTGGACGCTGCGCTGACCGACGGCACCGGCGGCTCCGATGTCGAATCGTTCCGAGTGGATCCGGTTGAGAGGGACACCACGCTCACGCACTGCCCGTTCGGCCGCGTCCATCATGGGTGGGGGACCGCACAGCACGACGTGCCACGTATTCGCATCGCCCGACGGCAGCTGTCGCTCGATCAGTCCGTTGTCGACCAGGCCTCGCTCACCGGTCCAGTCGGTCGGCGGCACTCGGAGCACACGCACGACCTTCAGCTGCAGATCGTCGGCGAGGTCATCCAGTTCGGTGCCGTAGGCGAGGTCGTCGATCCGGTCGGCGGCGTACACCACGACCACGGGAGCGGTGTGCCGCCGATCCCGAAGGGTGCGAAGCATGCTCATGATGGGAGAGATGCCGATTCCCCCGGCGACCATCAGGATGCCCGCGTCGGGATCTGTGGGAAGTCGTAGCGAGCCGTACGGCCCGTCCACGAAGCCGACCCGGCCCACGGGTGTGGCGCCGATCGTGGCGGTGAAGTCACCGAGTTCCTTCACGGCGAATTCGAGTCGGTCCGGTCGGTCGGCGCTCGAGGCGATCGAGAACGGGTGTTGTTCGAGCGAGAACGGGGTGTCGGCCAGCGTCAGGAAGACGAACTGGCCGGCCCGGAAGTCGAGGACCTTGCCGTGCTCGGGTTCGAGGGTGAGCTTCCAGGTGCGTGATGCCGCCGGGGACACGTCGACGAGGCGATAGGGGTGGCGGCGGACCCGAAGTGGCTTGAGGGCACGCACGTAGAGGATGCTGCCGATGGAGGCCGTTCCCATGGCGATCCACACGACCTGCTTCCACGGATCGGACAGGTAGTAGTGGACGCGGGTGATGTGCACGATCCCGACGACGAGGATCAGCAGGGCAAGCACGCCGTGGCCCAACCGCCACCACTGGTAGGGAAGGTGGAACGACTCCCGCCACAGGGAGGTCACGATCAGGGCAGGAAGGGCGAACAGGACGAAGATCAGGGCCACCGCCCGAAGGAAGTTGACGCGCGGGTCGAGGAACTGCCAGTTGCCGGGGGCGCCCAGCAGCAGCACGAGAGCGTGCGCCAGCACGAAGCCGAACGCCACCAGGCCGGTCTGGCGGTGGAACTGGAGCATCGTGTCCTGCCCGACGGCGCCCGACAGCTTCGGGTACCGGGCGGTGAGTACCGACTGGAGGCAGAGCATGGCCAGGCCGATGAAGCCCAACGCCACTCCGAACTCCACCCAGAAACCACGCTCCCGTGACTGCTGGCCGGCAAGGATCACGAACAGCGGTACCAAGACGACGATCGTGTAGAGCAGCGCCACGACCAACAAGCCGCTGCGGCCAGTGGAGACCGATTCGGCCCCGGCCCACCGGGGTTGATCGGCTCGTGTGTCGGCCTCGGGTCTCTCATGGGGACTCATAGGGCACTCCGTCCTTCGGCGGTGTGGCCACACGCTATGTGTGGGCGCCTCAGTGACACCAGAGGCGATGGTCCTGGTCGCTCTTCGTGCCGGTCTCAGGATTGACGGCTCGCGATCAAGGTACGGGACCCCGTCACCACCCGGGTTGTGCATGACCGGGTTCATGGGTCTCACCGGTGTTGAGCCCTCCGGGAGATCGGCGGCTGAGTCGCTGCGCTCGTGATCGGCCCCGACCGTCTCCCAGGTGGCGGGGGCACGAACACCACCGAATTCGCGTTTCGCCGGTGATGGATGACCATCGAAGGATGGCCAGGTCAATCCCGGTCGGCGTCGGTCGTCTGGCTCCACAACGTGCGGCCGCGCCAGGCGATCAGGATCGCACCGATGGCGCTGGCCAGCCCTCCCGAGATCACCGATACCGTGGGGTTGGTGAGGGCGGCGACCGCTCCGGCTTCGGCATCGCCCAGACGGGGCCCCGCCCCCGACAGCATGACCTTGATGGCGGTCACCCGTCCTCTCATCGAATCGGGGAGACTGAGCTGGAGGATGGTGGCTCGGAACACGTTCGAGATCACGTCGGAGGCCCCGGCCACCGCCAGGAAGATCAGAGCCGGAATCAGGCTTCTGGTGAGGCCGAATGCGGCGATAGAAAGGCCCCACACGATCACCGACAGCACCACCAGTCGGCCCTGGCGTTTGACCAGCGAAACCCATCCGGTGGTCAGCGCCGCCCCGAAGGCTCCCGCCCCGGGGGCGGCATTGAGCAAGCCGACAGTGGCGGCATCGCCCCCCAGCGTGACGGTTCCGATGTAGGGGAACAACGCCCTGGGGAGTCCGAACACCATGGCGTTGAAGTCGATCAGCATCAGATGCTGCAGGAGTGGGCGTTGCCGCAGGAACCGCCACCCTTCGACCGCGGCCGCAAACCCCGGTCTGGTGTCCTTGTTTTCGGGCGGGAGAGCGCCCAGCGGAATGGCCACCAGCCCCGCCACTACGGTGCTGATGGTGGCGATCCAGTACGCCGGTCCCAGCCCGAAGGCGGCGATCACGAGTCCGGCCAGCGCCGGACCCACCATGAAGGCGATCTGGGTGAGGGTCTGACTGGTGGCGTAAGCCGACGCCATGTGCTCGCGGGGGACCAGGGTCGGGATGATCGCCTGCCGTGTCGGCGCCTCGATCCCCATGATGGCGGCGTTGAGCGACATGAGCACGAAGATCGGCCACAACCTGGCATCGGATCCGAGGTTGAAGGCAAGTCCGGCCACGGTGAACGCGGTGAGAAACTGAGAAAGCAACAGCACGATCCGTCGGTCGTAGATGTCGGCGATGGCGCCACCGAACAACGAGGTGAGCAGCAACGGAATGGTCTGGGCGAAGCTCACCAGACCCACCATGAGTGACGAGTTCGTGATCTCGAACACCTGGAGCGGTACCGCCACCACCAGGAACTGCCGGCCCATGTGGATGGCGATCTGGCCGACGAACATCCATTGAAACCGGCGGCTGCCACGGAGGGCAGTGGTGTCAACCACCGCCAGTTTGAGCATCCCCAGGAGTCGTCGCCTCATTTCAACGACCGTGCCGCCGTCGTGGGCACGGCAGGACAGGCGTCGTTCGGCGGAAAGATGGTGGCATCGGGTCCATCACTGTACCGCCCGGGTCCCGGTCGCCGGCCGGAGCCGAGACGACCGCACTGCCGACGGCCCTGGGCAGCAGCCGATCCCTGGCGGTTCCAGGCGGTGCGGATAGATTGTGAGTCACCGTGGAGGTTGAGCGTTGAGTGATGGGGATCACGAGCTCGAGGTCGTGATGGACCTGACCGATTCGATGGCGGTTGGCGTTGCCAGCCTTGCCACCGATGGCACCATCGTCGCGTCCAATCCCGCCTTCGCCGAGCTGGTGGGCCGCACGACTCCGGTGGGGACCTCGTTCTACGAGCTGTTCGGTTCGGACGACGGCACCATCCGGGAGGCGTGCGTCGCGCTCCTGGCTGCCGGTCGATCCAGAGGGAACAGCATCGAGACGGTCATAACTCTTCCAGGAGGTTCAACTCGCGCGGTGGAGCTGCGGGGCGCGGCCACCCGATTCGACGGCGGACAACCCAACGGGGTCACGGTCACGATCATCGACCGGAGCGCCCGTCTCGAGGCAGAAGCCGAATCCGCCCGACTCAAGGCACTGTTTCAGGACATCGGTGAGCTGATCGGGATCATGGCGCCCGACGGCACTGTGCTCTCCATGAACGCCTCGGCGCTCGAGTTCTTCGGGCGGCCCCCGGTGGCCAAAGGCCTGTTCCAGTTCGTTCCGGCCGGTGCGCTCTCGTACCTGATGGATGAGATCCTCCCCGCACTGGTCGTCAGCGGCCGTTGGGAGGGGCAGGTCGACCTGTTGCGCCATGACGGCGTCCACGTGCCCCATCACGTCACCCTGCAGCGTCAGACCGACCCCTCCTCCGTGGGGGGCGCTGGTGCGCCGGGCGCCTCCGTGGGGGGCGCTGTTGCGCCGGGCGCCTCCGTGGGGGGCGCGTATTGGTGGGCGATCGCCCGGGACCGGAGTATGGCTCGCGCCGCCGCCGAAGCAGACGTGCTCCGCCGGGTCAACGCCGACAAGGATCAGTTCATCGCCGGCGTCAGTCACGAGCTGCGCACCCCGCTGACCACGATCCGGGGATTCGCCGACGTTCTGGCCGGGGGCGATGTGACCGACTCCGAGCGAGCCGAATACATCGGTGTGATCCAGCATGAGGCGTACGCCATGTCGGCGATCGTCGAGGACCTCCTGGTGGCTGCCCGGGTCGAAGCCGGTCACATCACGATCGTTCCCCGTGAGATCGACATACGTCACGTGGTCGACCAGGTCATCTCCGCCCTGCCCAGGACCAGCGGGTCGGTCGGGAATGCGGTCGGGGAGGCGATGACGGCGGTGGGTGACGAGATGCGTGTCCGCCAGGTGGTCCGCAACCTGGTCTCGAATTCGATCCGCCACGGTGGAAGCCGGGTGTGGGTCGAGTCTGAAGCCGAAGGTGCTGACGTCCTGATCCACGTGTGTGACGACGGAGGAGGCGTGGCCGAGTCGATCAGGGAATCGATGTTTCAGCCCTACGTCTCCCGGCCGAACGACGGCGCCCGGCCCGAATCGGTCGGTCTCGGGCTCACCGTTTCGCGTCAGCTCGCCTGGCTCATGGACGGTGACATCGAGTATGCCTACACCGGGCACAGCCGGTTCACCCTGCGGCTCCCGGGTCCAGTGGTCTGAACGGCCGCGTCGTCGGACGATCCGATGGTCAGCCACGAGGAGTGGTTCGGGCGGCGACTGCACACCTCCCGGGCTCCCGCCAACCCTGTTTCCGTCGATCCGTCTGCCAAGAGCGCGGTCGAAGCCCAGCCACCAATCCGTCCGCCCTGCCGGGGTGCGACAATGAAGTGCTCCCGCTGTTCGAGGAGTACGTCGTCGTCAAGTGCCGGGAGGTTCGAACACGTGAACGTCCCAACATCCGAACCGCTGCGGGTGGGCATGCTCGCCCCGATTTCGTGGCGGGGGGCGCCCCCCCCCC
>JBHJOH010000027.1:0-55676 GCA_050329955.1 Acidimicrobiia bacterium | reverse complement strand
CGGCCTCCGGCCTCCTGCTTCCGGCATGCTCTGATGCCCAGGGGGGACGACTATCCCCAGGGGGGACGACCCCCCTTCGACCCCCCGCGGCTGTGATGCCCAGGGGGGACGACCCCCCTTCGACCCCCCGCCGGTGCTGGTTCCGTGCTGATCGCGTGCTCGGCCGGGGGTGTGGAGGCGCTCGCGTCGGGCTGTTGCCACGTTCCGGATTCCGGGCTTCCGGCCTCCGGCCTCCTGCTTCCGGCATGCTCTGATGCCCAGGGGGGACGACTATCCCCAGGGGGGACGACCCCCCTTCGACCCCCCGCCGGTGCTGGTGGCGGCGTGGTCGCGTGCTTGGCCGGGGGTGTGGAGTTTGGTGGTGGCCCGGTTGCCACGTTCCGGATTCCGGGGCCTCGGGCTTCTGGCCTCCTGCTTCCGGCCTTCCTGTGATGCCCAGGGGGGGACGACTATCCCCAGGTGGGACGACCCCCCTTCGACCCCCTGGTCATGCCCAGGGGGGGCGACCCCCCTTCGACCCCCCGCCGGCTGTGATGCCCAGGGGGGGCGACCCCCCTTCGACCCCCCGGCCGGTTATGCCCAGGGGGGGCGACCCCCCTTCGACCCCCCGCCGGTGCTGGTGGGAACTGAGTCGGGATTGGCCGGGGGTGTGGAGGTCCGAGCGTTGGCCGTTGCCACGTTCGACGGTGAACGGTCAACGGTCAACTCCCAGTGGGGACGACCCCCCTTCGACCCCCCGGCCGGCCGTTGCCACGCTGAGTGGGACACGTTCTTCCCTCCGCCTTCCTCTGCCTTCCTCTGCCTTCCTCCGCCTTCCTCCTCCCCCCGTTTCCGCTTTCCGCCGAGACCATTTACACTACGGGCGTAGTAGAAATGACGAACTCACTCGAAAGGTGATGCGCCCATGGCAACGGTCGACATCGATCTCGGCGCCTACAAGCTCGGTTGGCACGACTCCGAAGAGGATTACGTCTTCAAGCCCCAGAAGGGCCTGAACGAAGAGATCATCCGCGAGATGTCGCGGATCAAGGACGAGCCGCAGTGGATGCTCGACTTCCGCCTCAAGGCGTACAAGCGTTTCCTGGCCAAACCGCTTCCCACCTGGGGTGGCGGCGGTTCGCTCGACGACATCGACTTCGACGACATCTACTACTACGTCAAGCCGATGCAGGGACAGGCCAAGGACTGGGACATGGTGCCCGAGTCCATCAAGGAGACCTACGAGAAGCTGGGCATCCCCGAGGCCGAGCGCAAGTACCTGGCGGGCGTCACCGCCCAGTACGAGTCCGAGGTGGTCTATCACAAGAACCGTGAGGACCTCGAGGAACTGGGTGTGCTGTTCTGCGACATGGACACGGCGGTGCGCGAGTACCCCGAGATCGTCCAGGAGTATTTCGGGAGCATCATCCCGCCCAACGACAACAAGTTCGCCGCGCTCAACTCGGCCGTCTGGTCCGGTGGCTCGTTCATCTACGTGCCGCCCGGCGTCAAGGTCGACCAGCCGCTCCAGGCCTACTTCCGCATCAACTCCGAGAACATGGGCCAGTTCGAACGGACGCTGATCATCGTCGACGAGGGCGCCTTCTGCCACTACGTCGAGGGCTGCTCCGCTCCGGTCTGGTCAACCGACTCGCTCCACTCGGCGGTGGTCGAGATCGCCGTGAAGCGTGGCGGCCGCTGCCGCTACACCACCATCCAGAACTGGTCGAACAACGTCTACAACCTCGTGACCAAGCGAGCCGCTGCCTACGCCGATGCCACCATGGAGTGGATCGACGGCAACCTCGGGTCCAAGCTCACCATGAAGTATCCCGCCGTCTGGTTGATGGAGCCGGGCGCCCACGGTGAGGTGCTCTCGATTGCGTTCGCCGGCGAAGGTCAGCATCAGGATGCCGGTGCCAAGATGGTGCACGTCGCTCCCAACACCACCTCGACGATCGTCTCGAAGTCGATCTCCAAGGGTGGCGGCCGAGCCGGGTACCGCGGTTTGGTTCGGGTGGAGCCGGGGGCGTACAACGCCAAGAGCTTCGTGCGCTGTGACGCTCTGATCCTCGACGACAAGAGCCGTTCGGACACGTACCCGTACATGGAGATCGAGGAGAACGACGCCGAGATCGGCCACGAGGCAACCGTCTCGAAGGTCGGCGAAGAGCAGCTGTTCTATCTCATGAGCCGCGGCCTCACCGAGGAGCAGGCAACGTCGATGATCGTGGCCGGGTTCATCGAGCCGATCGTGAAGGAACTCCCGATGGAGTACGCCGTCGAGATGAACCGCCTGATCGAGCTGAACATGGCGGAGGCCGGCGCCGTCGGTTGACGGGTTCGGGTCGCCGGGGTCTCAGCGACCCCGGCGGCTGGCTCTCACCGATCTGTTTCCGCTCGACTTGGTGACGACGTAGCCCAGGAACACTCCTCCGATGGCTGCCCAGGCGTAGGAGAAGCCTCCGCCCGCGTCCATCAGTGGATTGTTTGCGAAAGGGTCCATCCCGGCGATGTTGACGATCGACGAGACCGCAACCCCGCCCATCGCCCCCATCAGGAACGAGCCGAACAGCGAGGCCCGCATGCTACCGATCAGGCCGCCGGCCAGTCCGGCCAGGCCGCCGATCAGCGTGATTCTCAGGATGATCTGGGTCATGTCCGATCCGAAGTCCATCGGGACGGCAATCTACCCGGGATACGCGTTCAGAGAAGAGACTCGAGATCGAGTCCGCACGAGGGGTGTCGCAGTCGCGCCAGGGCGCGTGCCTCCACCTGACGAACCCGCTCCCGGGTGAGGTCGAGGTGCTTCCCGACGGCTGACAGCGTCCAGGGGTCGTCCCCTCCGAGTCCGAACCGCAGCGTGATCACCGTTCGGTCCGGCTCGTCGAGCAGGAGTAGAGCCTCGTCGATCTGATGGCGTTGCAGCGACTCGGCGGCCGCCAGGAAGGGGTCGCGGGTGCGCAGGTCGATCACGAACTCATGCAGCTCGGAATCGCCCTCTTCTCCGACCGGTCGATCGAGGGACACGGTGTCGGTGGGGGCTTCCAGCGCAACCACCACCCGTTCCGGTTCGAGCCCGGAGAGCTCGGAGATCTCGGCGATCGTTGGCTGGCGGTGAAGCTCGTCGACGAGCAGTTGCTGGGTGTCGTGCACGGTTCGAACCACGTCCACCATGTGCACCGGCAGGCGAATGGTACGGGCGGAGTTGCCGAGACCCCGGGTGATGGCCTGGCGGATCCACCAGGTGGCGTAGGTCGAGAACTTGAACCCCTTGCGCCAGTCGAACTTTTCCACAGCCCGGATCAATCCGAGGTTCCCCTCCTGGATGAGGTCGAGCATGTCGAGGCCCCGTCCGGTGTAGCGCTTGGCGATCGAGATCACCAGGCGGAGGTTGGCTCGAATGAATGCCATGCGGGCCTCGTCGCCTGCCTCCATCAGCATCTCCAGCCGGACTCGTTCCTCGCGGGATAGGTCTGTGACGGATTCGAGGCGTACGCTCGCCTTCCGACCGTCCTCGATGGCACGTGCCAGCGCCATCTCGTCCTCGGCTGTGAGGAGGACGTGCGACGAAACCTCGTCGAGATACAGGCCGATCGTGTCGGCTACCGATGCTCCTGAGCGGCGGTGCTTGTTCATGGAAAACCCCCGTTTCCTAGGTGGCCACCCTAACGAGTGGGAAGCGCACGGGGAAGGGGAACCTGTGGACAAATCGTCCACAGCTGTGGAAACGTCAGGTGAACGTGTCTCGATGGTCAACGGGTCGACACCTACCCGGGCGCGTCGCCACCCGATCAAACGAGCGCAGCCCGTCGGAACACCGCGTCGATCATGTCAGGCGTGAGCCGCCCCGTGAAGGTGTTCTGCTGGCTGGGGTGGTAGCAGCCGATCAGAACCGGCCCACCCGCCAGGTTCGACTCGACTCCGTGGCCGAAGCGCGCTACCGGAGGCGGCACTCCCCAGCCCCGGCCCGGTGCCATCGACACCACCCTGGTGTGGGCCAGGACTCCCAGGGCCACGATCGCTCTCGGGCTGGGCAGGGCGTCGAGTTCGGCTTCGAGCCACGGGGTGCAGGTGCGCTGCTCCTCCGGTGTCGGCTTGTTGGCCGGGGGAGCACACTTCACCATCGAGGTGATGTAGACGCCGCTCAATGCGAGCCCGTCGCCGACGGAATCGGAGTTCGGTTGGTTGGCGAACCCGGTTCGGTGCAGCGAGGCGAACAGGAAGTCCCCGGACCGATCACCGGTGAACATGCGCCCGGTGCGGTTGGCCCCGTGGGCGGCCGGTGCCAGCCCGACCACGACCACCTCGGCGTTCGGGTCGCCGAACCCCGGTACCGGCCGTCCCCAGTAGTCGTCGTCCACAAAGGAGGCCCGCTTCTCGGTGGCCACCCGTTCGCGCCACTCCACCAGCCGTGGGCACGCCCGGCATTCGATGAGCCGCGAGTTGACGGACGCAAGGGACATGCCCACGACCGTAGCCAGGAGAGAGAGGCGTGGAAACGGTGAACGGTGAACGGTGAACCGTGAACGGCCTGCGATTGGATTTCCACTATGGCCGTAGTGCGAATTACCATCGGCCCATCGTCGTTCCGGAGTTTTCGCACGTGCGTCCGTTGACCATCGACACTGTCGAAGAAATGATTGCAGCCTCGGAGTCGGGGGTTGCAGAGCGCCGCCGTTCGGCGTTCGAGTCGTTCTCCTCGACCCCAAATCCCACCAGCAAGGACGAGGCATGGAAGTATGTCGACCTCGACCTCGACCTCGATGCCCTCGCCCTTGCCGAAGGGCCGGGTGACCCGCTTCCGGCCGACGATTTCGTTGGCGCCGTACCCGACGCTGCAGGCGTAGCCACCATCGTCGACGGGTTCGTCACCTCGGTCGAGCATGACACTGTCGCTCTGTTCGAAGCCCGCATCGAGGCCGGGGACAGTTTGATCCCGGCATCAGCCGACAAGTTCGCCGCCGCCCATCTGGCGTTTGCCGGCGAAGGCCTGGTTTTGGACGTGCCGGCCGGCGTCACGGTCGAGAATCCGTTCCTCATCGACGTGCAGGCCACCCAGGCCGGCGCCCTCGGATTCCCCTCGATCACCGTGCGTCTCGGTGACAACGCCGAGGCCGCCGTTCTCGTCCTGTTCCGCAGTGGCGACGGGGTCGTCGTCCAGAACCCGCACGTGGTGCTGGAGGTGGGGGACGCCGCCCGCCTCCGCTATACCACCGCCCAGGTGATGGGCCGGGAAGCTGTGACCGTCACCCATCAGAAGGTCAGGATCGGTCGTGACGCCACTGCCCGCCTCGGCGAAGTCGGCCTGGGTGGCCGCCTCGCCCGGGTGGACCTGGGCATCGACCTGGTGGGGGCGGGCGCCTCCGCCGAAGTGGTGGGCCTGTACTTCGGCGAACAGAGCCAGGTGCTCGACTACCGGATGGTCATGAACCACATCGGCCGCAACACCTCGAGTGATGTGTTCCTCAAAGGCGCGGTGGAAGACGAGTCGCAGTCGGTGTTCACCGGTCTGCTGCGCATCGAGCGGGACGCCATCCGGTCCTCGGCGTTCGAGACCAACCGTAACCTGGTGCTCTCACCCGGTGCCAAGGCACACTCGGTGCCCAACCTCGAGATCCTGTGCGACGACATCATGTGCGGTCACGGCTCATCGGTGGGCCCGCTCGAGGAGGAGCACCTCTACTACCTGCAGTCCCGCGGGCTTTCCAAGGCCCGGGCCGAGCGGGTGCTCATCCGTGGGTTCTTCTCGGAGGTCATCGACCGGCTGCCTTCCCCCCGTCTGGCCGAGCCGATCCGCAAGGTGGTCTACCGCCGCTTCTCCGAGGCACAGGCGGAGGGTCGCATCGCATGACATGGATTCACGTGTCGGCGCTGGCCGACCTGCCCGATGGGCGCGGGGTGAGAGTCGACGTGGGAGAGCACCGGGTGGCGATGTTCCGCATCGACACCGATGTCTACGCCATCGGCGACCGGTGCAGCCACGCCGAAGCATCACTGTCGGAGGGAGATGTCTTCGATGGTGAAGTCGAGTGCCCTCGTCACGGTGCCACCTTCGAGCTCGCCACCGGGGCGGCAACCGCCCTTCCTGCCACCAAGCCGGTTCCGAGCTACGGCGTGAGGGTCGAAAACGGAGATGTCTACCTGGAGGTCGAAGCCTGATGGCTGCCGCGCTCGATATCAAGGGCCTCACCGCCCGCATCGGTGACAAGGAGATTCTCAAGGGACTGGACCTCGAAGTCCCCTTCGGGGAGATCCACGCCATCATGGGCCCCAACGGTTCCGGCAAGTCGACCCTGTGCCACGTGCTGACCGGCAAGGAGGGCTACGAAGTCTCCGGATCGGCCCGCCTCGACGGTGACGAGCTGATGGATCTGCCGGTCGACGAGCGGGCTCGGAAGGGTTTGCTGTTGGGTTTCCAGTACCCGGTCGAAGTCCCGGGCGTCTCGCTCGAGACGCTGCTGGAGGAGGCGACTGAAGAGCGCGGAGTCGATCCGATCGAGGCCGCCGAGAAGATCGCCGCCCAGGCCGAACGCTTCGACACCGCCCGGTTCCTGCAGCGGTCGGTGAACGACGACCTGTCGGGTGGCGAGAAGAAGCGATCCGAGATCTTCCAGATGGCCGTGCTCGAGCCCAAGGTGGCGCTGCTCGACGAGATCGACTCCGGCCTCGACATCGACGCCGTCCGCCAGGTGTCGGAAGCCGTCGAGGCCATGCGCAGCCCCGAGGTCGGGGTGCTCATGATCACCCATTACTCGCGCATCCTGCGCTACCTGTCGCCCGACAGGATCCACGTGATGCTCGACGGCCGCATCGTCACATCGGGCGGGCCCGAACTGGCCGAGGAGCTCGAGGACGGCGGTTACGACGGCATTCGCAAGCGTCTCGGAATCGAGACCGTGAACACCCCCGCACCGCAGAAGCGCCCCGCCGACTTCTTCACCGACACACCTTTCGACTGATCGGCCCGACTCCGGTTGTGGCACCAGCTCAGCTCTGCTGGAATCCAACACCCGAGGCGGCATTGTCTTCGGGCGGGGCCTCGGTGCGGTGCCGGTCCCGGGTCAGGGTCACCATCGCGACCACCGCCACCACCGCAACACAGGCGCCGCCAGCCTGGACCAGTGTCATCCGCTCGCCCAGCAGCAGCCACCCAGCGGTGATTCCGAACAGAGGGATGAGGCTGAGGAAGACCCCGGCCGTCGAAGCCGACGTGCATCGCAGTCCGCTGAGGAACGCCCAGAACGCAAGTCCGTAGTACAGAACACCTGATGCCACAGCGCTGGCCCAGGCCGTTCCGCTGACCTGGTCGAGAGCCAGGGTGGCACCTGCCCAGACCTGTACCGCCAAGGCAACCACGGCGAACCCGAGGGCGAAGAGCTGCTGAACCACCACCACCGGCAAGGCCGATCCCTCGCCGAGCTGGGTGCTGGTGGCGACCGTGTAGATGGCGCAACAGGCCACACCTCCGACCGTGAGAGCGACGCCTCCGACGTCGGCGCCGCCGGTCCCGGCAGCGCCGGCTACCGCAGCTCCGGTCACCGCTACCGCCGAGAAGACGACGGCGGGAGGTCGCAGGCGCTCACGGAGCACGATCCAGGCTATCGCCATGATCAGGATCGGTTCCAGTGACCAGAGCAACACGGACAGGCCTGCGGTGATCCGGGCGAGCCCGGCGAGGCTCAGCATGTATGCGAGCCCCGGATTCAATACACCCAGGGCGCCGATTCGCAGCCGATCCCGCGACGGCAGCAGGGCCCGACCAGACCCGGCCGCCAGGACCACCAGGGCAAGGGAGCTCGCTACGAGCTGGATAACCAGAAGCATCGGTGCCGCTATCTCGTCGACAGCGCGCTTCGAGGCGACCGCACCGAGACCCCAACAAGCGGCAGCGGTTACGAGCGGGAGGACATGACGGGACGAACGGGACATGGGGCGACTCCTTGGACAAAGACGGCATCGAACACGGGGCGGTTGTCCCCGATGGAGGCCTCGTCATCACACGTCGCATATCCCGGAACCCGTGCGGGTCGCATGCGGCCACCATAGCGCGCTGTCACCCGACGATTCGGGCCACGAGTGAAGCGGGGGTGAGACGACTTCGGACGTCCTCCTGTCGGTGCACCAGCTGATGGACTCGACGAGATCGACTCCGTCCGCCAGGTGTCGGAAGCCGTTGCTCGCGCATCCTGCGTTACCTGTCACCCGACAGGATCCACGTCAACACCGCCGTACCGCAGAAGCGCCCCGCCGACTTCTTCACCGACACACCTTTCGACTGTTCGCGTCAGAGGTGCCGCCCCCCTCCCGGCTGACGCCATCGGACGAAGTCCGCCTACCCCCTCCGGGGGAGGTGTCCGCCGACCCCAAGCGGTCGGGCCAGGGCCGGAGGGGGCGTCAGGTCTCACGCGACCACGGTGAGCCGCCCGACATCGTGAGTAAACCGCTTCGGCCGGAGGGGGCGTCAGGCGAGGAGCGAAGAGCATCAACCCGCCCGACATCGTGAAGACCGGTTCGGCCGGAGGGGGCGTCAGCTCTCGTGCGACCACGGTGAATCCGCCCGACATCGTGGGTGGATTTGTTCGGTCGGAGGGGGTCGGGCCAGTGCCGAATGTGTTGTCCCCTCACGGACTACTGTCGAAGGGTGGATGTCGTTCGAGCCCAACGCGAGGTGCGAACCGCTTACCGGTCTGGTTCGGTTGGCCAGGTCTACTCCGGGCTCGTGTGGGTGGCTTCTGCCGCAGCGTGGGCCGTGTGGACGCCGACGGTCGGCATCCTGACGCTGCTGCTCGGCGGCTTCTTCATCTACCCGGTCACTTCGGTGGTATCCCGCCTGCTCGGCGGTGCCGGCCGGATCGGCCGTGGCAACCCCTTCGGTGAACTCGGTGTCACCGCGCCGATCGTGGGCCCGCTCTGCATACCGGTGGCAGGAGCCGCCGCGCTCCATGACATCAACTGGTTCTATCCGGCGTTCATGATCGTCATGGGTGCGCACTACCTTCCGTTTTCGACGCTGTACGGCATGAGGTCCTTCGTCTGGCTGGGGGCCGGAATGTGGACGGCGGGGATGGCGGTCGGATGGTGGATGCCCGGGTTGTCGGTGGTGGCAGCCGGGGCGACCGGGGTTGTCCTCATCGGATTCGGCTTGGCCGCCGGGAGGGCCCACCGCCGCCCCGACGCTCGAAGCCCGCAGACCGAAAACCGAGTTCCTTGAAAGGTGGGGAGGGGCAGGGAGCGGTCGTAGAGTTCCGCCATGGCACTTCCTCCCCGACATCGCTGGCTGATCGAGCTCACCAACCTGCCCACCACTTCGGGTCGGGAGCACAATGTGGTGGCGTGGGTGCGTGCGTGGGCCGAGCGTCGGCCCCAGATCCGGGCGACGGCCGATGCCGCCGGCAATGTGCTGCTCACCCTCAAGGGACGGAAACGTCAGGCGCCGGTGATCGCCGCCGCCCACATGGACCATCCCGGTTTTGTCGTCGAGTCGGTGGAAGGCAAGCGGCTCACCGCCCTGTTCATGGGTGGGGTGATGGAGCCCTACTTCGTCGGGGCGGCGGTCGAGTTCCACAGCATCGGTGGCGTCATCGGCGCGGTGGTGGCCTCCGCTCCCGACGTCGATAGTCGGGTGATCCTCGACCTGGGGCGTGGGCCCACGCCAGCCGCCGGCGACATCGGTCGGTGGCGGTTCCCCGCCAGGGCCCTCGGTGTGAAGGGTGATCTGCTTTCCGCTCCGGCCTGTGATGACCTGGCCGGGGTGGCCGCGGCGCTGGTGGCGCTCGACAAGGCCCGAAAGAACCCGCAGCTGAATCATTTCGGCGTGCTGCTCACCCGGGCCGAGGAGGAGGGCTTCATCGGAGCGATCGGCGCATGCAAGCTCGGCACCATCCCCACCGGAGCCAGATTGCTGTCGATCGAGACCTCACGGAGCTTCCCGGACTCGCCGATCGGCGCCGGCCCCATCGTGCGGGTGGGCGACCTGTCGTCGATCTTCGATCACCAGCTCACCAACGCAGTCACCGAGGTGGTGCGTGCCAGGAAGATCACCCACCAACGCAAGCTCATGGCCGGTGGCTCCTGCGAGGCCACCGCCTTCGGCGCCTACGGGCATCGCGCCACCGGGCTGTGCCTGGCACTCGGCAACTATCACAACATGGCCGACATCGATGGCGTGAAGGCAGGGGGACCGGCAGTGTTGGCGCCAGAGGTGATCTCGTTGGCGGACTTCGACGGGCTGACGGGGCTGATGCTGGCGGCGGCCGAGGGGATCGATGAGGCGTCGTCATCGATCGCGGATCGCCTCGACCGGCGCTACGAGACGAGCCGACACCTGCTGTCATGACGGATCGGAAGGGCGTCGGGGGGCGGTAGCCTCGCAATCCCGAATCAGAGGAGGTCACTCATGGAATACCGGATCGAAAAAGACTCGATGGGCGAGGTTCGCGTTCCTGTCGACGCCTACTACGGGGCCTCGACCCAGCGGGCCGTCGACAACTTCCCGATCTCCGGGCTCACCATCGGTCGTCGTCTCATCTGGGCGTTCGGTTTGCTGAAGGGCTCGGCGGCCACCGTCGCCGCCACCCGTGGAGAGATCCCATCCGATGTGGCCCAAGGCATTCGAGCCGCCGCCGACGAGGTGATGGCCGGCGACTGGGATGCCCAGTTCCCGGTCGACATCTACCAGACCGGTTCGGGGACCTCCACCAACACCAACACCAACGAGGTCATCACCCATCGGGCCACCGAGATCATGGGAGCGGGGGCCACCAAGGTGCACCCCAACGATCACGTCAACTTCGGCCAGTCGTCCAACGACACCTTCCCCACCGCCATGCACCTCGCGGCGGTCGACGCCATGCGATCCAACCTGATCCCGGCAATGGAGCAACTGGCCGCCTCGCTCGAAGCCAAGACCGCCGAGTTCGCCGGGGTGGTGAAGTCAGGCCGCACCCATCTGATGGACGCCGTTCCCGTCACCCTCGGCCAGGAGTTCTCCGGCTACGCCGCCCAGACCAGGAAGGGCATCGACCGGCTCGTCAAGGTTCTGCCCGAACTCGAGGAGTTGGCCCTGGGCGGCACCGCAGTCGGCACCGGGATCAACTGCCCGCCGGGATTCGCCGCCGAGGTGATCGCCCTGATGGCCGAGCGCACCGGGTACCCCTTCGTCGAAGCCGCCAACCACTTCGAGGCCCAGGCGGCCAAGGATGGCGCCGTCAACGCCTCGGGTGCCCTCAAGACCGTTGCCACCTCGCTGTTCAAGATCGCCAACGACCTGCGCTGGCTGTCGTCGGGGCCGGTGACGGGCATCGCCGAGATCAAGCTCCCGGCGCTGCAGCCGGGTAGCTCCATCATGCCCGCCAAGGTGAATCCGGTGATCCCCGAGATGATGATGATGGTGGCCGCCCAGGTGATCGGCAACGACGCCGCCATCACCTGGGGTGGGGCCAACGGCAACTTCGAGCTCAACGTGATGATGCCGGTGATGGCACGGAACCTGATCGAGTCGATCGACCTGCTGGCCGCAGCTTCGCGAACCATGGCGGAGCGGTGCGTGGACGGCATCGCCGCCGACCCCGAGCGCGCTCAGGAACTGCTCGAGAAGAACGTCATCGTGGTGACGGCACTCAACCCGCACATCGGTTACGACAACGGGGCCCGGGTCGCCAAGCGGGCCTTTGCCGAGGGGCGCACCGTGCGGGATGTTGTGCTGGAGGAAGGCCTCATGACGGCCGAGGATCTCGACGTTGCGCTCGATCTGATGGCAATGACCGGCGGGGGAGTGCACTAGCGAGGTCAGTAGGTCAGCAGATCAACAGGTTTGGCAACGGAGTGGACAGGTCGACAGGTCCCAGTCCGGTTGACCCGTCGAGACTCACCACTCCTCGACCTCGGGCGAGAAGGCGCCGTCCTTCCAGCGTGCCCGGATCTCCCAGCCATCGCCTTCGTCATCTTCGAACTCCACCTTGACGTCGGGACCGGTCGAGTCGATCTCCAACTCATAGCCGGCCGCGGGCACGGCCACTTCGTAGCGCACCTCACCGGGGCGGTATGAAACGGTGAGGTTGCCCCCGGGAGAGGTGATGGTGGTGGTTGTCCAGGCCTGAGCGGCAGTGGTCGACGTGGTGGCCAGTGCCGTCGTGGCGGTGGTGGCACTGGGCACGGTCGTGACCGTGGTCGAGGTCGTCGTAGCGCCACCGCCACCACTACCGCCACCGTCAGAGGGAGGCGCCGGAGAGGTGCCGGTGGGGCCGGCGGTGGCGGGGACCCCGTCCGTTTGGTCGTCTTGTGCGATCATCGTGACCGGCGACGATCCATCGGGCGTGGCCGGATCCGCTGCCTGCGAGCCTCGAGGTTCGGTCTCCCCGGTCTCTGCCGCCGCACCGACAACCACGACCTGCGGCTCGCGGCTCGCAGCCACCACCACCGCCGTCTGCGGACCGTTGCGGACTTCGGCGTCGGCGGCGTCGAGCACCTGATAGGTGACCCAGGACACCGCAACGGTGGCGAGTAGCCAGGTCGAGAACAAAGCCAGTCTCTTCATCACCACCAATGGTGGCAGATCCGCTGCGAACGACAGCTCAGGGATTCGTCAAGGAACCATCAAGTCATGGTCGAGATGCGTCATTTCGTCAACACCGGGTCCGACAGTCCGTAACCTGCCCGGCATGGCTTCAGTTCTGCTCATCGAAGACGACCCCGACCTGCGTCGTCTGGTCGCCCAGGCTCTGGCCGGGGTCGGCCACCACGTAGAATCCGCTGCCACCGCCATGGAAGCGCTCACGGTGGTCCCCGGCGGTGCCTACGACGTGATCATCCTCGATCTCGGCCTGCCAGATCTCGATGGCACCGACCTTCTCAGGATGATTCGAGCCGTGTCACAGGTGCCGGTGATCGTGGCCACGGCCAGGGGTGCTGATGAGGTGGTGGTGGCGACCCTCGACGCCGGCGCCGACGACTACCTGGTGAAGCCCTTCTCGGTGGAGCAGCTCCAGGCCCGGGTTCGGGCGGTGCTCAGGCGGCTCGATGGTGCCAACGCCAACGGCGCCCTGGTGGTCGGCGACCTGACCCTCGATGCCGCCTCGCGCGAAGCGCGGTTGGCGGGCGTACTGCTCGACCTGAGCCCCAAGGAGTTCGACCTTCTCAGGATGCTGGCGGAACGAAAGGGTGAGGTGGTGACCAAACGTGAGATGCTGGCTGAGGTGTGGAGGCAGCCGTACGGTGGCGGCGACCGCACCGTGGACGTGCATCTGTCGTGGCTTCGCAAGAAGTTGGGCGAGTCCGCCGGCGATCCGCGCTATCTCCGCACCGTCCATGGGGTAGGGGTGAAACTGGTCGTTCCCGAGTCGTGAGGCGGCGTCTCAGCGTTCTGGTCCTGGCGGTGACGGCCCTGGTGGTGGTGGCCTACACGGTGCCGCTCGGAATACTGGTCCGCACCCAGGCCGACGAGCGGGCCAGATCGGACGCCGAGCGGGTGGTGCAGGCATTGGCGGGCAACATCGTGACGCTGGTGTCGCGCACCGGCGAGATAGACATGACGTTGATCGCAACCCTGCAGATCCCTGACGGGATCTCCATCCTCGGGAACGATGGCACCAACTTCGGCATCGAGTCGTTCGACCGGGCGTTTGCCCAAGGTACCGCCGAAGCGTTGTCGTCGGCGTCGACCTATCTCGTCGATGACTCCTGGCAGGTGTCGCTTCCCGTCATCGGCCGCAACGGTTGGGCGGTTGTCACCGCCGTCGTCCCAGCCGAAGAGTTGACCCGGGGCGTGTACCGGGCATGGGGCTTCCTTCTGCTGCTGGGGGTGGTCCTGATCGCCACCGCCATGCTGCTGGCAGACCGCCTCGGGCGAACGCTGCGCGACCCGGTCGACGAGTTGGCCGCCGCCGCACGCCGCATCGGCGATGGTCAGCTTGACACCCGCGTCGAGCCGCCCGGGATCCCCGAGCTCACCGTGGTCGCCGACGCTCTCAATCGCCTCGCTCCCCAGCTCCGCAACCTGCTGGTGTCGGAACGGGAAGCGTTGGCCGATCTGTCCCACCGGCTCCGCACCCCGCTGGCGGGTATGCGCCTCCAGACCGAGGCGATGAGCGATCCCACCGAGCGGGTCGAGATGCTCGGTCTGGTGGATCGGATGCAGTCGGCGGTGGACCGGCTCATCATCGACGCCAGAGCGGTCGACGCCGAAGCCCGCGCCGATCTGGCGGCGGTCGCCGCCCATCACGCCCAGTTCTGGTCAGTGCTGGCCGACGAGGAGCAGCGAACCTTCCAGACCTCACTGCCACCCGTTCCGGTGCCCGTCGATGTCTCGGCCGAGGAGCTGGGTGACGTGCTCGACATCCTGATCGGCAACGTGTTCGACCACACGGCCCGCGCGGTCGGTTTCCAACTGAGTGTGGCGGTCGAGGAGGGGCGGGCCATCCTGATGGTGGCCGACGACGGCGGAGGCTTCCCGACCGACATCGACCCTCTCGCCCGTGGAGAGAGCACCGCCGGTTCCACCGGCCTCGGCCTCGACATCGCCCGCCGCCTCGCCGAGCGGCTCGGGGGAGGCATCAGCCTGGACTCTGGTCCCGCAGGCGGCGCCCGCACCACCCTCGAGCTCCCATTGTCGAAGAGATAGAGCGACGAGCTACTGGGCTTCTGGCCTCTTGATCGCTCGTCGCTCTGTTGCGTGTTGCGTCGGACGTCGGACGTTCCGAGCCAGCAGCCAGCAGCCGAATCTCGCTCGTCGGAGGCCGTGCCACGTCCGGCGGGGGCATCGCCGTTAGGAGAGGGCGTCCTGCAATGTCGCCCACGGGAGGCTGGCGCATTTGATGCGCACGGGGTAGTTCTTGACCCCCTGCAGGGCTTCGAGATCCCCGAGGACCGAGCCGGGGTGGTCAGGGTCGAGTTCGATTTCGCCGTCCTCGGTCGAGAGCATTGCTTTGAAACGGTGGCCGAGCTCGTCGATCTCCTGGCGGGTCTTGCCCTTGATGGCCTCGCTCATCATCGATGCGCTGGACTGGCTGATCGAACAGCCCTGCCCGCGCACCGACACTCCGGAGACCACGTCGCCATCGAAGGTCAACTCGACGGTGACTTCATCACCGCACAACGGATTGACCCCTTCGGCGCTGGCGGAGGGTGTGTCGATGGCTACCCGGTTACGGGGGTTGCGGTAGTGATCGAGGATCACTTCTCGGTAGAGCTCTTCTAGTGACATGGTGCTTGGCAGATCCTATTGGCGTTCACACCGCAAACAACTGGCGCACCCGTTCGAATCCCGACAGAAGTGCGTCGACGTCGTCTCGGTTGTTGTAGACGTGGAAGCTGGCGCGGGCGGTGGCCGGGACACCGAGCAGGCGCAGCAGTGGCTTGGCGCAGTGGTGGCCCGCCCGAACCGCCACTCCGCCCTCGTCGAGGATGGTGGCAACGTCGTGGGGATGGGCGTCGCGAATGGCGAAGCTGATGACGCCGCCTCTCGCCAGCGGGTCGGTGGGACCGTACACGGTCACGTCCTCCATCTCGGCCATCTGGGCGAGGGCGTAGGAGGTGAGGTCGCGATCGTGGGCGAGCACGGCGTCCATGCCGATCGCCTCGAGGTACTCGATGGCAGCGAGCAGGCCGGCGGCTTCGATGATGGCGGGCGTGCCGGCCTCGAAACGGGCGGGAATCGGCGCCCAGGTCGACTCGTGCAGACCCACGTCGGCGATCATCTCGCCGCCGCCTTCGAACGGTTCCATCTGGGCGAGCCGCTCGGGCGTACCCCACAGGGCGCCGATACCGGTGGGGCCGAGCATCTTGTGGGCGGAGAAGGCGAGAAAGTCCGCCCCGAGATCGGTGACATCCACCGGGGCATGCGGGACCAGTTGGGCCCCGTCGACCACGGTGAGGGCGCCAACCGCTCTGGCCGCCGCACAGATCTCCTTCACCGGCGGCATGGTGCCGAGAACGTTCGACATTCCGCTCAAAGCAACCACCTTGACCCGCTCGTCGAGCATGGCGTGATAGGCGTCGAGGTCGAGCTGGTAGTCGTCGGTGAGGGGAATGTGGTCGAGCACCGCCCCGGTTCGCTTGGCCATCATCTGCCACGGAACCAGGTTGGCGTGATGTTCCATCACGGTGAGGATGATGCGATCGCCGGGTGTCAGGTTGTGACTGCCCCACCCGAAGGCCACCTGGTTGAGGGCGGTGGTGGCGCCCCTGGTGATCACCACCTGGTCGACCGACGGCGAGCCGATGAATCTCGCCACCGCCGCCCTGGTCTTCTCGAACACCTCGGTCGACTCGATCGAGAGTCGATAGGCGCCACGGTGGACATTGGCGTAGATGGTGCGAGCGAGTTCGTCCATGGCCTTCAACACCACCTCGGGCTTCTGGCTCGACGCGGCCGAGTCGAGGAAGTGACGTGCGGCCGGTGAGTTGTCGAAGATCGGGAAGTCGCGACGCAGGCGGGAGAAGTCGGTCATGGCCTCAGGCCGGCTGTCGGAAGGCGTCGTAGCCTTCTTCCTCGAGCTTGGCAGCCAGCTCGCTGCCGCCGGAGAGGAGCACGCGCCCGTCCATGAAGATGTGGACATGGTGGGGTGTGATGTAGTCGAGCAGCCGCTGGTAGTGGGTGATGACCAGGAATCCCCGCTCGGCCGAGGTGAGCCGGTTGATGCCTTCGGCCACCGTGCGCAGGGCGTCGATGTCCAGGCCGGAGTCGGTCTCGTCCATCACGGCCAGCAGCGGCTCGAGCACGGCCATCTGCAGGACCTCATTGCGCTTGCGTTCGCCGCCCGAGAAGCCCTCGTTGAGGTAGCGATCGGCGAAACTCGATTCCATCCCGAGGGCCTTCATGGCCTCCATCACCTTGAGCCGGAGCTCGAGCACGGTGTAGTCGACACCGGTCCGGTTGGCGAGCGCCTGGCGGAGGAACTGGATCACCGAGACACCGGGGATCTCTTCGGGATACTGGAACGCCAGGAACATCCCGGCCTGAGCCCGATTGGTTGCGGCCACCTCGGTCATGTCCTCGCCCTGGAACAGGATCCGACCCTCGGTCACCTCGTAGGAGGGGTGGCCCATCAGCACGTTGGCGAGGGTCGACTTACCGGATCCGTTGGGTCCCATCAGGGCGTGGATCTCGCCCCGGTCGACCGTCAGATCGACGCCCTTGAGAATCTCGACTCCGTCGACGGAGGCATGCAGGTTTTCGATTTGGAGAAGTGGTGAGTCGCTCACGACCACAGGGTAGTTTCCACTATGGAGATAGTGAAAATTGTGGGATGGGGCGCTTGGGCCCGGTTTCGCCTTCTCTATCGTGTCCGGCATGTCGTTGAGTGGTTCTTCGCAGCGGGTGATCGATGCGGGCCGGGAGCTCGGACTGGCCGTGGACATCCACCACTTCCCGGATGGGACCAAGACGGCCGGCGACGCCGCCGCCGCCATCGGATGTGATGTGTCCGCCATCGTCAAGTCTCTGGTCTTCACGATCGAGGGCGAGCCGGTGCTGGTGCTGGTGCCGGGTGACCGGCGGCTCGACACGGCGGCGCTGTCGGCGATCGCCGGGGGAGGGCACGTGGATCGTGCACCGTTGGATGTGGTGCGGACAGCCACCGGATACGCCGCAGGCGGCACGCCGCCGATCGGTCATGCCAACCCGATCCAGGTGTTCGCCGATACCGCCCTGCGCCGTCACGAGGTGGTGTGGGCGGCCGGCGGTACCCCCACGACGGTGTTTCCCATCCCGGTGTCCGAACTCGAGCGCGTGGTCGACGCCGTGTGGGCCGAACTCAGCTGATCGCCCCAGCTGGTCAGACGGCCTGCAGTGCCGCCCACAGTTGGTCGAGCCCGGTCAGGTCGGTGAGGTCGAGCCACTGCAGGTAGATCCGTGACACTCCCACCGATGAAAGGGCGGCGAGGGTCTCACCCACCCGGTCGGGAGTTCCGATCGGCGTCCCCTCGGCGATCATCCTCGCCTCGAACTCGGTCGGGGTCAGGTCGCGCTTGGTGGCTTCCTGGTCGAGGAGCTCGCGATAGGACGCCTCGTCGGGGGCGGCGAACACCGATCCCATCATCGAGACCGTGACAGAGTCGGGGTCGCGTCCGGCCCGCTCGGCCGATCGGCGCATCACTTCTATGCGCGACCCGGCATTGCCGGGTGTGTCGATGAAGCTGTTGTACTCGTGGGCGTGGATGCCGGCCAGCGTCGGGGTGCGGGTGGCGCCGGACCCACCCACCACGATCCTGGTGCCGGTGGGCTTGGGGAGGGCATTCCCGTCGAACCGGTAGTACCGGCCCGAGAAGGTGCCGGGTCCGTCGGCGAAGGCGGTCTCCAGATACTCCAGGGTCTCCACCAGTCGATCGAATCGCTCGGCCCTCGGGGGGAAGTCCAACCCGAATGCACTGTGTTCGAGCTCCATCCACCCGGTCCCAACGCCCAGGTCGAGGCGGCCGCCCGACATCTCGTCGATGGTGGCGGCCGCCTTGGCGATCACCGCCGGGTGCCGGAAGGTGATGGGGGAGACGAGCACGCACAGCCGCAGATCCGTCGTGTCCCGGGCCAGCCCGCCCAGCGTCGTGAAGGCGTCGGTGGCCGCCGGGGTGGGGGTGCGGCTGGAGTAGTAGTGGTCGGAGCGGGCGAAGCTGGCCAGTCCATTGGCCTCGGTCCAGAGCGCCGCGGCCAGCAGCTCGTCGTAGGTGCCGCCCAACTGGGGCTCGGTCATCAATGAGAACTGCAAGAACGCCTCCGCCGTGGTTTCGTTCCGAGGCTATTACGTCCCGAGGAAGAACGAGGCGACCTGGGTACCCATCACGGCATTGCCCTCTGCGGTGCCGTGACACCCGTCGGTGGTCTGTGTTTCGGTGATCGGCCCAAGTTCCGGGCCCCGCTCCGCCAAGCCTGCCGCCACCACCTGATCTGCGAGTGTCCACGAAGCGACCCAGTCGGCTTTGGGGCAGATCGACCTCGGGTCCCAATCGTTGAGCCCGGAAACGAAGACGGGAACCGTGTGGCCGATCACTTCCTGGGCGCGATCGATGATGCGTTCCACCGTCTCCACCGAGGTCGAGGGTTCGGTGTTTCGCACGTGCCAGCACACCATGATCCAGACGGCGTCGATATCGGCGTCGCCCCCGTGCAGGGTTGCAAACCGACGCCAGTGTCCACTGTTGGCGGCCCATCGGTCGATGGTCCCCGCCGATAGATACTCCTGGTCCTGATCGGAGCCGAAGATGGGGGCGTCTGCGACCGCGTTGAAGCCGTGGACTGCGTCGCGTGTCTGCGAGCATCCGACCACGGCGATGCGTCGATAGGTCGAGGCGGCCGGTCCGCCGGCGGCCTGGTTGGTGCTTGGTGCACTGGTCGGCTCGGTGGGACCAGCTGTGGTCGAGTCCGGACCCTCCCTGTGCGACCCGGCGGGTTGCGAGCCCGGCAGGCCCATCGGCTCGGTATGAGTGGTGCACGCCGCAAGCATGAGCCCGGTTGCGATCACCAGTGCGCCGGCTCTGGTGCGCCCTGTTGTCGGTGTCATACCGTGGGCAACCGAATCGGGTCGTGCCCGATTCCCGCAGGCTCGATACCCGCCCTCAGCTGGTCGGCAGCGGACGTGCGCCGGGGATCACCAGGTCGTCCTCGTGCATCTCGGCCAGTGCCATGGCGGCGTAGTAGGTGGCGGCGAAGTTGAGGAGGAAGTGGAACCACACCCGGTACGACGAGCCCCAGGCGCCGCTGGCGAGGCCGAACACGGTGGACGCGCCGAGGGGTTGTCCGAAGGCGAACACCGTGGCGGTCAGCAGCACGTGCTCGGCCAGGTGTATCCCCTGGGCGGTGAGCGACTTCGAGAGGTGGGGGTAGCGCACGGTCGGTCGCTGATGGGTCCGGCACACGAAGACCATGGCCACCAGCGCCGCGAAGAAGATGCCGTTGCCGACCAGGTGCAGCAACTCGTTTCCGGTCGGGACCTGACCACCGACCACCAGCATGTCGCGACCGGCTGCAGCCCACGGAGTGAGCCAGGGCGCCTCGGCCGGGTTGAGGAACCAGTATCCGGTCTGGAGGAAGTGTTCGAGGAGGTGGAACAGCTGGAAGGAAAGGCCCGCCACTACCGCGTACTGGGCCCACCGGAGCCACTGTGCGGTCCTGGCGTCGGTCGACTCCACCGTCGACGTGCGTGTCGTGATCGTCATCTCCACTCCCCATGTTCCCCGGCCGCCGACACGGCCCTCTGCCCTGGTGTCCGCTGTGCCCCACACCTCGATTCGGGGACCCCGGTCCCCGGCGGACTATTAGAACTCTACGGCCCTTCGCTCCACCTGAGAAGGAAAAAGTGCCGGAAATACGACAATTCGAGTAGGTCGGTCGACTCATTCTTGGTCTGTGCCGGTGCTGGTGCGACACTGAGACTCATGCGAACCCGAAACCTGGTCGTGCTCACGTCACTGCTGGCGGCAGCGCTGCTGGGCGTCGGCCCGGCCGCAGCAGCCGACCTGCCCGTCGGTGGCACCTTCGCCGACGACGACCTGTCGGTTCACGAGGGTGCGATCGAGGCGATCACCGCCCTCGGGATCACCCGGGGATGCCACGACGTCTATCCGATCTACTGCGCCGACGAGCCGGTCAGCCGTGGCCAGATGGCGGCGTTCCTCAATCGTTCCTTCGCGCTGCCCGCATCGGAACGGGACCTGTTCGGCGACGCAGACGGCACCATCTTCGAATCCGACATTGCCGCCGTCGCTGCCGCCGGGATCACTCGCGGCTGCAACCCTCCCGCCAATGACTCCTTCTGCCCGGAAGCGCAGGTCACCCGTGGACAGATGGCCTCGTTTCTGGTCCGGGCGATGGACCTCGCCGAGGAGTACCCGGAGCCGGATGCCGAATTCGTGGACACGGCCGGATCGGTGTTCGAGCTCGACATCGCCAGGTTGGCGGCGGCCCGGATCACCCTCGGGTGCGATCCGCCGGACAACACACGGTTCTGTCTCGATCAGCCGGTGACGCGGGCGCAGATGGCCACCTTCCTGGTGCGCGCTCTCGACCTCGATCCGATCATCCCACCCCCGCGTCCACCGGTCGGGAAAGTGGTCTCGTTCACCACGTATCACGCCTGTTGTGAGCCACGGGTCACCAACATCCAGCGGATGGCCGACGCCATCGACGGCGCCGTCGTCTATCCGGGCTTCAGCTTCTCGGTGAACGACTACCTCGGGCCGCGCACGCGTTCGAAGGGCTACGTAGCGGCGCCGATCCTGCTCGACGGTGAGAGCTACTGCTGTGACCACCCGCTCAACATCGGCGGCGGGACCAGCCAGTTCGGCACCACCATCTACAACGCCATCTTCCGTGGTGGGTACGAAGTCGTCAGCCACCAACCGCACAGCCGCTACATCGACCGGTACCCGCTCGGCATCGAGGCCACCCTCGGCTACCCCAGACCCGATGTGGAGTTCGTCAACGACACGCTCACCCCCGTCACCATTCGAACTTCGTACACGGGGTCATCGATCACGGTCACCCTGTACGGCAATGACATGGGCCGCGACGTCGATTGGAGCGTCTCGCCCCGGCGTGGGATCACGTACAACTCGGGCGGCTACGTCCGGATCACCAGGACCATCACCGAAACCGACGGTGAGGAGCGGACCCAGACCTGGGGATGGACGTATCAGGGGAGCTGAGCAGCCAACGCCATGATCGTCCCGGTCTGCTCGATGGCGGTGGCGATGTCGTCGCCGAGCTGCAGGTAGACCCGTTCGATCCCGCCCGCGGCGAGGTGTGCCAGCCCCGCCAGGAACCGCTCGGGCGGGCCGGCGGGGATTCCGAACGCCTCGATGCGTTGGTGGAGGGCCTCCGGCTCGGTACCGCGTGCCTCGGCACCTTCGTGCACGACCCTGCGGTAGTCGGCGTCGTCGGATCCGATCATCGGCGGGAACGCCGCCGACAGGGTGAGTGTCCGTCCCGACGCCTCGGCTACTTCCAGGGCCCGTCGGGACCGGGTCGCCCACGGGACTTCTCCGGCCGCCAGGTTGAACTCGTCGGCGTAACGTCCGGCCAGATCGGGGGTGCGTTTGGCGCCCACCCCGCCGACGATCAGTCGCATCCGCTCCGGTCTCGGCTGCGGATCGAACGGTGCCAGGCGGTAGTGCCGGCCCTGGAAACCGCCGACGGTGCCCGACAGGGCGGCGGTGAGATAGCCGAGTGTCTCCTCCAGGCGCTCGAAGCGTTCGCCCATCGGGAACAGCTCGAGCCCGAAGGCGTCGTGCTCCTCCTCCATCCATCCTGCTCCGATGCCGAGGCTGAACCGGCCTCCCGACATGGCGTCGAGGGTGACCGCCGCCTTCAGGTGGACCGCCGGGTGGCGGAACGTGAGCGGACTGACCAGCGTGGCCAGCCGGAGGCTGGTGGTCTCCCGGGCGATGCCTCCCAGCACCACCAGTTGGTCGAGTGCCGGGGAGTCGAGGGCGGGGCCACCCAGATAGTGATCGGCCACCGCCAGGGCGGCGACGCCGTTGCCCTCGCACCAGCGCGCCAGGCGCAGGGTGTCGTCGTAGCCCGCCATGGTCTGAACCGCGATCTCCATCGAACCTCCCGGCACCAACTTAGTGCAACCGGAAGGTTGCTGCCACCGGCCGGCTACCAGCCGCGCTCGCGCCACCCGGGCAGGCTGGGCCGCTCCGTCCCGATGGTGGTCGATGCTCCGTGTCCCGGGTGGACGACGGTCGGGTCGGGGTATGCCATCAGCTGTTGCTCGATCGAATCCATCACCTGGCCGAAACTGGCGTATTCCCAGCGGGTCGCTCCCGGACCGCCGGGGAACAGTGTGTCCCCGGTGAAGATGATCGGCTCGAGGACGAACGACACCGAGCCGGGGGTGTGGCCGGGCGTGTGGAGCACATGGATGGCGAGGTTGCCCACCATGATCTCCTGGCCATGGGACAGCAGCTCGTCGGGTGTCCGTTCGGCGATCCCGATGTCGGCCGGGTGCAGGTGCCACGGAACGCCGAGTGCCTCCCGGACCGGGTCCAGGGCCATGATGTGATCGAAGTGTCCGTGGGTGGTGAGAATCGCCTGTACCTCGAGCCCGGCGGCCTGTTCGAGGATGCGTTCCGCCTCGTTGGCGGCATCGATGATGACGGCTCTGCCGGTTTCGGAACACGCCACCACGTAGGCGTTGTTGTCCCATTCGCCCACCGGGAGCTTGGCGATGCGCATGGTGCTGTCTTCGTGTACCCAGGTCACCCGGGGGCCTCCTCGTGCGATCTCATGGCGCCGACTCCATGGTGAGGAGCCGGCGGGCGTGGGTGGCGAAGTCGAAAGCCGGGTCGAGCAGGGTCTGCAGGGTGTAGCCGTTGAGGGCGGCCAGCAGTGCCTCGACCCGGGCCATCACCTCCTCGGGTGTCAGCTCCGGGCGATCGCGTCTCAGGGCGGCGGCGAAGCGGGTGACCCGCTCCTCGTGGTGGCGGGCGATGCGTTTGGCGATGGAGCTGTCGGTGAGGCTGCCATTGATGGCGACCACCAGGTACACCCGGGCCAGGGTCGGTTCTTCGGCCAGAAAGCTGATGTAGGCCTCGACGAGGTCGGTGACGTGGTCGCTGCCGGTGCCCTGGGGGTCGGGGTCCACGGCGTTGATGGCCTCGCGCATCACCGCCATCACCACCTGTTCCTTGGAGTCGAACAGGTTGTAGAAGCTGCCCGCCCTGACCCCGGCGGTGTCGCATACCGCTTTGACGGTGGTCCCTTCGAGGCCCCGCTCCGACAGCAGTTGCCGGGTGGCGTCGAGGATCCGCTCTCGGGTCTCCAGTCCGGCACGATTTCGCATGATGTGACGGTAGTGGCCGAGTTTCGACCTTTGGCTCTTTCTTGAGTGCGAACTCAAATTAGAGTGGGTACTCAAGAAGTCTTGCCAGCCATGCCGAGGAGTCCCTGATGAGCCACTACCGATCGAATCTTCGAGACCTCGAGTTCAACCTCTTCGAGGTCCATGGGCTGCAGGATCGACTCGGATCCGGCGAGTGGGCCGACCTCGATCTCGACACCGCCCGCCACATCCTCCAGGAGCTCGACCGACTCGCACGTGGAGAGTGGGCCGACTCGTTCGAGGACGCCGATCGAACCCCGCTGCAGCTGGTGGACGGCACCGTCGCCCTTCCCGAATCGCTCAAACGATCCATGGCCGCGCTGCGCGAGGGCGGCTGGGACCGACTGGGGCTCGACCCCGACATGGGCGGGATCAGAGTGCCGCCCTCGCTGTTCTGGGCAGGCCAGGAACTGCTGTTGGGGGCCAACCCCACCGCCATCTTCTACGCCGGCGCACCCATGTTCGCCAAGGTGCTCTTCGACGAGGGCACCGACGAGCAGAAGCAGCTCGCCGCCCTGCTGGTCGAGAAGGGTTGGGGCGGCACCATGGTGCTCACCGAGCCCGACGCCGGCTCCGACGTAGGCGCAGGCAGCACCAAGGCGATCCACCTCGAAGGGCTCGCCTATCACCTGGAAGGCGTGAAGCGGTTCATCACCTCGGGCGAGCACGACGGGGCCGAGAACATCGTCCACCTCGTGCTGGCCCGACCCCAGGGAGCGGTCCCGGGGACCAAAGGCCTGTCGATGTTCATCGTGCCCAAGTTCCTGGTCAACGAAGACGGCTCGCTCGGCGAGCGCAACGGTGTCGTCGCCACCAACATCGAGAAGAAGATGGGCCTCAAGGGCTCGACCACCTGCGAGCTGACTTTCGGACTCGACCGCCCCGCGGTGGGATACCTGGTGGGCGGGGTGCACGACGGCATCCGCCAGATGTTCCGGGTCATCGAGCATGCCCGCATGACGATCGGGACCAAGTCCGCTTCCACCCTCTCGACCGGCTATCTCAACTCGCTCGAGTACGCCAAGAACCGGGTCCAGGGCGCCGACCTGACCCGGGCGACCGACAAGACCGCCCCCCGCGTGCGGATCATCGACCATCCCGACGTGCGCCGCATGCTCATGCTGCAGAAGGCGTACGCCGAAGGACTCCGGGCGCTGTGGATGGAAGCCGCCCACTACCAGGACCTGGTGGCGATCAACCCGGCCGACCAGCTCTCCGACAAGCGATCCGACTTCCTGCTGCCGCTCGTCAAGGGATACTCGTCCGAGAAGGCCTACGAGCTGCTGGCCACCTCGCTGCAGGTGTTCGGCGGTTCCGGCTTCACCCAGGACTATCCGATCGAGCAGTACATCCGCGACGCCAAGATCGACACCCTGTACGAAGGCACCACCGCCATCCAGGCGTTGGACCTGTTCTTCCGCAAGATCGCCCGTGACCAGGGCCAGACCGTGGCCGCCTTCGCCGCCGAAATCGGCGAGTTCGTGAAAGCAACCAGCGACGGCGACCCGATCGGTCCCGAACGGGAAGTCCTGGCCCGCATCCTCGACGACGTCCAGGCACACCTCGGCATCATGGTCGGACATCTCATGGCGTCGATGTCGGGCACCCCCACCGAGATCTACAAGGCCGGCCTGCACGCCAACGCCCTGCTCGAGTCGGTGGCCGAACTCACCATCTCCTGGCTCATGCTCCGCCAAGCCGAGATCGCCGCCCCCAAGGTCGACCAGGACCCCTTCTATGCCGGCAAGCTGCATGCTGCCCGCTTCCTGGTCGCGGATGTGGCACCGAAGGTGGCGATGCGCCGTGCCCGGGCCGCAGCCGAAGACGGATCCCTCATGGACCTGCCCGAAGCGGCGTTCTAGGTCGAAGCGGGCAGCTGGCAGCACGCGACCCGAGCGCGTGCTGGCGCCGAGTTACGTGGGGCGTCGATCGTGAACGACGCGTGCAAGGTGGCCTGTACAGGGGGCGATCCCCTGGGCGAGCGACCGAACACAGCTCGGCTCGCTCTGCGAGCCGGCGAATACAGCGAGCCGGCAGGCGAGCGAATACGTGAGAGCCCGCGAGATGCGCGCAACCGGCTCTCAGCCGTAGATCTCGGTGGTGTAGATCTTGGCCCAGCCGGCTTCGATGAGCTGATGTTGCAGTTCGCCGAGGGCGCGGGCGATGGCGAGTTCTTCGCCGATCACGGGGCGGGGGTCGTCGGCGGGGTTGCGGCGGGCTCGGCCGACCGTTTCGAAGTGTTCGCCGCGGAGGTCGAGCCGGGCGGTGGCGACCGTGTCGTCGACATCCTCGAAGAGATGGATGGAGAGGGTGACGTCGGATTCCATGGGGCTCCTTTCTAGGGTCAACTCTAGGGTCAACCTACGCAGGCCGGGCCGTTCGGGGTAGGGGCCGTATGACCAGGAGCTGCCGGCTGCTAGCCAATCCTGGATGTGGGTCTTTGAACGGTGAGCGGTCTTACCGACCGAGCGGTCTGTATGATCGGCGTCGCCAGCGTCCCAGGAGCCGCCGTGAACTTCGCCTTCAGTGAGGAGCAGGAGGAACTGCGCCGTTACGCCCGTCAGTGGCTTGCGGAGCGGTCTCCCTCGAAGACGGTGCGGGAGCTGATGGAGACCGAGGAGGGTTTCGATCGGGCCCAGTGGACCGAGATCGCCGAGATGGGGTGGCAGGCGATGGCCATCCCCGAGGAGTACGGCGGCGCCGGGTTCGGCTTTCTCGAGTTGGTGGTGTTGTTGGAGGAGCAGGGTGCGGCGCTGTTCGCCTCGCCGTTCTTCTCGACCGTGGTCCTCGCCGCCGGCACCCTGCTGGAAGGGGGCTCGGAGGCCCAGAAGTCGACCTGGCTTCCCCGGATCGCCGTCGGGGAGATCGTCGCCACCCTTGCCACCACTGAGCCCACCGGACGGTGGGACGAGTCGGGTGTGGAGGCTGTCGCCTCCCCGGTGGATGGCGGTTGGAGCATCACCGGCACCAAGAGTTTCGTGATCGACGGTCACACCGCCGATCTCCTGATCGTGGCGGCCCGCACCGCCGGCGGGGTCTCGCTGTTCCTGGTTCCCGGCGATGCTGAGGGGGTGTCGAGGACCCGGCTCGAGACGATGGACATGACCCGCAAGCAGGCGCGGGTGGATCTGACGGATGTCGTGGTGGGTGGCGATGCCCTGGTCGGCGCCGAGGGTGCCGGATGGGCGGTCGTCGAGAAGGTGCACGAATCGGCTGTTGTGGCGTTGGCGGCCGAGCAGGTCGGTGGTGCCCAGAAGTGCCTCGACATGGCTGTCGCCTACGCCAAGGACCGTCTCCAGTTCGGACGTCCCATCGGCTCGTTCCAGGCGATCAAGCACATGTGCGCCGACATGCTGGTTCAGGTGGAGTCGGCCAAGGCGGCCGCCTACTACGCCGGGTGGGCGGTGAGCGAGGGCAACGACGAGGTGCCGATGGTGGCTCCGCTCGCCAAGTCGTACTGCTCGGAGGCATTCTTCCAGTGCGCCTCCGAGAACATCCAGATCCACGGCGGTATCGGTTTCACCTGGGAGCACGACGCCCACCTCTATTTCAAGCGGGCCAAGAGTTCCGAGCTGATGTTCGGCAGCCCCAGTGCCCATCGCAAGGTACTTTCAGACCGGCTCGGCCTGTAAGCGGACTCTCCGCCGATCCTCACACATGTGAATCTGCAGGCGTGCCTACGCGCCCAACCGGACGACGATTCGGTCAACGGGTCTTGGGGGCCGCGATCAGGAGGAGGATCACGTGACAGACCGCATGCGCTTCGGCATCTTCATGGCGCCGTTCCACGCCGCCGGGCAGAACCCAACGCTGCTCATCGACCACGACATGGCGTTGGTCGAACATCTCGATCGGCTCGGCTTCGACGAGGCGTTGGTGGGTGAGCACCACTCGGCCGGATCGGAGATCATCGCCTCGCCCGAGATCTTCATCGCCGCCGCCGCCCAGCGGACCAGGAACATCCGCCTCGGATCCGGCGTCATCTCGGCCAGCTATCACAACCCGTTGTGGGTGGCCGAGCGCGCCGTTCAACTCGATCACATGACGAGAGGTCGGTTCATGCTGGGCCTCGGCCCGGGAGCGCTGCCGAGCGACGCCGCCATGATCGGCCTCGACATGCCCAAGACCAGGGAGCTGCTGGAGGACGCCCTCGACGTCATCACCCGGCTCATGCGGTCCGAGGATCCCGTCACCTTCTCGAACGACCGGTGGGACCTCCGTAACGCCCGCCTCCATCTTCGCCCCTACACCCACCCCCATCCCGAGATCGTGGTGGCGGCGGTGGCGTCGCCCGCCGGGCCCCGGCTGGCCGGCCGCTACGGGCATGGACTGCTGTCGATCGGTGCGACCACCGCAGCCGGATTCGACCTGCTCGCCCTGCATTGGGACGTGATGGAGGAGCGCGCCGCTCACTACGGCGCCACGGTCGATCGGAAGAACTGGCGGCTGGTCGGGCTCATGCACCTCGCCGAAACCGAGGAGCAGGCCTACCGCGACGTCGAGCACGGCATCGCCCAATGGTTCGACTACTTCCAGCACACCGCCGCCTTCCCGCAGATGGCGGTGGGAGACGGGACCAGCGTTCGGGAGTTCATCGACTTCGTGAACCAGTCGGGGCTGGGCACGATCGGCACCCCCGCCCAGGCGATCGAGCAGATCGAACGTCTCGTCAAGCAGTCGAACGGAGGGTTCGGCGCCTACCTCCAGCTGGCGCACGACTGGGCCGATCCCGAGGCCAAGTTCAAGAGCTACGAGCTGTTCGCCCGCCATGTCGCCCCCAGATTCCAGGGACAGGCGCACTCCACCCTCGAAGCGATGGCGCGAGCCCGGGCGGCGCGGCCCGAACTGGCCGAATCCAACCTCAAAGCTGTCGAGCTGGCAACGGCGAAGTACCAGGACGAACTCGCTGCGAAGGGATAGCAGCTCGTAGCTCGTGGCTCGTAGCTCGTAGCTGGTAGCTTCGCTCCATGTCTTCATTCGGGCTGATTGCGCTGGTGGCGGTCCTGATCGCCATCTTTCTGCTCGTGATGGCGGCGCTGCTGTGGCAGGAGGCGAAACGACGGTCCTTCGACCAGGGGGACATCTATGTCGTCGATGACGCCGTCGACTTCATCCACGGCCGGCTCGAGGGGCCGAAGCTCAAACGCAGCGACGTGAAACGGATCATCGAGTACGAGGTGTTCTACCTACAGGGCCTGGCGCAGGAACGGCGCAGCACGCCGGTGGAGGTTGTGGCCGGCGGGGCTGAGCCGGCGGTGGAGTACATCGCCTCCCGAATCGCTGAGGCGCACAAGGTGTCCTACCCTTTGGGTGAAATTCGCGCTGTCCTCCGCCTCGAGGCCGAGTATCTCGGTTCGATCGGTGCGGTGGGGAAGCCTGTTGATGATGTCGCAGATGACGTCGCAGATGACGTCGCGAGTTATGTGGCGAATGATGTGGCAGATGATGAAGCTGGCGGAGGTGAGCAGGAATGATCGTGCGTTGCGGGGTGTGCCGGAGCCAGTTCGATGTGCCCGGGCCCGGTCGTTTCTCGTGCCCGTCGTGTGGATCGGTCAACAACGTGGCGTCGTCGCGGCCACCCACCATGCCGAACGGGCCCGCCGGGCCCGCCGGGCCGGGCGGGATGCCGGGAACCGCTCCGCCGCCACCGCCACCACCGCCCCGACCCTCGCCCCGGATTTCCTGTCCGGAGTGCGAGTTCAGCTTCATCGTCGGTCGAATCGCCACCGCCACCTGCCCGAATTGCGGTAGCGAGGTCGCCACCGGCTGGGATGAGCCCGAGGCGGCCGGCTGATGGCCCGTCTCAGGCGTTTCGAGGACTTCCGCTACGTCGGTGACCGGGTTTCGATGAGGGTGTACGACACCGACGACGCCGAGCAGTTCGCCCGGCTCGAGCAGCGGGTTGCCGAGGGTGACCTGTATCAGAAGAACCTGCTGCAGACCTTCGGTCCAGATGAGGTGGCGGAGGCCCGCAACCGCGGCTTCAAGCCGGTGGTGGACTGACCGCCTCCACCGCCCGGCGGATCGCATCGACGATGGGAGCGCTGCGGAGCGTGAAGAAGTGGTCGGCCCCCTCGACTTCGATGAGCTCGGCGCTCGCCGTCCGGGCGTACTCCCGGACCGCCGCCGGATCGACCACCTGATCGCGGGAGCCGATCACGAAGGTCGCCCGTTCCCCGCCGATGCGTTCGGCGTCAGGAAGGTGGTCGGTCGGTGGCGCCACACCGACGTAACGGACGTGGCGATCGGCCGCGGCGGTGGCCAGGTACCGGGCTGCCGTCGCAGCTCCGAAGCTCCATCCCGCCACAACGGGCCGCGCTCCGAGCGTCCGGGCGTGACCCATGGCGGCGGCGACGTCGTCGACCTCACCCCGCCCCCCGTCGTGACTGCCCTCGGAGTCTCCGACGCCCCGGAAGGCGAATCGGAGCACACCGAATCCATCGGCGACGAGGCCGTCGGTCACCGCGTTCATCAACGGGGCGAACATGGTCCCGCCGAACAGTGGATGAGGGTGGCACCAGACCACCGTGACCGGGGTCGCGTCGGGCCCGTCGAGTCGGCCGTCCAGCCGGAGCCCGTCGGTGGTCGTCAGAGTGATGCGTCTGGTCACGTCTCGGCGTTTCGTTGCGGGGGTCGGGTCCCGGCCTATCGTATCGATCAGGTTCGAGGGGCTTCGGGAAGGGTGGCATTGACGGGTGGCTGGCAGCGTGGTTGGCAGCGGGGGTGACAATCGTGGATGAGACAGCCGGGACCGGGGGTCCGAGCGTCCTCGTGCTGGTCACGTCCAACGCCCGGCGAGGCGCCGAGGTGTTCGGGAGCCAGCTCGTGCAGGGCCTCGATGAGCGTGGCTGGCGGGCCTCGATCGCCGCTCTCACTGCGACCACCACCGGCGCCGCCACCATAGAAGCCAACATGCTCGGTACCCGCTCGGCCGGGCTCGACCGCAGTCTGGTGGCCGCCACCGCCCGTGAGCTGGAGCGGTTCGCCCCGGATGTCGTCCTCGCCAACGGTGGCGCCACCCTGCGCTACGCCGTCGCCGCCGTTCGAACCCGTCGTCGTCGGCCAGTGCTGGTGTACGGCTCGATCGGCGAGCCCATGTACTGGATCCGCAACTTTCGGCACCGCCTCACCCTTGCGCTGCAACTCGCCATGTGCGACGCCGTCATCGCCGTCTCGAACGCCACCCGGTCCCAGCTCGTAGACCAGGTGGGTGTGGCCGCCGGGAAGGTGACGGTGGCCTCCACCGGCGTGTCGTCGCGCTGGTTGGACCTGGCCACCGATCCTGGCGCCGAGCCCTTCAACCTGGTGTGGATCGGCAGTCTGTCGGCCGAGAAGGACCCGGCCCTCGCCCTCGACGCCTTCGCCGCCGCCTCGATTCCGGGCGCAACCTTGCGGTTCGTGGGCGACGGCCCGCTCCGTTCCGAGCTGCAGGCGCGTTCGGTGCCCGGGGTCGAGTTCGTGGGCGCCGTTCCCGATGTGGCGCCACACCTCGAGTGGGCCCGCGCCCTGGTTCTCAGCTCCCGGACCGAGGGGTTACCCGGCGTGGTGCTGGAGGCGCTGGGATCGGGCCTACCGGTGATCGCCACCGCCGTCGGCGGGGTGGGGGATGTGGTCGTCGACGGGACGACCGGACGCCTGGTGCCACCCGGTGACGTTGACACCCTGGCGACCGCCATGATCGCCATCTCTTCCGACCCGGCCGGTCGTGCCCGGATGGGAGCCGAGGGCCGCGCCCTGATCGCCGGGTCATACCTCTTTTCGCACAGCTTCGACCGATACGATGCGGTGCTGCGCGGCATGGTGAAAGGAACCGCCCCGTGACTCGACCCGTGATCGCTCATCTCACAACCGTCGACCTGAGTCTCCGCTACCTGCTCATGCCGCAGTTGCTGCGACCCGTCGAGTTGGGCATGGAGTCGGTGGGTATCTCGGCAGCGGGGGAGTGGGTGGCCGAACTGGAGGCCGCAGGCATCCGCCACGTCGCCCTCGGATCCTCCACCCGCGGCATGGACCTCGGCGCCGATCTCCGCTCCGCCATCGAGTTGTGGGGCATCCTCCGTCGACTGCGCCCCGACGTGCTCCACACCCACAATCCGAAGCCGGGCATCTACGGGCGGATCGTGGGTCGCCTGGCCGGGGTGCCGGTCGTGGTGAACACCGTGCACGGTCTGTACGCCACCCCCGACGATCGCCTGGCCAAACGGGTGATCGTGTACGCCTTGGAGTGGGTGGCGTCGCGGTTCTCAGACGCCGAGCTGTGCCAGTCGATCGAGGACTTCCGCCTGCTGAGGCGCCTGCGTCTCACCCGGGTCGACAAGCTGCGCCACCTCGGCAACGGCATCGACCTGACCCGGTTCTCGCCCGACGCCGACGTGCGCCGCCAGGTGCGGGCCGAGTTGGGGGTCGCCGACGACGACATCGTGGTGGGCATCGTCGGCAGGTTGGTGGCCGAGAAGGGCTACCCCGAGCTGATCGAGGCGTGGCGCACACTCGACGAACGCTTCCGTCTGGTGTGTGTCGGTCCGGCCGACCCCGAGAAGTCCGACGGTCTCGACCAGGAGAGCATCGACCGGGCCACCGGGGAGGGTGTGCAGTTCCTGGGGATGCGAACCGACGTCGAGCGGCTCTACAACGCCATGGACATCTTCGTCCTACCGAGCCACCGCGAAGGTTTCCCCCGTTCGGCGATGGAGGCCGCTGCGGTTGGGCTCCCGGTGGTGGCCACCGACATCAGGGGCTGTCGCGAGGTGGTCGACGACGGTGTCAACGGTCGCCTGGTTCCGGTCCGCGATCCCGTCGCCCTGGCCGCTGCCCTCCGCGACGTGGGCGGCGACCCCGTCCGGCTCCGAGCGATGGGCGAGGCGGGACGCCACAAGGCCGCCGAGGAGTTCGATGAACGGCGGGTGGTGCAGCGGGTGATGGGCACCTACGCCTCGGTGGCGGGAGCCAAAGGGCTGGGGGAGCTGGCCCATCGGCTCCGTACCGCCGGCGGCACCGAGAGGATCCGGACGGCGGTCCCGGCCGACGCCCCCTTCTGCGCCCGCCTGCACCGTCAAGGCATCCACACCGGCTTCCTCTCGTCACTGGGTGACGGGTTTCTCACGGTGCTGTACCGGGCGATGATCTCGGACTCCAACGCCGTGGTGTTGGTGACCGAGGACGAGTCGGGCCCGATCGGATTCGTGACGGGGATGGTCGACACCGGAGCCTTCTACAAACGATTCATCCGACGCCACGCCGTGGAGGCAGGGTTGCGGGCACTGCCCCGACTGGTCCGGCCCAGTGCCGTGCGCAAGCTGGTCGAGACGGTGCGCTACGGTGGCGGCGATCATTCGGGGGTCGAGGCCGAGCTCCTGTCGATGGTGGTCATCGACGAGCGGCGCGGGCTGGGGGTCGCCCAACGACTCCAGGCCGAGTTGCTGCAGCGGATGGCCGACATGGCGGTTCCGGCGGTCAAGGTGGTGGTCGGTTCCCACAATGCCAAGGCGATCGCCTCGTACCAGCGGGCCGGGTTCGAGCCGGCCGGCACCATCGAAGTCCATGCCGGAGAAAACTCGGAGGTGCTGGTGTGGAAGCCTTGATAGCTGTGGTGGTGGCCGCCCCGGTGGCCTTCGTGGTGGCGTGGTTGGCCAAGGTGGTGGGTCCGAAGGTCGGTCTGGTCGATCTGCCCGATGGCGAGCTCAAGACCCACAGCCGTCCCATCGTGCCGCTGGGTGGGATCGGGGTGGCGACGGGGTTCCTGGTCGCTGCCGCCGTGACCGGTGAGCTCACCTGGTCGATCGGATCCGCCGTGGTCGGCGTCGCCGCGTTGGGCCTGATCGACGACCGCATCTCGCTCTCGCCCAAGCTCAGGCTGGTGGCCGAGCTGGCGGCGGGGCTGCTGCTGGTCGCCCAGCCGTTCCTCGACGGCACCCTGTCGGCGGTCCAGGCGTTGGTCGGAATCGGCGCCACCGTGGTCCTCATCAACGCCGTCAACCTGTACGACGGCCTCGACGGGCTGGTTTCGTCATCGGCGGCAGCCGGACTGGCCGGCGCCGCCCTGCTCGGATGGGTGTGGGGCGATGGCGGGGGACTGCTGGCCGTGGCGGGTGCCGGTGCGCTCATCGGGTTCCTGCCGCACAACTGGAACCCCGCCAGGATGTTCCTGGGCGACAACGGCAGCTACACGGTGGGCACGGTGATCGCGGCGGTGATCGTCGACTCCGCCGTCTCGGGCCGGGACATCTTCGGGATGATGGCGGCGGCCGCCGCCGGAACCGTGTTCCTGGTCGACCTCGCATCCACTCTGTGGAGGCGCAAGCGGGCCGGGGTGCCCCTGTTCGCCGGAGATCGTTCCCACACCTACGACCGGCTGCACGACTCGGGATGGAGCATCAAGCGGGTGGCAGGCACGTCTGCCATCGTCAACGGAGCCGCGGCCCTGGCGGTTGCTCTGACGGCGGCCGTCAACACGATCGCCGCTGCCGTGTTGGCGGTCGTGATCGTGTTGGGGCTGATCGGGGTGGCGACGTCGAAGGTCATCAGAGTCGCCCCCTGAACCGATCAGCTGATTCGATCAGGGCTCAGAGCAGCTCCAGATCCCCCGTGGCGAGGTCCCAGCTCTTCGGGTCGAACACGTCCATGTCGAGATCGGCGAGCGGGAGCGCCACCTGCGTCAGGGCAGTGAGTTTGGGCACCGGCACGAACAGCGCCGAGGTGGAGGCGGCCCGTTCGGGTGAACCACCCGAGAACCAGCTGACCAGGTAGTGGCTGTCGGCTGCCCCGGCGGCGGCCCGGAAGGCACGTGCCGTCGCTCGTCCCACCAGGTCGGACACCACGACCTCGGCCCTCCCGTTGCGAACATTGGGGCGGAGCATGACGGCGCCGTCGGCGTGGCGCACCATCCGGTACCCGGCGGTGGGGTGGTCGGCGAAGCGCCATTTGCGGTAGGCGGCGGATCGAATGGTCCGCAGCCCCCGGGCCGGTCGGTCGGGCGTGTCGAGGCCCAGCGGCTTCTCGGCCTCGGGCAGGAACGCGGCCCGATCGGTGGTCGCCTCGACGGCGGAGCGCCAAGGGCGTTTGGGACGGACGAAGGCGCCGATGGGCTGGACGTCCTTCCATCCCATCGACCGGTAGCCGGCACCTGAGTCGGCGTTGGGGGTGTTGAACACCAGGTGCACCCCGTCGGCTCTCGCCTCCTCGAGAGCGGCCATGGTCAGATTGCGGAAGATGCCCATCCGCCGGAAGTCGGGATGGGTGGCGGTGTCGACCGGACGCACCGCTCGCACCAGCTGACCGGACGGAGTGGTGAGCTCCCAGCGCATGAAGGCGCGGAGGCCGGCGATCCGACCGCCCGCATCGGCGATCAGGATGATGGACCGTCCGAAGGGATTGTCGAAGTGCTTCCATCCGAACAGGTCGTCGGTGCGGCGGTTCACCTCGGACTCACCGAGCGAGAGTCGCATCACCTCGAGCACCTCGGGGAGATCGGCGTCGACGAACGGGCGGATGGTGTAGGCGTCAGACATGTGCGGCCTCCAGGTAAAGCTTCTCGTAGGAGGCAACCATCCCGGCCGCTCCGAAACGCTCCCGGACCAGGGTGGCGCCAGCGGTGCCCATCGTCCCGGGATGCGCCAGCATTTCAGTCATGGCTGCCGCCAGCGCCTCCGGATCTCCCGGTGGGACGAGACGACCGGTTTTGCCGTCGATGACCACCGACGGCACCCCGCCCACGGCGGTGGCAACCACGGGACGGGCCAGGGCGAGTGCTTCCAGCACCACCAGCGGAAGGCCCTCGACGTCGCTGGGATTGACGAACAGATCGGCAGCGGCGGTGAACGACCGGGCGTCGTCACGCCGACCGAGGAACCGAATGTGATCGCTGACGCCGGCGGCTGCGGCCGAGGCATTCACCCGATCCAGGTCTCCCGGGTTCTTCTCGCCGCCCACACTGGCGATGAGGAAGTCGGGAACGGTGGTGCGGAGCCGGGCGGCGGCGGCGATCAGAATCTCATGGCCCTTGAGCGGCCTGATGTTGCCGACATGGACGATGAGGGGAGTGGCGTGATCGATGCCGAGCTCGGCACGGGCGGCAGCCGCCTGCTCTGCCGACACCTCCACAGCCACACCGTTGGGTATCACGAGCGCCTTCGGGCCCGGGAACGACTCCAGACTGGCGGCGACTGCGTCCGACACCGCCCCGACCGCGGCGTTGCGGCCGTAGCTGACCCGGTTCGCCCACCCGGTGGGGAAGCGGTAGGAGTCGGCGAGGTTGTGCTCGGTGTAGATCACGGGCCGCCCCGCCATCAGTCTGGCCAGCACACCGGTGGTGGGCAGGTGAGCGTGGACGAGATGGGGATCGAACCGCTTCACCAGGGCGGCGAACCGTCGGGCCGTCCCGGGACCCATCCGTCCCTTGGTGCCGCCGATGCAATGAACCGGGATCCCGGTAGCTCGGATGGCGTCGACGAGCTGGTTCTTCCACGGAAGGACGTAGGCGATCTCGTACTCGAACCTCTCCCGGTCCCATACCTTGGCGGACTCCAGGATGAGTTGTTCGGCGCCCCCCATCCCGAGGCCCTTGATGAGGACGAGCACGCGGACTCGGCTCCCGCTCGGATTCCCAACCGTCATGTCGCCCCTGTCCATTGCCTCGTTGAGAGTCTTTCTGTGAAGTCGTGTAGCGGAAGCGTCCGCCCAGCGACCTGTCCTGTGATGTCCGTGCCGCCATCCGGTGGCGTTCCGGTTACGTATCTAGTGACATTGTGCTTCATCTGAAGTGGTGCGGGAATAGGGAGACCGACCCATGGACTCGGAGGTACCGGACGGGTAGGTTGTCGAGGTGTACGATCGCTGGTGTCGCCTGTTCGCTGACAGGGGGCGGGGCGATCGGACCGTTGGGTGTGTGCCCGTGCTGAATCAGCCCGGAACGGAGGGGTCCCTCCGGGCGACGGCAGCGGGGACGGTCGGGGAAGTGACCGTCTCAGGGCTGAGGGAATGTCAGGGGAATGACAGGGGACAGTGTGGCCGTCGTGGGAGGCGTCCGGGCTGTTTGTGGGACGTGGGAGGATCGTGTGAACGGGTCGAAGACCATGTTGGGGGAAGGTCTCGGGACCGCCAACCGAGTGGGGGAAGAAACAGATGCCGGCATCCTGGCATCGATGTGGCGGCGAATGCTGCAAACGGGACTGAGACTGCGTGCCGACATCTCGTTCGCAGTGGTCGACGTCTTCATCATCGTCGCCGGCTACACCATGGCCACCGCCCTCCGGATGCTGGACGGGTCCATCGGAAACCCTTCGGTGTTCTGGAACGGTCTCGGGCAGATTCTCCCAGTGCTGGTGCTGGTCCATCTTCTGGCGAACCTCTTCACAGGCACCTACGGGCACGTGTGGGAGTACGCCAGTATCTCCGAGGCGCGCCGGGTCATCATCTCGAACATCGGAGCCGCCGGCGTCATCGTGCTCCTGGTCACTCCGATCTGGGACATGCTCGATCCGCGGCAACGGTCGTTCCCTTACGGCGTTGCCGTCGTGGGGGGAATCCTGGTGCTGCTCGGCATGGGTCTGGTGCGGTTCCGTTCCCGCCTGTTCTCGCTGCGGCGCAGCATCACCGAAGACCTCCAGGCCACGCTGGTGGTGGGCGACGGCAAGGCTGCTGCCGACTTCGTCCGTGAGGTCGTCCGTCTCGGCCAGAATGCCGATGTCGTCGGCTTCGTCTCACCCGAGCGGGGGGCGACGCATCGCCGACTCGCCGGATTGGCGATCCTCGGCTCGCTCACCGACCTTCCCGCCCTCGTAAAGAAGCACGGCGTTCAGCAGGTCATCGTCGCCGGCGAGGTCGAGAGCGATCTGATCCGCCGGGTGGTGGACGTGTGCACCTCGGTCGACGTGCGGCTGCGGGTGGCGCCCGGTGCCGGATCGGTGCTCGACGGTCAGGAGACACCGATCGACATCAGGGACATCGAGTTCCAGGACCTCCTCCCCCGACCTGAGATCGCCACCGATCTCGGCTCGGTCGAGGAACTGGTGCGGGGGCGTCGGGTGATGGTGACCGGCGCCGGTGGTTCGATCGGCTCGGAGATCGTCAACCAGGTGCTCGCTTTCGAGCCGGCGGCGGTCATTGCCCTCGACAACGACGAGACCCATCTCCACGAGACGGTGCTCAGGGTCGGGGCCAAGGGGAGCCTGGTCAAGTCGGTGCTCTGTGACATCCGCGACGCCGCCAAGCTCAACAAGGTCATGGCCGCCAACGCCCCCGAGGTGGTGTTCCACGCCGCAGCGCTCAAGCACGTGCCCGTGCTCGAGCACTTCCCCGAGGAAGCAGTCTTCACCAACGTGCTCGGCACCAAGAACGTGATCGACGCCGTCTCCCGGGTTGGAGCCGACCGCTTCGTGCTCATCTCGACCGACAAAGCTGTGGAGCCGTCATCAGTGATGGGTGCCACCAAACGAATCGCCGAGATGCTCACCCAGGTCGCCAATCAGCGGCGCGATGGCTGCATCTACACATGTGTGCGGTTTGGCAACGTGCTGGGCTCCCGCGGAAGCGTGGTTCCGACTTTCGTGCACCAGATCCACTCCGGTGGTCCGGTCACGATCACCGATCCGGCCATGACCCGGTTCTTCATGACGGTGCCCGAGGCCGTGCAGCTGGTGCTGCAGGCCGCCACTCTCGCCCAGGGCGGAGAGGTCTTCGTGCTCGACATGGGCGAGCCCGTCAAGGTGATGGACCTCGCCCGCCGCATGATCCGCCTGGCGGGTCTCGTGCCCGGCCGTGATATTGAGGTCGCCGTCACCGGGATCCGACCTGGCGAGAAGCTCTACGAGATCCTTTCCGAGGTCCCCCTGCAGCCAAGCAGCCATCCCAAGATCAACCTGGCCCGGCCACCGGCGCCGGGAGCGGTCACGCTACTCGATGCCGTTCGCACGCTCGAGACGCTGGCCCGCAACGAGGCCTCCCAGGATCTGATCGGGATCGTCAAGGGCGTGGCTGCCATGACCACCGCCGATCAGGTCGTCGACCTGCGCGAGTTCGACGCGGAAGAAGTCGTCACGCTGAAGTGATCGGGATGTACCCGGGTCCATGTGGACCCGGGTACACCTCCGCTTGCGTGTCACCCACATGCGGCTTCACTGTTGTGTGAACGCCCATCCTGTGAAGAGGCCGAACGTATGAGCCTTCCTGCCACGATCGCCCGGAGATCGCTCAAGACCGCCTCGATGGCGTTCGATCGTCTCGGCCCGGCGTTGCGGGGTCCCCGCTTCCTCGTCTACCACCAGGTCGGAGCCGGCAACGGCCAGGAGATGGACCTGGCCCTGGAGGACTTCCGCCGGCAGATGACCTGGCTGGCTTCGACGGGCGGAGTGGTCTCGCTCGAGGATGTGCTGGCGACACCGGACGATCCGTCCGACCGTTACGTCATCACCTTCGATGACGGCTACGACGACATGTACCGCAACGGATTCCCCATCCTCCGGGATCTCGGTCTGCCCTTCGTGTTGTATCTGACCAGCCAACCTATCGAGAGCCGGGCGCCGCTCCGAGACGACGGGTTGTCCGTTCCCTGCACGTGGGACCAGGTGGGCGACATGGTCGACTCCGGTCTGGTCACCATCGGGGCCCACACCCACACCCATCCTGACTTCCGGTTGATCAGCGCCGCCCAGATCGAGGAAGAGGTGGGGGTCTCCAACCGCCTCATCACCGAACGGATCGGTCACACCCCCAAGCACTTCACCTACACCTGGGGGTACTGGTCGGAACAGGCCGACCCCATCGTGCGGGCGGCCTACGACACGGCCACCGTGGCGGGTTGTCGCACCTCGCTGGGGGCGCCCTCCAACGCCATCCCGCGCCTTCCGGTCCAGCTCTCGGACGGGTTCGCCTTCTTCCGGGGGCGGATGCGGGGAGGGTTCCGCCTGGAGGACGTCCTCCGCCGCCGGCTCTCCGGGTACGACGGTCCCTGACGTGGCCCACGTACTGCATGTCATCAACCGTTTCGGCACCTCCGGCGGCGCCGAGAACCAGCTCTACAACAACCTTCGGAGGTTCTCGCACCCGGAGCTGACCCACAGTGTCGCCCATGTGTTCCGTCGGGATCTCGACGACCCGCTGCCGGACATCCCCAAACACGCCCTGTTCGGTGTCGGGGAGACGCCGGGCCGGATGGCGATCATCCGGGCCCTCGACCGCTATGTGATGGAGACACGCCCCGACATCCTGCACTGCTCGCTCGCGGAGGCAGCCCTGGCCGCCCGAGTGGTCGGCCGTCGCAGGCGGATCCCGGTGGTCGAGAGCCTGGTCAACATCAGCCATGATCCGGTCCGCACCGTCGACAATCCTTCGGTCAGCTCGCTCAAGCTGGCCGGTCACCGGATGCTCGATCGGATCACCATGCGTCAGGTGACCCGCTTCCACGCCCTGACCCAGGCGGTGGCACGTTCCTGGCAGGCCAACGTGGGCATCCCCGCCGGTCGGGTGGTGATCATCCCGCGTGGCATCGATGTCGAGTCCTTCGATCATCGGGCGGCCGTCGACCGAGCCGCCCTGCGCCAGTCGATCGGCGTGGCGCCCGATGCCCCGATGCTGTTGAACGTGGCCCGACAGGAGCCCCAGAAGGGGCAGCGTTACCTACTGGAGGCACTCCCGGCGATCGCTGAACGCCATCCCGAGGTGGTGGCCGTGTTCGCCGGCCGCGACGGCAACTCCTCGCCCATGCTGCGCACCCTGGTGAGCGACCTCGGGATCGAACGCCATGTCCTGTTCCTCGGGGTGCGCGATGACGTGCCCGCCCTGCTGATGGCGGCGGACGTGTTCGTGTTCCCTTCGTTGTTCGAGGGTCTGGGGGTTTCGTTGCTGGAGGCGATGGCGGGCGGGGGAGCGGCGTGTGCCGTCTCGGACGCCCCACCTTTCGGCGAGATAGTCGATCCTGGGACCACCGGGGTCATGTTCCGATCGGCGGACGCCAACGCCTTGGCCGTCACCGTGTCGGCACTGCTGGCCGACCCGGAGACACGGGCGAAGATGTCGGAGGCGGCCCGAGCCGAGGTGATGGCCAACTACCGCATCGAGGCGGTCACCCGTCGACTCGAGGACATGTACCTGGGCATGCTCGCCGAGCGACGCTGAACCGGGCGACCAGAACTTCCCGCAATCTCGGGTGGCGTCGCCAGGAGGGTCCCGGACGAACGCACCGACCCCGGAGAGCCAATGGTCACCTCGGGAGCCTCCAGGGTGGTCCGACTGCGATGCGGAACTCGACTGGTCTGCCTCCGATACTCGGTGACCATCTGGGATTCAACTCGACGATGCGGATGCCAATAGATGCCGATGTGAGGCCCCGGTATCCGCCGTTTCGGTGCCGGAGAGGACGTGTCGGCGCGCTCGGTGTCAGTGGCAGAGGGTGATATCTGTCACTGGTGGACGGTAGAGTGACCCGCATGTCGATGACTGTCGAAGTCCCCGAAGATCTCATTGAGCGGCTTGCTGCTGAGGCTGCTCGTCGTGGAGTCAGCGTCGATCAGGTCACTGTCGAAGCGCTTCAGGCGCATTTCGGCGCTGCGCAACCGGTCGGCGACGAGGCGGGGACGTTGGCGGCGTTCGTTGGGTCGTTCGATTCGGGCGACCCGGAGTGGGCGTCCACCGACACTCACTCGCTGCGTGCGGCGGCCTTGGCGCGCCGGCCCGCCTGACACTTCGTGCTGCTGGTCGACACCAACGTTTGGCTGGCCGCAGCGGACCGTCGCTCCCGACATCATGAGGCCTGCTCGACCGTGCTGGTCCCACTGCGCAGGCGGCGTTCGTTGAACCGGTCGAGCTCTCAGGTACTGATTGGGTTCGGGCTCATCAGTTGGTCATCACCTACGCCGACCTGAACCTCGATGTCGTCGACGCGGCCACCGTCGCCGTCGCCGAAGGCCTCGAGCTGACCACGATCGCGACCCTGGACCATCGGGACTTCCGAACCGTCAGACCCGCCCACATCGATGCGTTCCACCTCATCCCCTGATCGCTCCCAGGACCGTCCGGGATAGTCGACCAGTCTCGAGAGACCAGCCGGCGTGCGACGTCGACCGGACGCCGGCGGCAGTCGGGTGGCCCGGCGTCTATGGCGGTCAGGTGATTGCGATGCGGAGTGCGACGGGTCTGCAGTGGATGTTCGGTGATCAGCTGGGGTCGACGTCGACGGTGCGAACCCCTGCTGGTACGAACGTCCGGCAGCGGTATCTGCCGTTCGGACGAGTCCGGGGGTCGGTGTCGTTGCCGACTGAGTACGGGTTCACGGGTCAGCGGTTGGATCCGTCGGGGTTGATGGATTACTCGACTCGGGTCTGTCCCGCCTCGCTTGCGGTGGCCTGATCTCGGCGATCCTTGGTGATGCTGGCCGTTGGCCTGGTGCGGCGCGAGAGTGAGATTCCAATGAGCACGATCCTCGAACGAACCGACTTGGCCGAACTCGCGCAGGTGTGCGGGACGTTCGGTGTAGCGCGCTCGAGCGTGTTCGGTTCGGTGGCTCGGGGGACGAGTCGGACGCGAGTGATGTGGACCTGCTGTACGTGTTCGAGCCGGATGCTGGGATTGGGTTCCGGATCTTCGCCCTTGAGGACGACCTGAGCGAGGTCTTCGGTCGGCGTGTTGATCTGGTGGCCGAGAATGCCGTCCATCCGCTCCTGCGTGACGTCATCTCGAGCGAAGCCGTGCCGCTGGATGCAGTGTGATCGACGCCGCGTTGCCTCGGGGTTCTGCCCTGGAGCTTCACGGGTTCACGGCACCTGAGACCATCATCCCGGATTCGGGTGATCTGCGCTGTTGAGCGGTGCGCTCCTGCATGAATGTGAAGATCATCGTTACATATTCGTGCCATCAGCGTTGGACCGGTTGTATGGGGTCGCGGAGCCGCAGGGTGGGCATGTGACGACGGCCCAGGCGGCCGAGATCGGTGGGTCGACGTACGACTCGGCGGTGGGGGGCCGATCCGTTCAACCACACGTACACCTGCGGCTGGGGGCTGGTAGACGGTGGAAGGCTCATCGCCCACCGGGTGCGGCGGGTCGAGCCATCTATCTATCTATCTATCTATCTATCTATCTAGGCTAGGTGTCTGCGCCGATGCGGATCGGGATAACCGTTTCCTCTTCGCCGTCGTCGAAGACGGCCATGATCTGGAGGTGGGCGCCGAGTCCCTGGATGTAGTTGCGGAGGGTTGAAAGCTTGACATCCTCGCCGCGTTCCAGCTGGGAGACGGCCGACTGACTGATGCCCAATGCAGCGGCCAGGTCGGTCTGGGAGCGTTCGAGGGCGCGGCGCAGCTCGTAGAGGCCAATCTCGGTGAGGGTCTCGTCCCGAAGCGCGGCGAGCCGCTCGGCAGCGCCGGGGCGTGCGGCGACTCTGCTGTGAAGCTCGCGATAGCTCTTGGTAGATGGCATGGCGTTGTTCCTTTCAAGGTCATGACTCGTCATCGAGGAGCCCTTCGTTTCTCAGTTCCTCGAGGTGGAGGTCGTACAAGTCGTCGGCTTGGGGAATCGCCCATCGATACCACTCCTTCCACTGGCCGGACTTGTCGCCACCCAGCAACAAGATGGCGTGGCGCCTGGGCGGGCTTCGGCGAGCAGGGTCACTCGGTCGTCGAGGGCTTCTTGCTGATCGTCGGTCAGCAAGAGCCACCACTGCTCGAACTCGTTGGTGTACTCGACTTCCCACACGGCCGTAGCATAAGGTATGCCTACTAGTAGTGCAAGCTTATATCATATGGAAGTGGGACCGGATCAACTGAAGGGGTGGAACGGTGCGCGTCTCGCGCCAGGCCCGTGCAGACCTGCACGGTGGGATCCGTCGTCGAGGTTGGGACCGGTCACCCAGGCCACGTCGGTGACTGGGTGACCGCCCGCAAGCCCAGTGATGCTCTTGGTCCCGGCGCTCGAATCAGGTGAGGTCGCCTCTCGGGTGGTCGAGCGGTCCGATGAGGGATTCGATGACTTCGTCTCGGAAGAACCGGAACTGCTTGCCCCAGCGGACTGCGGGGATCTCGCCCCGGTGGACTTTGTCGTAGACGTCCTCTTTCGAGCACTGCATGAGCTGTGCGACCTGGGGAACGGTGAGGAGCGGCGGGTAGGCGCGGCGGATCTCTCCGATGACCAGGTCTCGAGCGGTCTGCGCCGTGGTGGGTTGGCTGTCTTCCATGACGTCCTAGATGGTTGAGGCTGTTGGAGGTCACTCCCAGTCAGCGACCAGATCCCCGAATCGTTCCTTCATCCGCTCGATGCGGGGCGCGTACATCGCTCTCAACTCGGCTTCGAGTTCTGTTGGCATTGCGCTGCCCCCGCCGCGGGAGCCGACCAGGTCGGCGCCGGGGGCACCGCGGTCGATCACGGTGTCGAGTGGGAAGGTGCTCCAGTCGACGTCGGTACCGACGCCGAGGAAGTCGAACAGCGAGGTCAGCAGCGCCTTGGGGTCCGACACCATCCGGTCGTAGCTGTCGACCCACAGCCGCTCGGCCGGATAACGCTTCTTCCACCGGTCCACGATCCCCTCGTAGTCCCCACTGTCGAGGCTGTGAGCCGAGCGGGCGTGGGCGATGTATTCGGACACGGGGACCGAGTCGACGGGGCGGTTGCGTTGACGGGCCACGTTCATCTGGGCGTGTGACCAGGCACGGTCCACCGGGTGGCGGATCATCAGCAGCAGCCGGGCGTCGGGGAGCAGGTCGGCCACCACGTCGATCCGATCGGGGGTCAACTCCGAGTAGTTGGGGGTGACCTCGCCCCGGAGCCGATCCCCGGCGGCATCGAAGTGGCCGGCGTACCAGCGCAACGAGTGGTGGTAGAAGTGGCAGAAGTAGTGCAGTTCCTTCTCGGGAGGAACGAAGACGCCCGGATGGGCCGCCAGGCAGTGGTGCAGCCAGGTGGAACCGGCCTTGGGGGCTCCGAGGCCGAGGAACTGCGGGAGGGCGAGTTTGTCGCTCGACAGGATCCCCCGACGGGTCAGGGCCCTCTCCGGCGCCGAGATGGCGTACTCGGCTCGCTGCACGGTGCGGACCACGCGCTTGACCGCCTGCTTCATCGCGACCGTCCCTTCATCACTTCGGCGGCCTTCCTTCGCAGTCCGACCGCGGCGCCGGCGATCCCGCGTTGCAGCGCCCAGCTGGAGTCGGCCACGGGCGCTGCGCCGAACCTGCGCTTGTAGGCGTCATCACCCCGCAGGAAGTCGAAGGTGGTGGCGCCGGTCTCGGCGGCATGGCGCATCGTCGTGGTCACCAGGACCGATCCCAGGCTCTGTTTCACGTACTCCTGGGACCACCCGGTCTGGTAGTAGGCGAAGGTCGCCCCGAATCGGAAGCCGTACAGCACCCCCACGACGTCTCCGTCGAGCCGGGCCACGCACGCCATCGGCCCTTGACCGTCGGCGGCCCGGTCGATGAGTTGCCGATGGAACGCTTCGCGGTCGTGATCGAAGCTCGATCCCCAACCCATTCCCTCCGCCCGGACGGCGTGCAGCTCGAGCAGGCGTTTGAACAGGTCTGCGTCGATGCCTGACGCCGGCACCATGGCGATCGAGATGCCGAGTTTCTCGAGCTGCCGTTCGAAGTAGCGGAGCTTCTTGGCGAAGTCGGACGAGCCGGGGAACCAATCCGGGCCCGAGCCAAGGGGTGCAACCAGGGTCGGGTTGTCCTCGACCTTGTCGAACCCGGCTTCGGCCAGTCCGCCGGCGCCCTCTGCGGTCAGATTCGACAGGAGAACCGGGCCAGAGGTTGCGCCGGTCACCCAGCCGACCATGTCACCGCGGATCTCGGGACGCCCGGGCCAGCCGAGGTGATCGCCCGCCCCGGCTCCGCTGCCGGTGTTGACCCACATGCGCACGGCGGGGCCGCCGGAGCGCAGGAGAGGCTGGGTGACCCTCGACACTGCGCAAACCCCTTCGAGTGCACCCGCCGAATCCCGCCACAGGCCGACCAGAGTCTCGGGTCGGCCTGCCAGGCGATCCCACCAGGCGACAGCCCAGGTAGCGGTCTGGAAGTACGAGCCACCGGTCGACCGGGCGAGGTCGTCCCACTCGGCGACCGGGAGGGCGGCGTCATCGGGCGCCAGCACCGCGTCGGGAGATCTCATGGCTCGAGCCTCGATGTATCACTGGCAGCCTGGTGCATCGGCTCTATCCTGCTCGATCTCACATGGTCATCGGCCGCTATCACATCATCGCCTACGAGCGGGCCACGTCGATCGGGGGCTTCCGGGCCGACAAGGCGATCCGCATCGCCTCCCCTGCCGACCTCGCTCTGCTCACTCCGCTGCTGGCTCCGGGAGTGGACCACGCCGCCCGTATCGCCGCCGGTGACGTGTGCGTGTGGGCGGCAACACCGGACGGTGCCCCGGCCGGGCTGCAATGGGTGAACGTGACCGGCCATCCGGACCCTCACTTCGGGCGTCTCAGCCGTCCGGTCGACGGGGTGGCGTACCTCAACCAGATCGTGGTGGACGATCGGTACCGGGTGCGGGGCTACGCGCCGCGGGTGATGATCGCCTCGATCGAGGCGGCTGGCGCGGCCGGGTTTCCCCGGGTGCGTGGGCTGGTGGCGACCTCCAACCCGACCATGCAGACTCTGCTGGAGGGGCTCGGGTTCGAGCGGGTGGGATCGCAACGGGGCGTGCGCGTCGGCCGGGCCATCACACTGCGGATGCCCGGCAGCTGATCGGTCCGGGCTCTCAACCCGCACCGTGCACGCCGCCCCATGTTCGAATGTCCCCACTCCCCGTACTCTATTACCCGGGGCCAGGAGGGGAAGTGGCTCATCCGCCAGTCCCGGGGTCCGCGTCTCGGAACGGTTATCCGGTGCTTAACGCTGCATTGGGGAATGTTGTCGAGGGTCGCCGGTATCGTCTCGTGAGATGAGCCTGTGGGGAGCGGACTTGTGGGAAGCGGCCTTGTGGAAATGGCCTTGTGGGAAGTGGTGATTCGAAGGTGGGAGCATGAACGTGGTGCCAAGCACTGAGCCGTCCGAACGCGCCGAGCGGCGGAATCCGTCGGGCGCGGTCTTCTGGGTCTTCGTCTTCCTGGCGATCTCGATCCAGCCGCAGGTCCCGGCCTTCGCCCAGGTGTCGCCGTTCTCCGACACCCGAGGCTCGGTTCACGAGGCCGACATCGCCCTCATCGCCGACTGGGGACTCACCTCGGGCTGCGCGCCCGATCGATTCTGCCCGGGCGACACCCTCACCAGGGGCCAGATGGCAGCCTTCATGCGTCGCTCCTTTCTCACGCCGACGTCGCAGTACGACTACTTCTCCGACGACCAGGGCTCGGTGTTCGAAGGCGACATCAACTCCATCACCGGGGTCGGTATCACCACAGGATGTAATCCCCCCACCAGCACCCGGTACTGCGCCGACGACGGCATCACCCGCGGTCAGATGGCGGCGTTCCTCCGAAGGACCCTGAGCCTGCCATCCGGGCCTGACGTGTTCTCCGACGACAACGACTCGATCTTCGAGGAGGACATCAACGCGTTGGCGGCGGCCGGCATCGCCAAGGGGTGCAGCGACTCACGGTTCTGCCCCGACGACGTGATCACCCGGGCGCAGATGGCCAGCTTCCTGGTGAGGGCACTCGACCACCTCGGATGCCGGGAGGCATGATCATGACCGAAATCAACCGTCGGCAGTTTCTTCGCCGGGCCGGTTTGGTGGCCGTTGCCACCGGGGTGCCGGCGGTGGCGTCCGTCACCCGCCCGCAAGCTGCCCGGGCCGCCACCCTCACCGCCGACACCACCGTCTCCACGCTCACGGTCGCGGCCGGTCAGGTGTACGAGTTCGACCCCAACCGCTCGGTCACCCTCACCCTCACCGGAGGACGTGACAACACGTTGCTCGTCGAGGGGACGCTGCGGATGAAACCGGCCAACGCCTCGGTGGTGCACAGGATCAGGTTCACGGACGGTGGCGAGATCATGGTGATGGGCAGCGGCAAGCTCGACATCCAGGGCACCCGCAAGGTCGGCTGGAACAGGACGGGCGACGACCCGACCTGGCAGTCGGGGGACACGCTGATCGTTGCTCCCATCAACCCCGGGGACTATTCGTTCCGGTCGTTCACCAAGGGTGCGTCGGTCCCACAGGTCAGCAATCGTCACGGCGTGTTCAAGGCCGAGGTGATGAACCTCACCCGGAACGTCGTCATCGAGGGGACCTCATCGGTGCCGATGCGACGGATCATGATCATGTCCAACGTGCCGCAGACCATCAACTACGCCGAGGTTCGCGACGTCGGCGACCCGGCGGAAATCGGGGACTACCCGATCCACTTCCATCTGATGGGCGAAGGGGCCAGGGGAAGCATCGTCACCGGCACCGTGGTCCATCGGGCCCTCCATCACGCTTTTGTCGTCCATGGCAGCCACGGCGTGACGCTGCGCGACTGTGTGGCCTACGACGTCGAGGCGGATGCCTACTGGTGGGATCTTCCCCCCGAGTCGGATTTCAGTGACGACATCAACAACACCAACGACGTCGTCTACGAGAACTGCATCGCCGCCGACGTTCATCGTGAGGACATCGGCTTCCCCGTGTCCCGCCCCAACGAGCTGTCGGCCTTCCTGATGGGCGCCGGCACCAACAACGCCGCCATAGGCTGCGTGGCGGTGGGGGTCGGCGGCGGGGTGCGCACGTCGGGGTATCACTGGCCCTCGAAGGCGAACGCCCAGTCCAGCCCGTGGATATTCGAGGACTCAATCACCCACAACAGTCGCCAGTTCGGCATCTTCGTGTGGCAGAACACCTCGAGCGAACGGCACAACATCGACCGGTTCGTGTCGTTCAACAACGGGGCCGGTCCCGTCAAGCACGGTGCGTACAACACCCGTGGTTACCACTACCGGGACAGCCTGTTCTTCGGCAACGGCGGCGGCCTCGATCAGAACGCCCAGCCAACGGTGCCGGCGCGCAACCAGACCAAGGAGCGGCTGTCCTTCGAGCGAACCATCTTCGACGACACCCCGGTGTCGCTGCTGATGATCGACCACAACCTGGCGCCGAGCCAGCCCACCCTCTATCTCGACTGTGAGTTCGCCGGCGAGCTCGTGGTGAACAACGACCGGCTCCACGGTTGGTACGACTTTGTCCGCTGCAACGTGACGGAGGCCGATTTCGACATCTCCCGCATGAAGCCCGATTCGATCATCCGGGTGCAGGAGGCGAACGGGAACGCCTTCGAACTGACAACCGCCGGGAAGCGGACCATCCCCGCCTTCTGGGACGGATGGTCGTCGACGGTGCCCAAGCCGGGCCAGGAGTTCCCGGACTGGGAGCCGTCCTGCGGTAACCGTTGATCCCCATTGAGGCCTCGGACACCCGTGTTAGCCTGATCAGGGGGTAGGGCGCGCGGCACCGAACACCAATCCGAAAGCATCGGGCGGTCGTTTACGCGCATCAGCACCACAGCCCAAACGAGAGCAGCTGATGACGAGTGGAGATGTGATGGCGGGTCCGGCAGTCGCCGGGAAGGCGGACACCGATGGGGTGGTGGTCCGTGACGTGACGAAGGTGTACAAGCCTTCGTCGAAGTTGATGAGCTTTCTGCTGCGATCACCGATCAAAAACGACGTCCACGCCCTCAACGGCATCAGCTTCTCGGTTCCGGCCGGTGAGATCTGTGCCGTTGTCGGCCCCAACGGAGCGGGGAAGTCCACCACCTTTCGGATCCTGATCGGGCTCACGACGCCAACCACCGGTTCGGCGCGCATCATGGGTATGGACTGCGTGACCGAGTCGATGGCGGTGCGCAAGGTGATCGGTTGGATGCCGTCTGAAGACAGAAGCCTGCTGATGCGGTTGAGCTGCGCCGACAACCTCGTGTTCCACGGTCACCTCCAGGGGTCGAGCGGCACCAAGCTCCGCAAGGAGATCCAGGAAGCACTCGAGCTGGTAGGCATCGGTCATCGAGCCCGGGACTCGGTGTTCTCGCTGTCGTCGGGTATGCGTGCCCGCCTTCAGCTAGCCCGGTCACTGCTGCATCGACCCCAGGTGCTGATCCTCGATGAGCCGACCGCCACTGTCGACCCCATCGCCTCCTACGAGCTGATCAACACGCTCCAGGGGGTGGCAGCTGAACGGAACATGTCGGTCCTCATCAGCTCGCACCGCCTCGACGAGATCGAAGCGCTCAGCTCCCATGTCGTGCTCCTCGACGGCGGCGCCGTGAAGTACGACGGCCACCTCGACGATCTGAGGGCCATGTGGACAAGGCCTCGGGTCGTCGTCGAGTTCCGGGACCCCGAGTCCACCCGCTCCGCCGAGAAAACCCTCATCGACGGCCGGGTGCTCGAGGTCGATACAGCCGAAGAGCTCATAGTGGGTGGGCTGCTGGTGAACGGAGCAACGATCGGCGACGTGGTCACCGCCCTTCCTGCCGAGGCCACCCGAGGCCTGACCAACGTCAGGGAGGATCGGATGCCGCTGCGGGACCTGTTGGCGGCCGTCTATCGGGGTGACGAAGCGTGAGGGGCCTCAAACGGCGTCTGTGGCGCATCAAACAGACCTCGATGGCCTTCCTGCGGGCCGACATCGTCGAAGACATGAGTTATCCGATGTCGCTGATCCTCGGCCAGCTGGGCATCGTCGTCCCCATCTTCGTGTCGTTCTTCATCGCCGATCTCGTCGGTGATTCCCGTGAGGTGGGCGGCGACTACCTGACGTTCGCCACGATCGGGCTCGCCATGGGCGCAGCCCTGCAGGCAACGCTGCAGGGGTTCGGGAACAGGCTGCAGCAGATCCAGGACCGTGGGCTGTTCGAGTCGATCCTGGTCGAGCCGATCAAATGGCTGTGGATGCCGGTGGCGATGAACCAGTGGAACATGTTCCGGGGTTTCATCAACGCCATCCTGCTGCTCCTCATCGGAAGCGCACTCGGCGCCGATATCCAGCTGTCCGGCATCCCCGCCACCCTGGCGGTGGTACTGGCGGGAATGGCGGCAGTGAGTTCCATCGGAATCCTCTCGGCCAGCCTGATGGTGCTGGCCAAGCGTTCCCAGCCGGTGGTCATCCTCTACGGGCTCGCCGCATCCATCTTCGGCGGCGCACTGTTCTCACTGTCTCAGCTTCCGGACTGGCTCCGTCCCATCAGCTACCTGTTCCCCCACACCTACGTGCTCAACGGGGTGCGCTCGGCGCTGATGGATGACCCTGGCACGTTCGTCCTCACCGTGCCCGAGGCGCTCCTCGGTCTGGGGGTCACCACTGTGGTGGTTGGTGGCGTCGGACTCTTCCTCTTCCAGAAGTCGTTGCAGACCGCACGGGAGCTCGGCCTGCTCAGCGGGTACTGACAGTGGCCGCCGTCAAAGAGATCGCCCGACAGAAGCTCTCGGTCAACGCCAGGCACAAGATCTCGCTGTGGCGGGTGAAGACCCGGATGGCTTGGCCACCGATGGGCATGCTGCCCAACGTGCTGGTGATCGGGGCCCAACGAGCCGGGACATCATCGATCTACCGCTACCTCGGATCACACCCCGATGTGTTCGCCTCCCTCCGCAAGGAAGTCGAGTACTTCTCGACCCGCATGTCGATGGGCGAACGCTGGTACCGAGCCCACTTCCCGTTGGTGACGAGGCCCCGGGTGGCCTTCGAGGCAACCCCCGACTACCTCCTGCACCCCAGGGCGGCCGAGCGTGCCGCCGAGCGGATCCCCGATCTCAAAGCGGTGGCACTGCTCCGGAGCCCCATCACCCGGGCCTTCAGCCAGTACGGCCATCAGCGCCGCTTGAACAAGGAGCCGCTCACCTTCATCGATGCGCTCCGGGCCGAGCCCGAGCGCATCGCCGGTGATCTCCATCGCCTCGCCACCGACGTCGATCACCGCGGCGTCGAGGTACGCATCCACGGCTACATGGAGCGGGGCCGCTACGCCCCGCAACTCCAACGCTGGGTCGATGCCCTGGGACGCGAGCGCATCCACGTGATCCGCACCGAAGACCTGTGGCCCGACCCTGCCGGCACCTACGCCGGCCTCCTCGACTTCCTCGGACTCCGCCACGTCATGCCGGCCTCACTCGGCGAGAACTTCAGCTACGTGCGCGACACCCCCAAACCCGAGAAAGCCATGCCCCCCGAAGCCGAGGCCTACCTCCGTGAGCACCTCCAGCCCGAGATCGAAGCGATCGAGGCCATGCTCGGGCGCTCGATGGGCTGGTAGGCCAGGGAGCCGTTCACCGTTCACCGTTGACGGTTTACCGTTCGCCGGCGCGGGACAGCGGGTGACCAGCGATCATCACGCAGTCGTTCCGGAGGTCGGACTGATGCAGCTGTCTCTGGCTGCAGCCCGTGGCGCTCGTCGGCGGGGTCGAACACGTTCTCCTACGATGTGGCCGGGAACATGACGACACGCACGATCACCGGGCAGGCAACCCAGAACCTGGTGTGGGACGAGTCCTCGAGGCTTGAAACACTCACGCAGGCACGACCACGACCGGGTTCTTGTATGACGCTGACGGGAACCGGGTGGCTCGTCGTGACAATGGTGTGACGACGGTCATGATCGACAACACCTTCGAATGGTCGTCTGCGGGCGGGCTCGTGTCGTACTACTCGCATGCCGGTCAGGTGATTGCGATGCGGAATGCGGCGGGTCTGCATTGGATGTTTGGTGATCACCTCGGTTCGAGTTCGACGGTGCGGACCCCAGCCGGTACCAACGTTCGGCAGCGGTATCTGCCGTTCGGACCGGTGCGGGGTGCAGCGGGTCTGCCGACTGAGTACGGGTTCACGGGTCAGCGGTTGGATCCGTCGGGGTTGATGGATTACAACGCCCGCCAGTATGACCCGGTGTTGGGGAGGTTCACGTCGCCGGACACGATCATCCCGGACTCGGGTGATCCGCAGTCGTTCAACCGGTATTCGTATGTGAACAACAACCCGGTCAACTTCACCGACCCGTCGGGGCATGAGCCGTGCATTGCGGGTGGTGGGAGGTGTGAGGACGCGAAAGGGTCTGCTCGTGATTCGAACTCGGGATTGAAGGGGATGTATGAGCGGGCGACCCTACGAGCTACCGGCCCGACTGACTCGCGGAGTGTGGTCGAGCCTTCCGGCTTGTTGTCGGCCGTCGTCGTTGGTGTTCGGAGGCTGATGAGCGAGGTCGAGGGGTTGGGTCGTCATTCGAAGGTGGCGCAATGGGGACGTGGCAGGCATCACGTCTCGGGTGTGTTGGCCGAGATGTCTTCTACGAGGACGTGGAAGGTGTTGGGCCGGGCGATGTTCTTCGGTGACTCGATCGAGGTTACCGTCGGTGTGGGCGAGTCTGCTGGAAAGGCAGCCGGCGCCTACTTGAACACTGGTGATGCCGAGTATGCGTTGGAGACGGGTGCGTACCTGGCCGGTCGGAACGCAGCACAGATCGCTGGCGGAGACGTCGCAGGGCTGGCATCCGGTGGAGCGATGGGAACCCTGTGCGCGGCGGCTGGTGGGCTGGCTGGAATCGGATGTGCCATAGGCGGCCAGATTTGGGGCAATGTGACTGGGGCCGATCGTGCTGGTGGCTGGTTCGATCGGCTGGTCACACCTCCTGCGCCTCCAGGGGTCCTGCCGTGACGGTTGTGTTCCCGTTCAGTCGCCGGCAGCTTGCTATCCACTTCCTGCTCGGCTTGTTTGGGTGGGCGATGGCTGTGCAGGCTGGTTGGTTCGCTGGACAGCCGTCGACGTTTACCTCGCGGTTTGCGCCAACCGTTCGAGATGATGGCTTCAGGGCGTGGATCAATCCGTTCATCCCGTGGCCGGTGGACGTTGCCTGGGCTGACGTCATTGAGGTCGCCCCTGATGGTCGGGCGTTGAAGGTCGTGACCGGTCAGGGCCGGGTGGTTCGACTTCCGGTAGCGCTACTGGCTGACGGCTCCGGGTTGACTCGGCTGGTGAGGGAACGGGCGGGCCATTCACCCGGTGTCGATGCCGGCTCCTGAGTTGGATCAGCAGTGGGAGCCGTCGATTCCTCGGTATCTCCACTGGAGGGCGGGCCTTCCAGTGAGCAGGTCTAGGGAGCCCTACGTGAGCGTGGTCATCGTTTCCTAGTCGCATGCGGTGAGGTGGTGTAGGAACGAACCTGGATTGCGTGCCTTTTGGTGCTAGATTCAGGTTCGGACCTACATCTCGGGGTTGGGAAGATGACTCAGCAGGCAGAGGGATCGATGGCGGATCGTCGCATTCCCCGTTGGGCTGCTGCACTCCTGGCGCGGTGGGCCCAGGACCGTCCGACCGTGCTGACACGCCAGGACGTGGCCGAGTATCTTGCCGAGCTCGGTTCGGATCGTCAGGTCGATTCGACGATCCGAGAGCTCGTTCGCCTCGGTTGGCTCAAGTCGTCGCGACGCAAGGGGGTTTGGGCCTACTTGGCGCCTGGAGAGGACGCTGTCGCCGACCCTTACGTTGATCTTCGTGCGTGGGCGGCTCGAGACCGATCTGTTGTTTTCGCCCTCGCCGGGGAGGCTGCGGCTTGGCATCTCGGGTACCTCGACCGGCGACATGTTGGTCCGACGCCGATCTGGCTTCCTGGGGGCGATCGCCCACCGTTCGGGGTTCGCACCCATGTTTCTGTTGTCCGGCTCGGGTGGACGAGTGAGGACTTGGTCGACATCGCTCCCAGTCGTGAACTGCTGCGGCGACGCAACCTCGATCTCACCAGGTGGGCGGGAGGACTCGAGGCCTTTGGCCCCGAAGCGCTCCTCGTTCAGCTATCAGCTCGCCCTGCCTCGTTCATGCCCTGGGCCGATCTTGTCGTGCATCTCGGCGGCCTCGCTGGCGATGTGGAAGATGCCCGTCTGCTCCGGCTCCTGACGGGACAGAGTTCGTCTGCTTGGCAGCGAGCGGCATACCTGCTCGATCTCGGCGAGCAATCGCAACTGGCACGGGCGGTGCTCGATCAACGTCCGAACCGGGGGCTTTCCCATGTGATGCTGGGCGCGGGAACTGGTGGCGAGTTCTCGTCCAGGTTCAAGGTGACCGACTACCTGGCGGCTCCTTACCTCCGCCGAGCCGGGAAGGCATGACGATGGCGCCCCGGCTGACACGCGCTCTGATCGGCCGCCACGGTGCCGGCCGTGCCGACACCTATGGAGCGGCTCTGCTCGACGTGGCGCAGGATCACCTGCTCTGGCTGCTCGGCCAGGAGGGCCTTTTCGACGGTGACGGTTTGGTCTTCAAAGGAGGAACGAGTCTGCGCAAGTGTCGGCTCGGCAACGCGGGCAGGTTCTCGACCGACCTCGACTTCGTAGCGCCCGATGACGATGTCGTGCTGGCGGTGTGCGATGCGATCGACGGTGCTCGCCTGGCGGGCTTCACGTTCGGCGTCGACACGACTCGCGGGGATGGACGACATTGGAACCTCCGCGTCCAACATGAGGAACTCGGAGCGCCCGACCTGCAGGCGTCCGTCGAGTTCGCACGGCGCCCACTCATCCTTCCACCCGAGCGGCTCGACTTCGTCGACATCCCGGTGCATCGTGCCTACGAGTTCACCCTGCCCACCGTTCCGGTCATCGCCGAGAGCGAGGCGTGTGCAGAGAAGCTGGCTCGCTATCGACGAACGGCGCTCGCTCGAGACGTGTACGACCTGGCGCAGTTCGCCGGGCGAGCCGTCGACGAGCCGATGGTCCGCCGGCTCTGGGTCCTGAAGGTATGGGGCGACGTGGTCGACGATGGGCGAGGCGACCGCCCGCTCGATCCGCTCGACATACTCCGCCACAAACGCGACAAAGACTTCGCGCCCGAGTCGATCGGGGTCCTGACGCAACCGGCCGACATCGAGGGATGGGAACGCAGAACGCGTGCCCGCTTCCAGTTCTTGGCTCAGCTCGACGAAGAAGAGGCTCGGTGGGCAACCTGCGATCCACGCGATCGTGAAAGGGTCGAGGTTGCCATCGCCAACCGGGGTTTC